>NZ_CP152002.1:0-12500 GCF_038595055.1 Paenibacillus sp. FSL R7-0345
GTGGACAGCCATACCTCTGAATTATGGCAGCAAATTCTATCGATTATTCAAACTAAACTAAGCAAACCGAGCTTTGATACATGGTTTAAAGCGACGAAGGCAATCTCATTCAGTTCGCAGGCCATGATCATCTCGGCGCCTACAACCTTTGCTGTAGAATGGCTGGAAAGTCGTTATACCAAGCTGGTAGGAGCTACAGTTTATGAGGTTACAGGACAACAGGTAGACGTCAAATTTGTCATTGAGGAGAACAAGCCTGCAGAGCCCGTAATCCAACAGGCCGCACCTTCGCCGGCTGTGTCGCGTGAAGAAGCGCAGACTCATCTGCTCAATCCGAAATATACGTTTGACACATTCGTAATCGGTTCCGGCAACCGTTTTGCGCATGCAGCCTCACTGGCTGTGGCCGAAGCGCCTGCCAAAGCCTACAATCCCCTGTTCCTATATGGCGGTGTAGGACTCGGAAAGACCCACTTAATGCATGCCATCGGGCACTATGTGCTGGAGCATAACCCCAACAATAAGGTTATTTACATCTCATCCGAGAAATTCACGAATGAATTCATCAACTCCATCCGTGATAACCGCGGTGAAAGCTTCCGCAACAAATACCGTAATGTTGATATTCTGCTGATTGATGACATTCAATTCCTTGCCGGCAAAGAATCAACGCAGGAGGAATTTTTCCATACGTTTAATGCCCTGCACGAAGAACGCAAGCAGATTATCATCTCCAGTGACCGTCCGCCGAAGGAAATTCCGACCCTGGAAGAACGGCTGCGCTCCCGGTTTGAATGGGGACTGATTACAGATATTCAGCCGCCGGATCTGGAGACACGGATCGCTATCCTGCGCAAAAAGGCCAAGGCGGAGAACCTTGACATCCCCAATGAGGCTATGATGTATATCGCCAACCAGATTGATACGAATATCCGCGAGCTGGAAGGCGCGCTGATCCGGGTCGTTGCCTATTCGTCCTTGACCAACCAGGATGTAACAACTCATCTGGCAGCTGAAGCACTGAAGGATATTATCCCGTCCAGCCGGCCGAAGATGATTACCATCGGAGATATTCAGCAAAAGGTCGGGGAATACTACAATTTGCGCATGGAAGATTTTAAAGCGCGCAAACGCACCAAAGCTGTCGCTTTTCCGCGGCAAATCGCGATGTATCTGTCCCGCGAGCTGACGGACTATTCGCTGCCCAAGATCGGGGAAGCCTTCGGAGGGCGCGACCATACAACCGTTATCCATGCTCATGAGAAGATTACGCAGTCATTAAAGGTCGATCAGGAGTTGTACAAAGTGGTAAATAATCTAGCAGAGAAAATTAAAAATCCTTCCTAAGAGGAACTAAGAGCCTATACACAATCTATACACATGTGGGTAGGCTTAATTTTATGCTGTTTTGGAGACTTATCCACATAAACGGAGCCCCTACTACTAATACTATTAAAGATCTATAATAATTAATCTTCTAAGAGCAGGTTTTAAAGCAGATTTACGAAGCACCAATTCCCAATTTTCCAGCTAGGAGTGAAATCATGAAAATAAGCATTCTCAAAAATGAGCTCAACGAATCCATCGGGCATGTATCCAAGGCTATCTCCAGCAGAACCACCATTCCGATTCTCACCGGTATTAAATTTGAGGTTAGCCATCAGGGCGTTACACTGACTGCAAGCGATACGGATATTTCAATTCAATCCTTTATTCCGGCTGAAAACGACAGCCATACCATCGTTAAAGTCGAGCAGCCGGGCAGCGTAGTGCTTCCAGCAAAGTTTTTTGTCGAAATTATCAAAAAGCTGCCATCTAAGGAAATTCACATGGAAGTGAAGGAAGGGTTCCAGACCTTTATCTCCTCCGGTTCCACCGAAATTCAGATCGTTGGTCTTGATCCGGAAGAATTCCCGGTTCTGCCTAGCATCGAGGAGAACGAAACCATCTCCCTGCCCGGTGATCTGCTCAAGAACATGATCAAGCAGACCGCTTTTTCCATCTCCACTCAGGAAACAACACCGATTCTTACCGGTATCCTATGGAATCTGGCCGATAATGAATTTAAATTTACAGCAACCGACCGCCACCGGCTGGCGACAAGAGCCGCACATCTGGAAGGCACTGAAAGTGTCCAGTTCTCCAATGTGGTCATTGCCGGTAAAACGCTGAACGAGCTGAGTAAAATCATTCCAGACCAGAATATGCTGGTTGATATTGTCGTAGCCGACAACCAGGTGTTGTTCAAAATTGATAAAGTGCTGTTCTATTCGCGCATCCTGGACGGCATTTATCCGGATACTTCTAGAATTATTCCGACAACCTACAAAACAGAACTGACTTTGGACACAAAAAAATTAAGCGAATCGATTGACCGTGCTTATTTGCTGTCCCGTGAGGAAAAAACAAACATTGTGCGCATGCAGACGCTGGAGAACGGTGACGTCGAAATTTCCTCCAGCTCCTCAGAGCTCGGTAAAGTCCGGGAAGAGCTGGAAGTGATTGATTTTAAAGGTGAGCCGCTGAAGATCTCCTTTAACTCAAAATATATGCTGGATGTGCTGAAGGTTGTCGAAAGCGAGCAGCTGGTCATTGCTTTTACAGGGATGATGAGCCCGATTATTCTCCGTCCGCTTGACGAAAGCCGCAGCCTGTATGTTATCCTGCCTTACCGCACAACTAACTAAAACTGCTGTTCACGTGCCTGTGGATAAGTAGTGGAAAGGATAAAAAACATGAAAAAAATACTTATCCACAGTGGATATATTAAGCTCGACCAATTTTTGAAGCTCTCTGATTGTGTATCCACAGGGGGGATGGCCAAAGCTCTGCTGCAGGAGGGCCATGTGCTTGTTAACGGTGAAGTGGAAGAACGGCGTGGAAGAAAGCTGTATCCTGGTGATAGAATAGAGGTTCAGGACAACGGCGTTTTCGAGGTTGAAGGCGGCGGAATACAAGAGTAGTACTTCGGGGAGGCCTAAGCTTCGTGTTCGTTAAAAATATCGGTCTGCAGCATTATCGCAACTATGAGCTGCTGCGTCTGGAAAGCCTGGGCGATGTCAATCTGATTCTCGGCCGGAATGCCCAGGGCAAAACAAACCTCATGGAAGCTCTGTTTGTACTGGCAATGACCAAAAGCCACCGCACCTCCAAGGACAAGGAATTGATCTCGTTCGATGCTCCGGCAGGGTCCGCACAGATTGTCGCTGAGGTTGAGCGCAAATACGGGGATCTCAAGCTGGAGCTGACCTTGTCTGCGGGAGGCAAGAAGGCTAAAATAAATGGGCTGGAACAGCGCCGGTTAAGTGAATTTGTCGGCTCACTGAACGTAGTCATGTTTGCTCCGGAGGATCTGGAGATTGTTAAAGGTACGCCGGGTATACGCCGCCGTTTTCTCGACATGGAGATCGGCCAGGTGCAGCCCAGCTACCTTTTTCACTTACAGCAGTATCAGAAAGTGCTGCTCCAGCGGGGTAACCTGCTGAAACAGCTATGGGGTAAAGAGGCTGCCGCTAAGGACCTGCTCGAAATATGGGATGCCCAACTTGTTGAGCATGGTGTTAAAATCGTCAAAAAAAGGAAACAATTCATAAAGAAGCTGCAGATATGGGCAGAAAGCATTCACAAGGGTATTACGAACGGCGGAGAAGAGCTCAAACTCCAGTATGTTCCCTCCTTTGGCGAGCGCGAAGAGGAAGATGAAGCTGTCTTATTGGACAAATTTATGTTAAAGTTATCACAAACGAGAGAACAGGAAATTAGGCGCGGCATGACGCTGACGGGTCCCCATAGGGATGACCTGTCCTTTTTTATCAACGGAAGAGAAGCTCAGGTCTACGGCTCCCAGGGACAGCAGCGTACGGCAGCTTTATCGCTCAAGCTGGCGGAAATTGAACTGATCCATGAGGAGATCGGAGAGTATCCTGTGCTGCTTCTTGATGATGTTTTGTCCGAACTTGATCCCTATCGTCAGACCCAGCTTATAGAAACCTTCCAGAGCAAGGTGCAGACCTTCATCACTGCGACGGGTGTGGAGACTCTGAATACGGATAAGCTGAAAGGCGCAAGCCTGTACCATGTTCATGATGGAAAAGTGGAGAATTAAAGAGCGGAGGCAGAGCATGTATATACATTTGGGCGGGGAGAAGGTCATAAGATCTTCAGAGCTGATAGCTATATTTGATATATCGATCGAGAAGTCCTCTAAGGTTTCGAAACAGTTCATCCTTCATTCCAGCCAGGACAAGAAACTGGAACGGATCGGTGAAGAGGAAGCGAAATCTATCGTCGTCACTAAAAATACGGTATACTACTCCCCTATATCCTCCTCCACTCTCAAAAAAAGAGCCAAAATCTTGTTTGAAATATAAATCGTTGAGGTTTCAAGAGATAATCTGAAAGAAGTAGGTGAAGGCATGTCAATGAATCAACCGACATATGATGAGAGCCAGATTCAGGTGCTTGAAGGGCTGGAAGCCGTTCGGAAGCGTCCGGGCATGTATATCGGCTCTACCAGCGCCAAAGGTCTGCATCATTTGGTCTGGGAGGTTGTCGATAATAGTATCGATGAGGCGCTGGCAGGTTTTTGCGACCGGATTCAAGTGATTATTCATGAAGATAACAGTATTACGGTTATTGACAACGGGCGTGGTATTCCAGTCGGCGAGAACGTGAAGCTGAAGAAATCCACCCTTGAGGTTGTTATGACTGTCCTGCACGCAGGCGGTAAGTTCGGCGGCGGCGGATACAAGGTTTCCGGCGGTCTGCACGGTGTAGGGATTTCAGTAGTGAACGCATTGTCTGAAAAGGTAATTGTAAATGTTAAGCGCGACGGCCATGTCTATCAGCAGGAATACAGACGGGGTGCTCCGCAATATGATATCAAGATTATCGGCGATTCCGATGAGACTGGCACAACAACAACGTTTCTTCCCGATCCGGAGATCTTTACGGAAACGACTGTTTTTGAATATACAACGCTGCTTACCCGCATCCGGGAGCTGGCTTTCCTGAACAAGGGAATTGAGCTTTCACTGCTTGATGAGCGGACCGGAACATCGAACACATTCAGATATGACGGCGGTATTGTCGAGTATGTGAAGTATCTGAACGAGAAAAAAGAAGCGCTGCACGAGGAGCCGATCTACGTGGAAGGCTCACGGGATATGATTGCTGTTGAAGTGGCGTTGCAGTATAACGATTCATATACAGAGAACATCTACTCTTTTGCCAATAACATCAATACGCATGAAGGCGGAACGCATGAATCGGGCTTCAAGAGTGCGCTGACCCGGATTATTAATGACTATGCCCGCAAGACCGGCGTAATCAAGGACAGCAGTAACAACCTTACCGGAGATGACGTGCGTGAGGGCTTGACGGCAATTATTTCTGTCAAAATCCCTGAGCCGCAGTTTGAAGGCCAGACGAAGACCAAGCTGGGCAACAGTGAAGTCCGCGGCATAGTGGAGTCGCTGTTCGGCGAGAAGCTGCAGGAGTTCCTGGAAGAGAACCCGGCGGTTTCCCGGCGCGTGCTGGAGAAGTCGCTGCAGGCTTCCCGTGCCCGTGAAGCAGCCCGCAAAGCGCGTGAGCTGACACGCCGTAAGAGCGCGCTTGAAGTCAGCGCCCTTCCGGGTAAACTGGCTGACTGCTCGTCCAAGGATGCTTCGATCAGTGAGCTGTATATCGTCGAAGGCGACTCTGCCGGCGGGTCCGCCAAGCAGGGACGTGACCGTCATTTTCAGGCGATTCTGCCGCTGCGCGGGAAGATCCTGAACGTGGAGAAGGCACGTCTGGACCGTATTTTGTCGAATGGAGAAATACGATCGATTATTACCGCACTGGGCACCGGAATCAGCGATGACTTTGACCTGTCCAAGGCGCGCTACCACAAAATCGTCATCATGACCGATGCCGATGTCGACGGAGCCCATATCCGTACCCTGCTGCTGACCTTCTTCTACCGGTATATGCGGAAGATTATTGAGGCGGGCTTTATCTATATTGCCCAGCCGCCGCTCTTCAAGATTGAGCGCAATAAGGTAATCCGCTATGCACAGTCCGAAAAGGAACGTGATGAGATCATTGCCGGCTTCGGCGAGAATGTAAAAGTCAACGTTCAGCGTTACAAAGGACTTGGAGAGATGAATGCTTCACAGCTATGGGATACTACAATGGATCCTGAGAGCCGTACGATGCTTCAGGTTACCATTGAGGATGCAATACTGGCTGACGGGATCTTCGATACGCTTATGGGCGATAACGTAGAGCCGCGCCGTGAATTCATCCAGGAGCATGCACAGTCTGTACGCAACCTTGACGTATAATATGACCGGTATATAACAAGAACCTCCGGCTTCTATTCGGAATTGAATAGAAGGCTGGGGGTTCTTTTATATTCTACAGCTATTACGGTGTTATTATGGCCTGGCAACCAGCTTTTTACGGGCACGACCTGTGGGCAGTGGTTTCTTCAGGCGTCCATAAGCGATGGCATAACGGCGGATTTTGCGGTAAATCGATTTGTCGGGAAAGGTTTTGAATACCATAATGGCAGGCAGGGTATTGACCTCAAGCAGCCAAAGATCGTGATGCTGGTCAAGTGCGACATCAAGCCCGATTTCCTTGAGCCCCGGATAGGCTGTTTCGAGCTGTACTCCGATCCTAACACCCAGTGACTTCAGCTGCTGAATCATACCGGCCATCTCGCTCTGGCTCATCTGCTCTTTAAATAGGACCTCGACAGAAAGGATACTGCCGCCATTATGATAGTTGGTAACTACCTTCTGCGGAGCGGCTACTCTTCCGAGCATACCGGTAGTTTCCCATCCGCCTGAGGGAGTCTTTTGCGTAAGTACACGCAGATCAAACGGCCGCTCATGATGCTTGAGCAGGTCGATACCCTGCTGAACCAGATAAGGGCGCCCCTTCAGCTTGGGGAGAATAGCAGCATGGAGTTCGGCAGCTGAGTTATACACTTCGGCCTCTTTTACATAGCGCAGAACATACATGGTTTGCTCCTGCGTTACAGGCTCATCATTTTTACCCTCAAAATCCCCGTCCCTTGGCTGTCCGCCAGGACTCAAATGTACAATACGCCGCTCTGCCCGCATAACCCCTATGCCGTAGGTACCCCGGTCAGGCTTAATATATACCGTGCCATAGACATCAAGCAGCTCAGTCAAATGGTCCAGACTATATTTTCGCGTTTCCGGAATAAAGATCGCCAGCTGGCGGTTTTGCAGGATGACTTTGGTTTTAGCCCATTTGCTGGACACGCGTTGAATCCTCATTATTTTCCTCCCAGCCTATTTCTTAATTGCAGACTGCGCTCTTAATTGTCAGGACAAGTTAACTAAATAATGTTATAATATTAGGATATGGGGCTATACCTGTACTGCTCTAAAAAGGGCCATAAACCCGTTCCACTTGTCTGTATAGTCTATGTACTGGAGGCAATGGCGGAAAGGGCATTTACCCCAGCCGTTGCTAAAAGAAATGAATATTAGCAGATATAACGCTACCCTGTTTAATTGTGCTGCTTTTGTGAAAGTAATATAATTAAGGGTAGCGGTTTTTAACTGAAGGAGGTCCAGCAACTCATGGCTGAACAAAATAACCCGCAAATCAAAGACCGGGACATTGGCGAGGAAATGCGCGAATCCTTTATGGATTATGCGATGAGCATTATCGTCAGCCGGGCTTTGCCGGATGTGCGGGACGGACTCAAGCCTGTTCACCGGCGCATTCTGTTTGCGATGTCAGAACTCGGAATGTCCCCGGATAAACCTCATAAGAAGTCAGCGAGAATCGTCGGCGAGGTTATCGGTAAGTATCACCCCCATGGTGACTCTGCCGTATATGAGACTATGGTACGTATGGCTCAGGATTTCTCAATGCGTTATATGCTCGTGGACGGCCACGGAAACTTCGGATCGGTCGATGGTGACATGGCTGCGGCAATGCGTTATACAGAAGCACGTCTATCCAAAATTGCTGGTGAAATGCTCCGTGATCTCAACAAGGAGACAGTTGACTTCGCGCCTAACTATGACGGTGAAGAGCATGAGCCTGTCGTGCTGCCTGCACGTTATCCGAACCTGCTTGTTAACGGGGTATCAGGGATCGCGGTAGGGATGGCCACCAATATTCCTCCGCATAATCTGGGTGAGGTCATTGATGGTGTACAGGCCATGATCAAGAATCCGGATATTACACCAATGGAGCTTATGGAATATATTCAAGGCCCGGATTTCCCGACGGCCGGATACATTTTGGGCCGTGAAGGCATCCGTCAGGCTTACCGCACCGGCCGCGGCTCTGTAACCATGCGTGCCAAGGCAACAATTGAAGAGAACAACGGCAAAGCCCGGATTATCGTGCATGAGCTGCCTTACCAGGTCAACAAAGCAAGACTGGTAGAGAAGATTGCCGAGCTCGTCCGCGAAAAGCGGATTGAAGGGATTACCGATCTGCGTGACGAGTCAGACCGTAACGGTATGCGCGTTGTCATCGAGATGCGGCGTGATGTGAATCCTAGCGTTGTACTGAACAACCTGTACAAGCACACAGCTATGCAATCCACATTCGGTATCAATATGCTGGCGATTGTAGGCAATGAGCCGAAGATCCTTAATCTTCGTGATGTGCTGTATCATTATCTGCAGCATCAGATCGAAGTCATCCGCCGCCGGACCATCTTTGATCTGAAAAAAGCGGAAGCACGGGCACATATCCTGGAAGGCCTGCGTATAGCGCTCGATAATCTGGATCGGATCATTACTCTGATCAGAGGCTCGCGCACAACCGATATCGCCCGCGAAGGTTTGATGGAAACATTCAAGCTCAGCGTTGAGCAGGCACAGGCTATCCTCGATATGCGGATGCAGCGCCTGACCGGTCTGGAACGGGAGAAGATCGAGAACGAATATAATGAGCTGCTGGCCAAAATTGCCGAGTACAAGGAAATCCTGGCTAACGAGCATCTTGTCCTGGAGATTATCGGCAACGAGCTGCAGGAAATCCGTGATAAGTACTCTGATGAGCGGCGGACCGAAATTACAGTGGGAGAAGAAAGCATCCTTGATGAGGATCTGATCCCGCGTGAAGAGGTTGTTATTACGATTACACACACCGGCTACATCAAACGTCTGCCGGTCAGCACGTACCGCAGCCAGAAGCGGGGCGGACGCGGCGTAATCGGGATGGATACAAAGGACGCGGATTTTGTAGAGCACCTCTTTGTGAGTAACTCCCACAATTATCTGTTGTTCTTTACCGATAAGGGTAAGGTATACCGGATTAAGGCCTATGAAATCCCAGAGCTTGGACGCACAGCGCGGGGAACACCGATTATCAACCTGATTCAGATTGAGCAGGGTGAGAAGATCAGTGCTGTAATCCAGGTGGAAGAGACAGACAGTGATAAGTATCTGTTCTTCGCCACCCGCGAAGGTATTGTGAAGAAGACCCCGCTTGAGGATTACAACAATATCCGCAAAGGCGGTCTCATCGCAATTAACCTGCGTGAGGAGGATTCCCTGATTGAAGTGAAGCTGACTGACGGTCAGCAGAACCTGATTATCGGTACAGCACGCGGGATGTCCATTACCTTCTCGGAGAATGATGTCCGTTCAATGGGACGTAGTGCAACAGGCGTTAAGGGAATTACCCTTGATGATGATGACCATGTCATTGGTATGGACTGCGTAGATAAGGATCTTGAAGTACTGATCGTAACAACCAAAGGCTACGGCAAACGGACGCCTGCCGGTGATTACCGTTCCCAGACTCGTGGCGGTAAGGGGATTAAGACAATTAACCTCACCGACAAAAACGGCCCGGTAGTTGGTCTGAAGGTTGTTAAGAACGATGAGGACCTGATGATCATTACGACAAGTGGAACACTGATCCGCACCAGCATGGATGGAATCTCGACTATGGGCCGTTATGCTCAAGGCGTTAAGCTGATTAACATCCGTGAGGATGATGCTGTAGCTACGCTGTGCAGAGCGGATAAAGAAGAAGACGAGCTGCCTGATCATGAGGACGGCGAGGATGGACAAGACACACTGACAGTGGATACAGAGGCAGTGAATGATTCGGAGCCTTTGGCGGATGCTGAGGGTGAAGAGGATAGTCTCGAATAGCAAGCAATGACGGAGCACGGGTATTCTGATCTCAGAAACCCGTGTTTTTTTAATTTATTTGTGGAATTGCTGCGCCATATCTAGTCGCTTCTAAAGATCCATAATATAATTAGAGGATTAAGCGATGGGCAGTTTTACAGAAACAGAGGGGCTGAGTGAATGCCAAGTATATCTGTGGCAGAAGTAAAACCGGGTTCAAAGATTATAAAAGATGTCACTACCCCTTTGGGTGGACTGTTGTTCTCTAAAGGTAAGGTAGTACTCCCGCGGGATATCGAGATTCTGCAGGCATTTTTGGTGCAGTCTGTAGAAATTGAAGGTGTACAGAACGATAATAAAGCCCCTGAGCAAGCTAAAACAGCAGCAAAAAACACATCGGTCAAAGCAGGTGCTACTATTGATGAATCCCTGCTTGCCAAGAGCAATTCAACACTGCATGATGAATATGAAAAAATGCTGGTCCTGGTTAAACAGATTTACCGCTCTGTCGCTGCTGCCCCCCTGCCGATCCTGGAGATCCGCAGTCAACTGGAGGCGCTAATTAATGAACTCAAGGACTATCATGTTTTAAAATTTTCTCCCCGGGTTGTCCATGACGAGGAATATAATTATCATAACGCTGTGCTTTCGGCTCTAACCTCATATAAGATTGCCCAATGGTGCGGCTATCCGCAAAAGGATTGGATGCAGGCTGCCTTTGCCGGTCTGCTGCATGATATCGGGAATGCCAAGGTCGATGTTTCATTACTGCAGAAGCCGACCCCGTTGACCGGAGCTGAGTTAGAGGAAGTGCGCAGACATACAACTTATGGTTACCAGCTGCTGCGCAATGTTACGGCTATTAACGAGGGTGTCAGACTTGCCGCACTCCAGCATCATGAAAAAATAGACGGATCAGGCTATCCGCTGCGTCTCGAAGGCTCTCAGATTCACTTCTATGCCAAAATTGTAGCGGTAGCCGATATCTTTCACGCAATGACTCTGAAGAAGGCATATAGAAAGGCCCAGTCGCCTTATCTGGTTCTTGAGCAGATACTGGCGGAGAGCTTCGGGAAGCTGGATCCGGTTATTGTTCAGACTTTTATTCAGAAAACGACAGATCTTTATAATGGAACCAGAATTAAGCTGAGTGACGGCCGCCATGGGGAGATCATCTTCACAGACCGCAGCAATCCTACACGTCCAATGGTGCAAGTGGAGGGCCGGATTGTAAATCTGATGTTGGAACGGGAACTGCACATTAAAGAGATCATTGCTTAATGCTGTGCTTTAACTAACTCTTCAATAGAGCTGTCTTATCTCAGAAGCCTTGTATAGAGGGTGAGGGATAGGTACAGCCTTTGTTTTAATTGTTTTAAAATAATGCTTGCATTAAATCTATATACATGATATATTCTATTTCTGGCCAAGAAATGCTGAAAAGCATCGACGCCAAGCTCGAAAAAAGAAATTAAAAAAGAGCTTGCATCGAACGACTGGTTGTGATATAGTATAAGAGTTGCTGACGACGAGAACATGGAAGTCAACGACGAGCTTGATCTTTGAAAACTGAACAACGAGTGAGTATCGGAAATCACTTCGGTGAGATCCAAAGTAGAGAATGTAAATTCTCGTCAGATGTTTCAAAAATGAGCAATCGCTCTTTCTAAATACCAATTTGGAGAGTTTGATCCTGGCTCAGGACGAACGCTGGCGGCGTGCCTAATACATGCAAGTCGAGCGGAGCTTATCCTTCGGGGTAAGCTTAGCGGCGGACGGGTGAGTAACACGTAGGCAACCTGCCCCTTAGTCTGGGATAACTACCGGAAACGGTAGCTAATACCGGATAATTTCTCTTTTCGCATGAGGAGAGAATGAAAGGCGGAGCAATCTGCTGGTAAGGGATGGGCCTGCGGCGCATTAGCTAGTTGGTGGGGTAACGGCTCACCAAGGCGACGATGCGTAGCCGACCTGAGAGGGTGAACGGCCACACTGGGACTGAGACACGGCCCAGACTCCTACGGGAGGCAGCAGTAGGGAATCTTCCGCAATGGGCGAAAGCCTGACGGAGCAACGCCGCGTGAGTGATGAAGGTTTTCGGATCGTAAAGCTCTGTTGCCAGGGAAGAACGTCCGGTAGAGTAACTGCTACCGGAGTGACGGTACCTGAGAAGAAAGCCCCGGCTAACTACGTGCCAGCAGCCGCGGTAATACGTAGGGGGCAAGCGTTGTCCGGAATTATTGGGCGTAAAGCGCGCGCAGGCGGCTATTTAAGTCTGGTGTTTAAACCTTGGGCTCAACCTGAGGTCGCACTGGAAACTGGGTGGCTTGAGTACAGAAGAGGAAAGTGGAATTCCACGTGTAGCGGTGAAAT
>NZ_CP152002.1:15000-20000 GCF_038595055.1 Paenibacillus sp. FSL R7-0345
TCCTGAGGAAGGCTCGTCCGCTCAGGGTAAGTCGGGACCTAAGGCGAGGCCGACAGGCGTAGTCGAAGGACAACAGTTTGAAATTACTGTACCACCGTAATCCGCTATGAGCGATGGGGTGACGCAGGAGGGTAGTGACGCGGACTGATGGATGTCCGTCTAAGCAGTGAGGCTGATGTGTAGGCAAATCCGCACATCGTTAAGGCTGGGCTGTGATGGGGAGCGAAAATTATAGTAGCGAAGGTCATGATCTCACACTGCCAAGAAAAGCCTCTAGCCAGGAGAAGGTGCCCGTACCGCAAACCGACACAGGTAGGCGAGAAGAGAATTCTAAGGCGCGCGGAAGAACTCTCGTTAAGGAACTCGGCAAAATGACCCCGTAACTTCGGGAGAAGGGGTGCCTCGGTAGGGTGAATAGCCCGAGGGGGCCGCAGTGAAAAGGCCCAAGCGACTGTTTAGCAAAAACACAGGTCTGTGCGAAGCCGCAAGGCGAAGTATACGGGCTGACGCCTGCCCGGTGCTGGAAGGTTAAGGGGAGTGGTTAGGGGCAACCCGAAGCTATGAACCGAAGCCCCAGTAAACGGCGGCCGTAACTATAACGGTCCTAAGGTAGCGAAATTCCTTGTCAGGTAAATTCTGACCCGCACGAATGGCGTAACGACTTGGGCGCTGTCTCAACGAGAGATCCGGTGAAATTTTAATACCTGTGAAGATGCAGGTTACCCGCGACAAGACGGAAAGACCCCATGGAGCTTTACTGCAGCTTGATATTGAATTTGGGTACGATCTGTACAGGATAGGTGGGAGCCGTAGAAACAGGAGCGCAAGCTTCTGTGGAGGCGCCGTTGGGATACCACCCTGATCGTATCTAGGTTCTAACCTGGTACCCTAAACGGGTACGGGGACCGTGTCAGGCGGGCAGTTTGACTGGGGCGGTCGCCTCCTAAAGAGTAACGGAGGCGTTCAAAGGTTCCCTCAGAATGGTTGGAAATCATTCGAAGAGTGCAAAGGCATAAGGGAGCTTGACTGCGAGACCTACAAGTCGAGCAGGGACGAAAGTCGGACTTAGTGATCCGGTGGTACCGCATGGAAGGGCCATCGCTCAACGGATAAAAGCTACCCTGGGGATAACAGGCTTATCTCCCCCAAGAGTCCACATCGACGGGGAGGTTTGGCACCTCGATGTCGGCTCATCGCATCCTGGGGCTGAAGTAGGTCCCAAGGGTTGGGCTGTTCGCCCATTAAAGCGGTACGCGAGCTGGGTTCAGAACGTCGTGAGACAGTTCGGTCCCTATCTGTCGTGGGCGCAGGAAATTTGAGAGGAGCTGTCCTTAGTACGAGAGGACCGGGATGGACGTACCGCTGGTGCACCAGTTGTTCCGCCAGGAGCATGGCTGGGTAGCTACGTACGGACGGGATAAGCGCTGAAAGCATCTAAGCGTGAAGCCCCCCTCAAGATGAGATTTCCCAGTATGTAAGACCCCTTGAAGACGACGAGGTAGATAGGTTGGAGGTGGAAGTGCAGCAATGCATGGAGCTGACCAATACTAATCGGTCGAGGGCTTATCCAATATCTATAAACGCAGATTCGTTTCGGATTCAGTTTTCAGGAATCAAGTTCCTGAAGCATTTACGCTGTAAATGCCCGTTTGGTGGCGATAGCGGAAGGGTTCCACGCGTACCCATCCCGAACACGACCGTTAAGCCTTCCAGCGCCGATGGTACTTGGACCGAAGGGTCCTGGGAGAGTAGGACGCCGCCAAGCACAAACAAAGCATCCCTCAAAGGGGTGTTTTTTGTTTTGTTCAGAGTTACACAAATAGTTTAAGTTTGGCTTTAGTTTTTGAGCTTGTTAAATAGAGGTGTTTTTTCATTAACTAGCTTGAGACTTTACTGAGAAGATGCATAAATACCCTTCAACTAATTATAATTGTTACTTGTCAATTGGTTTATTACGAAATAAAAGCAATCATTTTAGTATTAGGGTTCAGTTAAACTTAGGCAGGAACTGAGGATCTGCACAGATTGAAATATCTATTTTAACTTAATGGAAACTAAATCAGACCAGGATCAATTTTAATAGTAAAATGAGGTTTAACCCATCCGGCCTGCGATAATGGCCTTGGTTACGGTGGAGCTGCTGATGTATAATAGAGTGAGCTTAGGTGTTTGCTTAAGCAGCCGAAGGTCTACAAAGCAAAATTAAAATAATGCTTGCATTAAATATCTATACATGATATATTCTATTTCTGGCCAAGAAATGCTGAAAAGCAAGACGCCAAGCTCGGAAAAAGAAATTAAAAAAAGAGCTTGCATCGAACGGCTGGATGTGATATAGTATAAGAGTTGCTGACGACGAGAACATCGAAGTCAACAACGAGCTTGATCTTTGAAAACTGAACAACGAGTGAGTATCGGAAATCACTTCGGTGAGATCCAAAGTAGAGAATGTAAATTCTCGTCAGATGTTTCAAAATGAGCAATCGCTCTTTTCGATAGTTTTCGGATGGTTATTTCCTCGGAGTCATTCGGGTGAAGTAGCTGTTCGGAAAAACCTTATTGGAGAGTTTGATCCTGGCTCAGGACGAACGCTGGCGGCGTGCCTAATACATGCAAGTCGAGCGGAGCTTATCCTTCGGGGTAAGCTTAGCGGCGGACGGGTGAGTAACACGTAGGCAACCTGCCCCTTAGTCTGGGATAACTACCGGAAACGGTAGCTAATACCGGATAATTTCTCTTTTCGCATGAGGAGAGAATGAAAGGCGGAGCAATCTGCTGGTAAGGGATGGGCCTGCGGCGCATTAGCTAGTTGGTGGGGTAACGGCTCACCAAGGCGACGATGCGTAGCCGACCTGAGAGGGTGAACGGCCACACTGGGACTGAGACACGGCCCAGACTCCTACGGGAGGCAGCAGTAGGGAATCTTCCGCAATGGGCGAAAGCCTGACGGAGCAACGCCGCGTGAGTGATGAAGGTTTTCGGATCGTAAAGCTCTGTTGCCAGGGAAGAACGTCCGGTAGAGTAACTGCTACCGGAGTGACGGTACCTGAGAAGAAAGCCCCGGCTAACTACGTGCCAGCAGCCGCGGTAATACGTAGGGGGCAAGCGTTGTCCGGAATTATTGGGCGTAAAGCGCGCGCAGGCGGCTATTTAAGTCTGGTGTTTAAACCTTGGGCTCAACCTGAGGTCGCACTGGAAACTGGGTGGCTTGAGTACAGAAGAGGAAAGTGGAATTCCACGTGTAGCGGTGAAATGCGTAGAGATGTGGAGGAACACCAGTGGCGAAGGCGACTTTCTGGGCTGTAACTGACGCTGAGGCGCGAAAGCGTGGGGAGCAAACAGGATTAGATACCCTGGTAGTCCACGCCGTAAACGATGAGTGCTAGGTGTTAGGGGTTTCGATACCCTTGGTGCCGAAGTTAACACAGTAAGCACTCCGCCTGGGGAGTACGGTCGCAAGACTGAAACTCAAAGGAATTGACGGGGACCCGCACAAGCAGTGGAGTATGTGGTTTAATTCGAAGCAACGCGAAGAACCTTACCAGGTCTTGACATCCCGATGAAAGCATTAGAGATAGTGCCCCTCTTCGGAGCATCGGAGACAGGTGGTGCATGGTTGTCGTCAGCTCGTGTCGTGAGATGTTGGGTTAAGTCCCGCAACGAGCGCAACCCTTGACTTTAGTTGCCAGCAGGTTAAGCTGGGCACTCTAGAGTGACTGCCGGTGACAAACCGGAGGAAGGTGGGGATGACGTCAAATCATCATGCCCCTTATGACCTGGGCTACACACGTACTACAATGGCCAGTACAACGGGAAGCGAAGCCGCGAGGTGGAGCCAATCCCAGCAAAGCTGGTCTCAGTTCGGATTGCAGGCTGCAACTCGCCTGCATGAAGTCGGAATTGCTAGTAATCGCGGATCAGCATGCCGCGGTGAATACGTTCCCGGGTCTTGTACACACCGCCCGTCACACCACGAGAGTTTACAACACCCGAAGTCGGTGGGGTAACCCGCAAGGGAGCCAGCCGCCGAAGGTGGGGTAGATGATTGGGGTGAAGTCGTAACAAGGTAGCCGTATCGGAAGGTGCGGCTGGATCACCTCCTTTCTATGGAGAATCGTCACCTGCAACGGTGACATTCAAATCGGAAGCTAAGCTTCCAAAACTCAGGTTTAGGCCTGTTACTCACTCGTTGGTCAGTTTTGAGAGTTTAAGCTCTCAGCAGTACCTTGATCCTTGAAAACTGGATACCGAAACGAATTTGCGTTTTAGAACATCTTTTAGCTGAAACTTGTGTAAGCAAGTTGAAATAGTTATTAGTTGATGCGAATTTTTCTGCGAAGGAAATGACGATCTTGAATTTATTCAATGGTCCGATATTTCTCCTCCGGAGAAAATCGAGGTTAAGCTAATAAGAGCACACGGAGGATGCCTAGGCGCCAGGAGCCGACGAAGGACGTGGCGAACAACGAAACTGCCTCGGGGAGCTGTAAGCAAGCTTTGATCCGGGGGTGTCCGAATGGGGAAACCCAGCTGTGGTAATTCGCAGTTACTCACATCTGAATACATAGGGTGTGCAGAGGCAGACCAGGGGAACTGAAACATCTAAGTACCCTGAGGAAGAGAAAACAATAGTGATTCCGTCAGTAGCGGCGAGCGAACGCGGAACAGCCTAAACCAGGGGGCTTGCTCCTTGGGGTTGTGGGACGTCTCACATGGAGTTACAAAGGAATATGGTAGGCGAAGAGGTCTGGAAAGGCCCGCGATAGAGGTAAAAGCCCTGTAGCCTAAACTGTGTTCTCTCCGAGACGGATCCCGAGTAGTGCGGGGCACGTGAAACCCCGTATGAATCCGGCAGGACCATCTGTCAAGGCTAAATACTACCTGGCGACCGATAGTGAAACAGTACCGTGAGGGAAAGGTGAAAAGCACCCCGGAAGGGGAGTGAAATAGAACCTGAAACCGTGTGCTTACAAAAAGTCAGAGCCCGTTTTATGGGTGAT
>NZ_CP152002.1:22500-87500 GCF_038595055.1 Paenibacillus sp. FSL R7-0345
AGTAGGACGCCGCCAAGCACACGAAGTCATTGTTGAGCAATCGACAATGACTTTTTTTGTTGTTTTACTAGACAAAAGAAGCAAGGATAAAGAGAATATTTTGTAATGAAACGCTTTCAATTGAGTGACATTTTTGTTACCGACGATATGGTCTATCCAAGTATAATAGTAATGTGCAAATATTAAGCATTGCCCTTAATACGAATGAACTACTGATAAATTCTAACGTAGAATTTTCCTGTGTCTTTTGATGCATGGCGGTTGTAAGGAGGATTTAAGGTATGAAGTTGAACCGGCACTTATGGATATTATTCATTGTTTGTATATTGAGTGTTGCGATGATTGGTTGTAGCTCTAAAGAGCCTAACTGGGATAGCTTTGAAGGAGCTTTAAATGAAAAGAGTTTTCCTGTACCCAAGGAGGCAAGCTCTCCAGACCGGACGACTACAAATGTGGCTATGGACTATGTACGATACTCTTTATCCGGGCTTAGGGAGAAGGAGGGTCTGCCTGATCCATATCTGGAGGCAATAGAGGCCTGGGGCTGGAAGGAACAAAAGGGGGATGAGGATTCCGGTAATTCCCGGGTCTTTCAAAGGGAAGGTCTGATTGTACATCTAACTGTACATGACGGTTATTTTATAGTCATGATTCCCAAGGAAAAAAAGGTAGCCATTAAAGGGCTTAAGAGCAAATAGATAAACGCCGTCCATATTGGACGGCGTTTATTATCTTTTGACAGGTCAATGGCATTTAAGCATGCTCCACTCTGCCGGTGATGTGGTATGTATGGCTGTTTGGAATTACTGAGCATAATAGGAGGCATCTGCAGGGCTGAATTTAAGCATCCCGCTTTTATCGCTGCGGCGAAGCATTAACAGGGTGTATAGGCGGGGCAGAAGCAGCCAGAAATGGCAGACTGCCAGCGAAGCTGTAAAGGCAGCAGGTACCCATACAATAAAGAGCGCAGTAACCGAAAGTCCAATCCATAAGTTGTGCAGCTGTACCTTACGGAAGATATCATAGCTTATATACTGCTCGGGCATATATCCTAACCAGGGGAGGCGGAGGGAAATCTTCCAGCGTTTTGCGATTGGGTGGCCGGTAATAAGCAGGACCGAGCGTGAAATGACATACTGGATCCATAAGATAACAGGGGCAGCAATCAGCATATACAGAAAGCTCCACCAGGAGAGGAATACAGTCTCCAGTACCAGAAATACCAGAGGAAGCAGGTAATATATGCGCAGCTTTGTAATTGTCAGATTTATTTTTTTGATAAGCTTGTATTGATAGAATGTTGCTGCGCCTTTGGTGTTGGATTCCATAGCGAAATTTCAGGCCTCCTCGTAGATACTCATGTTAATAATATCGGATGAATCAGGCATTTTGTTAAATCTGGGCAGCTAATCACCGTTTGGTTTATCACAGAATATATATATTTTGGGCAGGGCAGGATAGGAAAAAACTATGAAAAGGTTTAAAATGATAGAAGGTGTAACATACTGTTCTTAAAAGAGTCAAGGTGGGATGGTAATGGAACAGCAAATCGAACATTCCTGCATTATTTGCGGGCAGCTGAAGCAGGAAGGGATTGTAATTGTCTCGCATTTTATATGTGAGGATTGCGAGAGCGAGATGGTGCGTACCGATGCTGAGGATATCAAGTACCGTTTTTTCATTGGCCGGATGAAAAAAATCGGACTGCAAAAGAACGCATAGACCGGACGGTATAGCTTACAACAACGGCGTAAAAAGAGCGGGCGGTGAAGTTGTGTCGCAGTGGCTGTATATCAGGCAAATCGTATAACGGCTTCCCCGTTCTGTATTGGTGCGGAGGAGCCGTTTTGTTGTGCAGCAGAGGGTTTTCTACGGTTTTATAGGCGTTTGGCCGCATTTGCGTTAAAATAGAGGTAACCCCCAGGGAAGGATATATAAACATGGACAAGTTACAGCCTGGCAGGGCGCCTATATATGAAATGCTGGAACAATATAGACTTAAGGGTAATATATCTTATCACGTGCCCGGCCACAAGAATGGCAACGCTTATAGCACCAGTGGAGGGGCAGGCTATCTTGGTGAAATGATGAGGTACGATGTTACTGAAATTACCGGGACTGATGATCTTCATCATCCTGAGGGTGTTATTCAGGAGGCGCAGGAGCTGGCAGCGGATTGCTTTGGGGCGGAGGAGAGCTTTTTGCTGGTTGGCGGCAGTACAGCCGGTAATCTGGCACTCATTCTGACCGTGTGTCCTGAACCGGGAATGACGCTGATTCTGCAGCGTAATGTCCACAAGTCGGTGGTACACGGGCTGATGCTGGCCGGTGTGAATGCTGTTTTTGTGGAGCCGCAGCTGGATGATGACAGCGGGCTTGCGGTGGCACCGGCGGCTGAGGCGGTTCAGGCTGCTCTCGCAGCCTACCCCGAAGCCGCCGCTGTGCTGGTGACCATGCCGAATTACTACGGCATGGGAACAGACCTGGCACCCCTCGCGCGCATCTGCCATGACCACAGCGTTCCGCTGCTGGTCGACGAGGCGCACGGGGCGCATTACGGGCAGCACCCGGCGCTGCCGGCCGGGGCGCTGGCCTGCGGCGCGGACGGCGTGGTGCAGTCCACGCACAAGATGCTGCCGGCACTGACCATGGGTGCCATGCTGCATGTACAGGGGCCGCGCCTTGACCGCACGCTGCTGCGGCAGCGGCTGGCCATGGTCCAGAGCTCCAGCCCATCGTATCCGCTGATGGCTTCGCTCGATCTGGCCCGGCGGCTGGTGCACACCGGGCGCGCCGGGGCCTTCACGGCAGGGCTTGCCGCCGTGGACGTGCTAAAGCGCGGCCTGGCGGAGCTGCCGCGCTTTAAGCTGCTGCAGCCTGCGGCGCAGCAGCAGACCCCCGGCGGCGCGGGCACAGCCGCCGGAGCAGGCACGCCGCCAGCCAGCGGGGCGGCGTACACGACCCAGGACCCCTTTAAGGCGGTCATTTATGACGCCGCCGGGGTCCTGGGGGGCTTCGAGCTGCAGCGCAGGCTCGAAGAGAAGGGCATCGTGCCGGAGATGAGCGACGACCGGCACGTAGTGCTGGCCTTCAGCCTCGGCTCGAAGGCTGAGGAGGCCGCCGCGCTGCTGGATGTGCTGCGCGGCATAGCTGCCGGGGCACCCGCGGCAGCCCCGCTTGGTCTTGAACAGGCAGAAGCGAAGCCAGCCCAACCCGGCGCTGACCTGGCAAAGGACAAGCCAGCCTTACCAGGTATTGATCTGGCAAAGGACAAGCCAGCCTTACCAGGTATTGATCTGACAGAAGCGAAGCCAGCCCAACCCGGCGCTGACCTGGCAGAAGCCTCACCCATTCATAATCAGGCTGAACCTCCTGTAGATGCCCGCTTCTATACAGCATCTGCTCAGCCGCCGGATATTTCCACGTGGAACATTTTCACGGGTCCGATTTTTTCACAGCCGGTAAGGTTTAGTCTAAAGCCTGTATCAGCAGCAGAAACCGAAAGTATACCTCTCGAATATAGTGTAGGGAGGACAGCGGCGGAGATGGTGATTCCTTATCCGCCTGGAATTCCGCTTTTGTATCCGGGAGAGGTAATAAATGAAGCAGTATACAGGAGGCTGGAGGTGCTCAGAGCGGGCGGAGCCAAGTTTCAGGCCTGCAGTGATCCGGCATTACAGTATATTGCGGTTTACAACAATCAGAAGGGCGGAGAAGTATAAGTGGGACGTGAAGGCTTTTTCATTACTTTGGAGGGAGGCGATGGAGCGGGGAAAACTACGGTACTGGGCAGAGTAGCGGCTTATCTGCAGAATCATTCCATGCCATATATCATTACGAGGGAGCCTGGGGGCATTGAGATTGCCGAAAAGATCCGCTCTATCATCCTCGATCCTGCCCATACAGCGATGGATTCGCGGACGGAAGCGCTGCTGTATGCGGCGGCAAGAAGCCAGCATTTGGCGGAGGTGGTCGAGCCCGCACTCCAGCAGGGACTTACTGTACTTTGTGACCGTTTTGTCGACAGCAGCCTCGTTTATCAGGGGTATGCCAGAGGACTTGGTATCGGAAATGTGCAGAGTATAAATGATTTTGCTACAGGCGGCTTGAAGCCGGACCTTACCTTTTATCTTGATGTAGATCCGGAAGTGGGATTAGCAAGAATTGCTGCCAACCAGGACCGTGAGGTTAACCGGCTTGATCTGGAGAATTTGGCCTTCCACCAGAAGGTTCGCGAGGGCTATCAGCAGGTGGTGCAGTCCGATCCGGAGCGTGTCGTTGTACTTGATGCGAACCGTCCGGTTCATCTGGTCGAGCAGGATATCGTCCGTACGCTGAAAGAGCGTATATTAAAGGATTTTTAAGATAAGTGTCAAATAGTACTGTATGTATACTGCTGCAAAAACAAGTTTTGACCAAACCTTTAGGAGGAATGCGAGATGAATCTAATCATTGCAATTATCCAGGATAAAGACAGCAACCGGCTGTCCAGCGAACTCGTCAAAGCCAATTTCCGCGCCACCAAGCTGGCCAGTACCGGCGGGTTTCTGCGGGCAGGAAATACAACATTCCTGATTGGGGTAGACGACTCCCAGGTAGATGCGGTACTCGGTGTAATCCGCAATAGCTGCAAGGTGCGCGAACAGCTCGTCACTCCGGTCACTCCAATGAGCGGAACAACGGATTCTTATCTGCCGCTACCAGTGGAAGTACAGGTGGGCGGGGCTACTGTGTTTGTCCTTCCGGTCGATCGTTTTGAGCATTATTGAGCATAATAAGGGCGGTAGATACCTTTGAAAATCAATCCGGGCTACAGGCCCCTGAAAAGTGAGATGCCAAATGCTGATGCAGAGCGCAGACCTGTTCAGCAGAAAAGCTTTAATGACGTGTTTCAGCAGCAGGGAGAGCAGAAGACTCTGGATGAGCTGAACCGCCAAATTAAGGATATTCAGCAGCAGGGTGACCGGCTGGCCAAATCCATGACGGTGCGTGAGCTCGCTATATATAAAAATATGATCAAGCGGTTTCTGGAAGAGACGGCGCGGCGCGGTGTCATTCTTAAAGAAACCAAAGGCTGGGACCGGCGGGGCCGGGGGAAACGCTACAAGCTGCTGGAAGAAATCGATGCGGCCCTGCTTAATCTTGCAGATGAACTGCTGGAAAGCGAGCAGGGCCGGGTTGATCTGCTTGGACGGGTCGGAGAGATCCGCGGAATGCTGATTAATCTGTCTTTTTAAAAGAAGTTGGAGGAATTTATGCCTTTTCATGATATATTAGGCCAGGACGATGCAAAGCGCCTGCTTCAAAACGCGCTCCGTAAGGATGCCGTCAGTCATGCCTACCTGTTCACCGGCTCTGCCGGCAGCGGGCAGATGAAGACGGCGCTGATGTTTGCCCAGGCCATATTTTGTACCAAGCTTAAGGACGATGCCTGCGGGGAATGCCTGGAGTGCCGCAAGGTGGAGCATGGAAACCATCCTGATCTTACGCTGCTGAAGCCTGACGGGGCAAGCATTAAGATCGATCAGATCCGTGAACTGCAGCGCGTGTTCTCTTACCGTTCAGAAGGAGTTAACCCGAAGGTTTATATTATAGAAGGAGCAGACAAAATGACGGTGCAAGCCGCCAACAGCCTGCTTAAATTTCTGGAAGAGCCTCCTGCACCGGCAGTGGGCATTCTAATTTCCGATAATAGCAGTTCCCTGCTGCCGACGATACAGTCCAGAACCCAGCGTATTCCGTTCAGCCCGCTGCATCCGGATATCATGCTTCAGGCTTTGGCCGATGAAGGAGTTCCGGTAGCGCTGGCAAGGTGTGCGGTTTCGCTCACTTCCGGACTTGATGGCTGCAGGGAACTTTTGGCACAGAATTGGTTTGCAGAAATGAGAAATCTAGTGTTACAATTAGCAAAGGAGTCTATGGGCAAAGGCAGCACTGCAGTGGCAACTGCCGGGCAGAAGCTGACCAAGACCGGGCTCGGGGAACATTTGGATACTCTGTTCAGCATGTTCCACCTTTGGTTTAAAGATATGCTCTACTTCCTGTACCGCAGACACGAAAGTATCGTTTTCATAGATCAGTTAGACTTTATTTCCAGACATGCCCGCGAGCGGAGCACTGAGCAGTGGGTTGCTTATATGGAATCCGCAGCGGAGAGTAAGCGCAAGCTCCGTTCCAATGCCAACAGTGCTCTCTGTCTGGAGCAGTTTCTAATCCGACTGGAAGGCTAAAGACTTAGTTATAATATAATCCTCCGGATCAACGCTTCAGCCTGGAAGTAAAGGTTTAACGGATGAGGAAGGACAAGCATAGATCACCAGGGAGCGGATTTGCTTAATGGGTTCCTTTTACCGGCAAACAAGGGGGTTAATTTTTGTACAGCGTAGTAGGCGTCCGCTTTAAAAAAGCGGGTAAAATATATTATTTCGATCCGCTGGATTTTCCGATTGAACGTGATCAATGCGTTATTGTGGAGACGGCACGCGGGGTTGAATACGGTAAGGTTGTCGTTGGCAAAAAAGAGGTGCAGGAAGCCGATGTTGTATTGCCTCTCAAAAAGGTCATGCGGATCGCCGGTGAAACCGACGCCCGTGTGGTGGAAGAGAACAAGGGTGCAGCAAAGGATGCTTTTAACACCTGTTTAAATAAAATCCGCGATCATGGCCTGAAAATGAAGCTGGTGGATGTAGAGTTCACATTTGACCGCAATAAGATTATTTTTTATTTTACTGCTGAAGGACGCGTCGACTTCCGTGAATTGGTTAAGGATCTGGCAAGTATCTTCCGGACCCGGATCGAGCTGCGGCAGATTGGTGTACGTGATGAAGCGAAAATGCTGGGCGGACTGGGGCCTTGCGGGCGGGTATTATGCTGCTCCTCCTGGCTGGGTGATTTTGAACCGGTATCGATTAAGATGGCCAAGGATCAGAATCTTTCGCTGAACCCGACGAAGATTTCCGGTTTATGTGGAAGGCTGATGTGCTGCCTGAAGTTTGAGCATGATAATTACGAAAGCACGAAGGAAGAAATGCCGGCAGTAGGCAAGCTTGTCGTAACCTCACTGGGAGAAGGCAAGGTAGTAGGAATTAATGCCGGAAGCCGTACGGTTCATGTACAGCTGTTCGAAGTGGGCAAAGTTAAGGAACTTCCAATGGATGATGTTGTCGTCAAGTAAACCATATAAGGTTACTTTCGGGGTGGAAACTTGGAGAAGATAAATATATTTGCACACATGCAGGAGATGGAAGCGCAGATGGAAACGATGCGCGCTTCTCTCGGAGATTGGAAACAGACGGTTAAGGAATTGATGGAAGCCAATCAAAGGCTCAGTCTGGAAAATGAACAGCTCCGCAAGATACTGAAAAGGGAAGCACCTTTGGATCCGGCCGTGGACACAGCTGAAGCAGAAGCACTACTGGCTGCTGCTGAAGGAGCAGAGGAGGTCGTCGGGGAAGGTTATGATAACCTGGCCCGGTTGTACCATGAAGGCTTTCACATCTGCAATGTCTATTTCGGGCATTTGCGCACAGAGGGTGACTGTCTGTTCTGTCTTTCTTTTCTTAATAAATGAGGATATCCAGCCGTAGGGGATTTACGCCTACGGTTTTTTTTGAATTTAGACACTTTAGGAGATAATGATGACAAATTCCTTTAATAAACAATCTGTTCCCTTGCATTCTTCGGAACGGATCGATGATCTACTGACTCACGACCTGCAGATTATTCAAAGTGATGAGGTATTCAGCTTTTCGATGGATGCTGTATTGCTGGCCAGGTTTGCGGGTATTCCGCCAAGGGGAAGAGTACTGGATCTGTGCACTGGTAACGGTGTTATTCCTATACTAATGACTACACGGACCAATGCTTCTATAGAAGGAATTGAAATTCAGCCCCGGCTGGCGGATATGGCCCGGCGCAGTGTAGCTATGAACGGCCTGCAGGAGCGGGTAACGATTCATGAAGGGGATTTACGTGAACTGCATAACATAGCCGGTTATGGTGTTTATGATGCTATAACGGTCAACCCGCCGTATATGCCGCTTAACGGAAGCGATCTCAAGCTAAATACGCATCAGGCGATGGCCCGGCATGAGATCGGCTGTACACTGGAGGAGGTCATTCAGGCCTGCGTCCGGCTGGTACGTACCGGCGGCAAAGTCAGCATGGTGCATAAACCGCAGCGGCTGGTGGACATCATCAGTTTAATGAGACAAAACAGACTGGAGCCCAAGCTGATCCGTTTTGTTCACCCGCGCGCCCATTTGGAGGCCAATATGGTATTAATTGAAGCGGCACGCGACGGCAAGCCTGAGGTGCGTTTACAACCGCCGCTCATCGTATATAATGATGACAATCAATATTGTCCGGAAATCATGGACATCTATTATGGAAACAAAAAGGATAACAGCCAATGACCATACAATGCCAGAGCAGTTTTCAAAAAAATTCGGAAGCCGGTACTGCTGCGCCTGAAGGAAGCGGATGCCTCTATCTGGTGGCTACACCAATCGGAAATTTGGAGGACATGACCTACCGTGCAGTACGTACGCTTCAGGAATGCGATATTATTGCCGCCGAGGATACGAGACAGACGCGCAAGCTGCTGAGTCATTTTGAAATAACACCCTCTATGCTGTTCAGTTATCATGAGCATAACAAGGCAGCCAGCGGCCCTGAATTAATACGCTATATAATAGAAGGTAAAAATCTGGCACTAGTCAGCGACGCCGGCCTGCCGGCCATATCCGACCCCGGTGCAGACCTGGTTGCACTTGCTGTCAGCCATGGAATTCCGGTCATTCCGATTCCGGGAGCTAACGCTGCGTTGTCAGCTTTAATTGCCTCCGGCCTGCCGACCGCAAGCTTTACCTTCATTGGATTCCTTCCGCGTGAGCGCAAAGATATCCGCACCGTATTAACCGGCCTGCGTACAGAGCAGAGTACTTTGCTCTTCTACGAATCCCCGCACCGGGTAGCCAAGACGCTGGCTCACCTGCAGGAGGCTTTCGGCAACCGCCGTGTCGTCCTGGCCCGCGAGCTGACCAAGCGCTATGAGGAATTTCTGCGCGGTACAATCGAGGAGTGCATCACCTGGCTGTCAGAGCATCCGCCGCTTGGCGAATATGTCATCGTGGTGGAGGGAGAAAGCAAAGAGGAAGCAGAACTAGCCGAATCCTTATGGTGGCGTGAGCTTAGTATAGAGCAGCATGTTGCCCACTACGAAACATCCGGCCTGACCCGTAAGGATGCCATGAAAAAAGCAGCCTCTGACCGCGGTCTGGCTAAACGGGATATTTATAATGCCTTGCTGGAGCAGGAGTGAGAGGGAGCAGAGCGTAAGAGTCCAGTTTAATGCTCTTCTATAATGAAGCTACAAAACTCCAAATATGCTGCTGTGATCAGATTAATTACAGAAATAATTGTATTTTGTACATCTATTCGGCACAAATAGTTCCTTTTATTAGATATAAATGTAATTTATACATTTATAATTAAGGGAATTACTCAATGGTGAGGTTTATTATGGATATAAGTGTATAAAATGCATTTAAAAATATTTACCATTCTATATGGGATAATTTAACTGTTTAGACTACAGCTATTCCACCACAGTAAGCGATTCCCGCAGGGAGAACGCGTGTCTCCTCATCCGTATCACGAGAGCGCCCTGCGCAGCCCTAATAGGCAAATTGCCTATCAGGGAGTCACTCGCATAACAAGGCCCTGAGGGCTTGCCCGAAAGAGGGCCGGGGCCCTTTGGGGCCCTCCCTGTCAGGGAGGGTTTGGGAGGGTAGGAAAAAAATTAACTTTTTTATTCTGGTTTAATCATCTTGGCTTAAAGTTTTAGATGAAGTCAAAATAAAGGGGGATAACGGGGGAAGCCCCCGCCAGGAAGCCCCCGTCATAAACGAAAAAAAATACCTCCCGCATTTACGGGAGGCCAAGGAGATATAAAAAGGTTAGAATTAACAATTGGATTAGTTCTTATTATAACCGATTTGATTTAATTTGTCACAGGGGTAGGGATAGCAGAAATGCATTCGTGACAAACAATTTTTCCTTTGAAGTAAGTAACGTTCTCAGCATTGCCGCAGAAAATGCACGCAGGCTCGTACTTTTTCAGCATGATCCGCTCACCGTCCACGTAAATTTCGAGCGCATCTTTTTCTCCAATGCCCAGAGTACGGCGCAATTCGATCGGAATAACAACCCGTCCAAGCTCGTCTACTTTTCTTACAATTCCTGTTGATTTCATCATTGCAATCTTGCTCCTCTCAAAGTTCCAAAGCGTCATTATTCGACATTGTTCACCGTTTTATGATATTTATAATACCAACCATTCCCAAAACAGTCAACCTTTTTTGAAACTAATTTTAGGGAATATTTTAAAGAAAACTTTTATAACCCCTGCGGTTATCCCGGTTTCACGGAAAAGTGCATAAAAATGGAGTGTCGATTTATGGACGGCTCAAATACCATAATTCGACAAACTATGACATAGTTCTTTATTATAGACGTAATACCAATGAATTACTAATAAAAATTAAGCTAAAGGAGCTGATTCCATGAAACAACTGTTGTCAGAGGAGAAGGTTTTTAAGGACCCGGTTCATAATTATGTCCACGTACAGGAAACCATTATCTGGCGGTTGATTAATACGAAGGAGTTTCAGCGTCTGCGGCGGATCCGCCAGCTCGGCACCTCCTACCTCACTTTCCATGGTGCAGAGCACAGCCGGTTCTCGCACTCGCTGGGGGTATATGAAATTACGCGGCGGATTATTTCGCAATTTGAACGGAGCGGTTATAAGGACTGGATGCCTGAAGAGAATCTGCTGACCCTATGTGCAGCTCTGCTGCATGATGTGGGGCATGGACCGTTCTCCCATTCCATAGAAGAAGCTTTTGAAATGAACCATGAGGACTGGACTTGCCGGATCATTCTGGAGGATACAGAGATTACCGCAATTCTGCGTGAGGTAGCTGAGGATTTTCCCGAGAAGGTCGCTTCTGTCATCTCCAAAACTTATGAGCACGAAATTGTAGTAAATCTGGTGTCGGGACCGCTTGATGCGGACCGGATGGATTATCTGCTCCGTGATGCCCACTATACCGGAGTTAACTACGGTACTATTGATATCGACCGGATCCTCAGAATGCTCCGCCCTTATAATGGCAGGGTTGTGGTCAAAGAATCAGGCATGCATGCTATAGAAGATTATCTGATGTCCCGGTACCAGATGTACTGGCAGGTTTATTTCCATCCGGTGACACGGAGCTCGGAAATTATTTTGCGGCAGATTTTCCGCAGGGCTAAGGAGCTTTTTGAGAGCGGGTACGCATTCGGGTTCATGATTGAGCCTTTAAAGGATTTGTTCAGGGGTGAGGTAACGGTCCAGCAGTATCTACTAATGGATGAAGCTATGATTCAGACGGTCTTTATGCAGTGGACACTGGAGCAGGATGAGCTGCTGAGCGACTTGTGCTGCCGGTTTATACACCGTAAACTGTATAAATATGTAGAGATCGAGAACCTGGACGCGGAGAGAATTGACGAAATCCGCCGCAGCTTTGCCGCAGCCGGGCTGAATGCAGAATACGACCTTGAAATTGATTTTCCGACAGATCTTCCCTATGATGTATTCCGTCCGGGAGATGCTTTCGACAGTAAACAGATTCTGCTGCTGGACCGCCATGACAGGCTGAAGGAAATCTCCGAGGTTTCCGATATTGTACGCTCTATCAGCGGAATTCACCGCGGCAGATACCACTTGTATTTCCCGCAGGACAAGCTGAATAAGGCACTTGCGCAGCTGCCAACGTCAGTGGCCGAGATTTTTGCAAAATAATACAAAAAAAGTTGGCATTCATCATAGAAATGAAGAAAGAAAGGAAGCTGCACTATGCGACTATTTGACACACATACCCATCTGGATGCTCCACAATTTGATGAAGACCGCGAGGAAGTGATCTCCCGGGCAAGGGAGGCCGGAGTAACAAAGATGATCAATATCGGTTTTAACCGGGAAACCATCCCCACAACCATGAAGCTGGCCGAGACCTATGATTATATTTATGCAGCTGTCGGCTGGCATCCGGTTGATGCTATTGACATGATGGAGGGGGATCTGGAATGGATCGCTTCGCTGTGCAGTCATCCGAAGGTGGTTGCCATCGGGGAAATCGGTCTGGATTATTACTGGGATACTTCTCCGAAAGAGGTACAGCATAAAGTACTCCGCAAGCAGATCGGGCTGGCCCGGGAGCTGAACATGCCAATCTGTATTCATAACCGTGATGCCCATGAGGACGTAGTAAGGATTTTGCGGGAAGAGAAGGCAAATGAAGTGGGCGGGGTTATGCACTCTTTCTCAGGCAGCTGGGAAACGGCAAAAATGTGTCTCGACCTGGACTTTCATCTGGGCTTCGGCGGGCCAATCACATTCAAGAACGCCAGGGTGCCCAAAGAGGTGCTGGCGAAGACGCCGCTGGACCGCCTGCTGATCGAAACAGACTCCCCCTATCTGACTCCACACCCCTTCAGAGGCAAGCGGAATGAGAGCAGTTATGTTAAATTAGTTGCAGAAGCAGCGGCGGAAATAAAAGGGATTGATTTACAGGAATTAGCGGAAATTACGTATGCGAACGCACTGGTACGATTTGGGATTGTCTGAAATCGGGAGGAAAACCGGTGAAAAAAGAAGTATAACCGATATATTAAATCATTTTAATCTTAAAATGGACGAATATTACAATATTTTAATCATTTTTTTGCGTAAACGTGGTTGAACCGTCCTTTACAACATGCATCAAAACAGGATATCATCTTTTCAGTGCAGTGAGCTGTTGTTACTGTGACAGTCACTGATTCATGGATCGTCTCGCTGAGTCTCCGTATGGAGAACGGGGGAACCAATATTGCACTGCCGCATGGGCGTACATAGAGTACAACACAAGATGTGCCGCAGACATTATTTGATTTCTTCACGTGGTCTTTGGGGTGAATTTGAGGGCAACCGCCGTGAGCGGGTGACCTGAGATAGGGCGTCTCTCTTATGCCCGAACCCGACAGCTAACCCCGTAAGCGCAAGTAAGAGAGGAAACCTCGTGCATAAACATTCCCGCGTATTCTAACACCCGGAGAAGCCACGAAAGAGTCCTCTATAGAACTCTTTTTGGCTTTTTTTGTTATGAATAATGCGGCTGTCCCCAGCATACTGTTATATAACAGGTTGTGGGAGTTCTTATGCCGGGCAGGCGATCCATGAGCAGGAAACGCTGAAGTTATGCGGGCGTATCCTGTTGCAATCTCAAACCTAGTTTCGTCAGATATGATTCAGTCAACTTTGATATACTATTTGGACGACGGGGCTATGTAAGGAGGATGGAGAGAATGGGCGTATTCCAACCAGAAGTATCCCATGATTCGCAATCATCCAGCAGGTCTTTCGCATTACGGTTAAAGCAGGTGAATCCTCGCGTACTTTCACTTGCAGGTGCGGTATCGATTGTTATCGCGCTGTTAATTCTGCTGTACGTACACGGCCAAGGCAATAAAGTAATTAACTTAGTAATAGACGGAGAAGTGCGTACGCTTGAAACGCGTGAATCGCTGCTCAGCGACGTGCTGGCTAAGGAACAGATTAGCCTTACAGCGCATGACCAAGTATCCATAGGCCTTAGCGATGAAATACAGGACGGCGACCGTGTTACGATTACCCGTGCGCAGAAGCTTACGCTTACTGCAGACGGCGCAACTAAGACGCTGTACACCACCGAGGAATCGCTCGGGGATGCCATATCCAAGCTGGGCTACAGTCTGGATGGCGACGACAAGATTTTCCCTTCGCTAGATACCGCAGTTACATCTGACATGAAAGTCAAGATTGTCCGTATTACCAAACAAACGGTACAGCAGACAGTAAGCTTGCCTTTCAAAGTCATCAAAACCGCAGATCCTTCCCTGTATAAGGGAGACGTAAGAGTTGCACAGGCAGGCAAGCCGGGCGCCATCATCCAGCATTACCAGAAGATCTATCAGGATGGTGAACTGGTCTCCAAGACCATGATCGGCAAGGAAGTGCAGACTGTGACCAAAGACAAGATTATTGCCGTTGGTACCAAGAAGCTTCCGACACCTGTTGTTGCTGCAGCAACAACCCCAACCCAAACCAAAACAACTACCTCCAGCTCTGCTAAAAAAGTAGCAGCAACAACGAACGTCGCGCATAAGGCAGGCGTAGACTTTGAGTACAAGAGAATGATCAAGAATGTTTCGATGACGGCTTACTCTTCAGAAGAGCCCGGTATTGGAACCAAGACGGCTTCTGGAACACGCGTAACTGAAGGCCGTACCATTGCTGTAGATCCGGATGTAATACCTATCGGCTGGTGGGTGTACATTGAGGGATTGGGATTCCGCCGTGCAGAGGATACAGGCGGTGCCATTAAAGGCAACAAGATCGATGTCTACTACGATTCACTAAGCCACGCCCGTAATTTCGGACGGAAGTCCCGGACGGTATACGTCATTGGACCAGTGAAGCCGGAGCTGAATTAAGGCCACGTCTTTTGCAAATTAGCGGTTTATAAGATATAGTGGGGATAGCACTTTATGAACGGGCTAGCTCATCACTTATACATTCTTTAGCCAAAAAGAAGAGGAGCGAATCCTCTTCTTTTTGTGTTGTAAGGGAAGGAGCATATATATATGATCAAGGAATTAATTGTAGTGGAAGGCAAAAGCGATACGGTTGCCGTTAAACGGGCGGTGGAGGCCGATACGATAGAGACGGGCGGTTCAGCAGTGGACCGCAAGGTAATTGCCAAGATTGCGCTGGCAATGGAACGCAGAGGGGTAATCATCCTTACCGATCCCGACCATGCCGGTGAACGGATACGCAAGATTGTCTCGTCCAAGGTGCCGGGCTGCAAGCATGCCTTTATTCCTGAGAAGGATGCAACCCGCAAAGGCGACATTGGCGTGGAAAATGCATCGCCGGAAGCGATCCGGCATGCGCTGGCCAATGTGCATACCTCTTTTGAGGGAGCGCCTGCGCTAATCGGGCTGGACGAGCTTATGGCCGCAGGAATGCTGGTGCATCCCAGAGCGGCTGAGCGGAGAATGGCGCTTGGCAATGCGCTTGGCATCGGCTACTGCAATGGCAAGCAGTTGTACAAGCGGTTGGCGGTGTTTGGGATTACCCGGGAGGAGTTTCAGGCAGCCCTCGCGCAAATTGAACAGGGAGGCATTACGATATGAGCGGACATGATCACATCTCGTCCCCGACACGGACGAAGGAAATTATCCAGCGGTACGGATTTTCGTTTAAAAAAAGCCTGGGGCAGAACTTTCTGATTGACCAGAACATACTCGATAAAATCGTCGAGGCGGCCGGACTGACCGCCTCCTCAGGAGCGCTTGAGATCGGACCGGGAATCGGGGCGCTAACGGAACGGCTTGCCCTGGAGGCAGGCGCTGTCACAGCGGTGGAAATTGACCGCAGGCTGATCCCGATCCTCCGTGATGTACTGGCGGACTATCCGCATGTTAAGGTACGCAATGATGATGTACTCAAGGTTAATCTGCAGGAGCTGTTTGCTGAGGATTTCGCCGCGGTTGACAAGGTAAGTGTTGTAGCTAACCTGCCTTATTATGTGACTACACCGATTCTCATGAAGCTGCTGGAAGAGAAGCTGCCGCTTGATAATATCGTTGTCATGATTCAGAAGGAGGTTGCTGAGCGTATGGCGGCCTCCCCGGGCGGCAAGGAGTACGGCAGCCTGAGCATAGCAGTCCAATACTACAGCGAGCCGGAGCTGGTCTGCATTGTGCCGCGCACAGTGTTTATCCCCCAGCCTAATGTTGAATCTGCGGTCATCCGCCTGAAGGTGCGTGAGCAGCCTCCGGTTGAGGTAGCTGATGAGAAGCATTTCTTTGAGGTGGTCCAGGCTGCCTTTACACAGCGCCGCAAGACTATCGCCAACAATTTGAAAGCCCGTTTTTTCCCTGGCGAAGGGCGTGAACGCCTGGAGGCGCTGCTTGCTGAAGCCGGCATTGAGCCTGTGCGCCGCGGGGAGACGCTGAGCATCGCTGAATATGCGCGGCTGAGCGCGGTATTGCTGGCTGCCGGAGTTAAATAGCAAGGTGAACGGATAAAGTCTCATAAACGAAAATAGGCCGGTTTATGAACCAACCGGGGCCTTTGCCCATACGATGAGGGTAGAGGTGGTGTTGTAATGAATTTAGGAGACTTGGTCGTTCGTAAATCATATGGCGGAGATGTGACTTTCCGGGTAGAAAATATAGTACAGAATGCAGCGGTCATCAAAGGCACAGATTTTCGTCTGCTAGCAGATTCCCCCTTGGAGGATCTGATTCAGGTGCCGCCTACTCGTATCACAGAACGCGGCCAGCAGGCTCAGATTAAAGCTACAGAGTCACTGAGCAAGCTGCGCAGGGACCGGCAGGAACAGAGCCAGCGCAGCGGGGAGACCGCTGCCGGTGCCGCTGCCTGGCCCCAGTCGCCGAAGGAGACAGCCTATTTTGAGGTGCCTGGGAAGGTGCTGCATCTGGACGGAGATCAGCTGTACCTGCGGAAAAGCCTGAATCTTTATGAACAGCTGCGGATTCCGGCTGAAGGGCATCATGTGCATGAATCCAAGATGGCTGAAACGCTTTACCGGCTGCTGCCGCGGGTCCGGCCGGATATTGTGGTTATCACCGGTCATGACGGCGTGCTCAAGCAATCGCATACTTATGATCTTTACAGTCTGAACAGCTACAAAAACTCGCAGAACTTTGTAGCGGCTATTCAGGCTGCCCGGGAGTATGAACGTAATTTTGATGCCCTGACGATTGTGGCGGGAGCATGCCAGTCCCACTTTGAGGCGCTGCTCGGCACAGGAGCCAACTTTGCCAGCTCTCCGGGGAGAATACTGATCCACGCGCTTGATCCGGTTTATATTGCGGCTAAGGCTGCTTTTACCTCGGTCCGTGAGACAGTGAACCTGGGAGATGTGCTGAATCATACTATTAGCGGCAGCAAGGGAATGGGCGGCATTGAGACGCGGGGCAGCTTCAGAATCGGCATGCCGCGGCTGCAGAATCTGTCTACGCTGAAGGTCACGCCTTCAGTCATGCAGCAGTGATTTGCAAAAAGGGAAGAATGATCGGAACCAGTACGGGGAAGGATAAGCCTGAGGCTATCCTTCTTCTTTTTTTATGTCCATAAAAGAAAGATTCCTCTTCAAGTCTAAAACTATTATTGCTTATAACAGTTAAATTATATCAGCACCTTATTCTCTCAAAAAAATTCCTTTGACAACTATTTTGGCATCATTTATAATTAATTATTTGTTTTGACAAAGTTTGTGAAAAGTTGTATAATGGGACAAGGAAAGAGGTGGTCGTCAGGCAATGGCTAATAACGCGCTGTTGGAAATTAAACGCAGTCTCGAAGCTCATGTCGGTCATAAGATTACGTTGCGGGCTAACGGTGGCCGCCGTAAGACCGTTGAACGCACCGGTGTCCTGGAAGAAACGTACCCTTCTGTTTTTATTGTCAAACTGGATCAGGATCAGCAGACCTTTAAGCGCGTATCCTATAGCTATGCTGACATCCTCACTGAATCGGTGGAAATCACCGTCTGTGAAGATGATGGACAGATGCAAATTGTGTATATTAAGGCTTAACGCATTACAGAACAGTCCCTTTGCGGGGCTGTTTTTGTTTGAGGCACTAAAGTAATAGTCCGGGGATTCGGGAATGAGCAGCGCACTGCAGCAGCATACTATAAGGGCAATCTGCTTATTATCCGATATTGTAAGGGAGGACTTACTGATGAGCCGCAGAAGACGGGGTATGATGTCTGAGGAACTGAAGACGGAGCTGGCCAAGGAGCTTGGCTTCTACGACACGGTCGAAAAGGATGGCTGGGGCGGAATCCGGGCCAAGGACGCCGGCAATATGGTGAAGCGCGCGATCCAGCTTGCCGAGCAGGCCGCCCGTAAATCCGATATTTAATCAGCAGCCTGTTTATGTGATCCGGGAAGGGGGAACTGCCTGTACGGCGGGCCCTCTTTTTGGCTTATCGCAAAGGTGAGGACTTTTGATCATGGACTTCATAACAAGTTTCTCATATAATATGTTAAGTTGTTTTACGGGAAAAGTTGAGGGTGGGTGAACGCCTTGAAAATGTATGAGAAAGCACCGGCCAAAATCAATTTGATGCTGGATGTGCTTCGCAAGCGTGCTGACGGGTTTCATGAAGTTGAAATGATTATGACAATGGTTGATCTGGCGGACCGTCTGGAGTTCTCGGAGCTGAAGCGTGATTCCATTATCATCTCTAGCCAGGCCGGATATATACCGCTTGATGAGAAGAACCTCGCCTTTCAGGCAGCAAGGCTTATTAAAGACCGCTACAATGTGAGAAGCGGAGTACATATCCATCTGGACAAAAGAATTCCTGTCGCTGCCGGCCTTGCCGGCGGCAGCAGTGATGCCGCGGCTACGCTGCGCGGCCTGAACCGGCTCTGGCGCCTGAACATCCCGGCGCAGGAGCTGCGGGAGCTTGGCGCAGAGCTTGGCTCAGACGTCCCGTTCTGCGTCACAGGCGGTACGGCTCTGGCCACCGGACGGGGGGAGAAGCTGACGCCGATCCCAAACCCGCCGCAGTGCTGGGTGATTCTGGCCAAGCCTCCGATCAATGTCTCCACAGCCGAAGTATACGGACGCGTGCGGGCTAATCAGATCGAAGTCCATCCTTCGGCCTCACAGATGCAGGCGGCTATTGAAGCCGGGGACTTTGGAGCAGTATGCACAGGGCTGGGCAATGTGCTGGAGGATGTAACCCTGAAGCTGCATCCGGAGGTTCAGCAGCTTAAGGAAGCCATGGTGAAGCTCGGGGCTGACGGGGTGCTGATGTCCGGCAGCGGGCCGACGGTATTTGGACTGGTTTCGAAGCAGTCCAAGGTTGCAAGAATTTATAACGGGTTGCGCGGCTTCTGCAAGGAAGTATACGCTGTACGCTCACTGACTTAACGCTTGGAGAAACGGAACCTTTTCCCAAAAGGGCAGCAGGTCCGTTTTTTCTTGTGTAATTCCGTACAAAAATGATATTATTTTTAATAATATTCGGTTTTGGCGAGGAGTATTCTGTGAAAAAACTTAAAAGAAGCCAACGTTTGGTTGACATGACCCAATTTTTGCTAGAAAAACCGCATGATCTGCTGCCGTTATCCACCTTTGCGGACCGGTATGGTGCGGCGAAGTCATCCATCAGTGAGGACCTGGCTATTATAAAAGAGGTATTTGAAGGAGAGGGAATGGGCGAGCTGCAGACGCTGGCCGGCGCAGCCGGCGGGGTACGCTACATTCCGCGCATGCCGACAGATATGGCGATGTCTTTTGTTAACCGCCTGTGCGGGGAGCTTGAGCAGAGTGACCGGATTCTTCCCGGCGGTTATCTTTATATGTCCGACCTGCTGGGTCTTCCTTCCGTAATGGAGCAGGCAGGCAAAATTATTGCTACCGCCTTTTACGGCGTAGAAATCGATGTCGTGATGACGGTAGAGACCAAAGGAATTCCACTCGCTTATGCTACAGCTGCACAGCTCGGCCTGCCTGTTGTGCTGGTCCGCCGTGACCATCAGGTAACGGAAGGCTCGGCGGTAAGCATTAACTATGTGTCAGGCTCACACAAGAGCATTCATACGATGTCTCTGTCGAGAAGGGCACTGCGCGAGAAATCCCGGGTGCTGATTGTGGATGATTTCATGAAGGCGGGCGGCACCGTACGCGGTATGGTCGACCTGCTCGGCGAATTCAATGCTGAGGTTGCCGGGGTCGGTGTGCTGGTCGAGTCAGGTGCGGTGGAGACGGAAGAACGGCTGCTGCATGACTATGTATCGCTGGTGAAGCTGACCGAGGTGGACTCCCGGGAGCGGAAAATTTCCGCGACTCCCGGGAACTATTTTTCCTCCTGGCAAGACAGAAACACCTGATTTAGCAAATTGCAGTATAGTGTCGAAATCATGAGGAATGATTAGAAAATAGCACGAAATGTGTCGAAAACAATGGTATCGCAAAAATAATCTTCTTTAGTAGTCATTTTTTGGAATCAAAAAGAAGGAATTCGCTTTGCTGTGTGGAATTATACACCAAGTCTCTGATGGAAAAAGGTGGTGAACACACACATGCAAATTACGGATGTCAGACTCCGCCGCGTCAATTCTGAGGGGAGAATGAAGGCAATCGCATCCATTACCATCGATAACGAGTTTGTTGTTCATGACATACGCGTCATCGACGGTAATAACGGGATGTTCGTTGCAATGCCCAGCAAGCGTACGCCGGACGGTGAATTCCGCGATATCGCACACCCGATCTCTTCGGGAACACGCGAGAAGATTCAATCTGCGGTTCTGGCCGAGTACGATCGCGCCGCTACGGAAGAAGAGGAAGTTATCGAAGAGGGAGCTTAGCATTCAGCTGCTGTCTCTGAGGAACGCCTGCCTGTAAGGGGTGGCGTAAGGTCAAGCCGTTTTCAATTGGGGTTCGAAGAAAAGGGAACCATGGCAGCATGGTTCTCTTTTCTTTTTGCCCGGAATGAGATATATTCAGTAGTGAGCTCAAGAAGTAGGAGGTTGGCATTCTTGAAAAGAATGGCTGTTGTACTTGCTGCAGGTCAAGGCAAGCGCATGAAATCTAAATTATATAAGGTACTGCACCCCGTCTGCGGCAAGCCGATGGTTGGGCATGTGCTTGACACCGTAAAGGCGACCGGATGTGAACGCAATATTGTAGTAGTCGGACATGGCGCAGAGGCAGTGAAGGCTTATCTGGGCCAGAATGCGGAATATGTGCTGCAGGAAACCCAGCTGGGGACCGGGCACGCCGTGAAGCAGGCCAAGGAACTTCTTGGCGGTGAAGAAGGCACGACGATTGTCATTTGCGGAGATACTCCGCTGATCACGCCTGAGACGCTGGAAGGACTAATGGCGCTGCATGAAGGACAACAGGCGGCAGCATCAATATTGACTGCTGTAATGGACCAGCCTGCCGGTTACGGACGGATTATCCGCGGTGAAGACGGCGGTGTACTGAAGATTGTTGAACAGAAGGACTGCACGGCGGAAGAGGCGACTGTAAAAGAAATTAATACAGGCACTTACTGCTTCAATAATGCTAAGCTGTTCGCTGCGCTGGAACAGGTGACGAACAACAATAATCAGCAGGAATATTATTTAACCGATTGTATCGGCATACTCCGGGCACAGGGGGATATCGTTCTGGGATATCAGGCTCATGATGCTGCGGAGTCTATTGGCGTTAACGACCGGCTGGCACTGTCTGAAGTAGAAGGACACATGCGCCAGCGGATTAACAAGACACATATGCTTAACGGGGTTACGATTATTGATCCGGCCTCGACCTATATCGGAGCGGATGTTGTGATTGGCGCGGATACCATTCTGCACCCTTCCACACTGCTCAAAGGCAAGACTGTAATCGGTGAGAACTGTGTGATCGGACCCTCAAGCGATATTGAGGATTCTGAAATCAAAGATGGCGCTTCGGTTAAGCATTCTGTGCTGAGCCAGGCTACTGTCGGAGCGCGCGCATCAGTCGGACCTTTCGCTTATCTGCGGCCGGGCGCGGTGCTTGGTGAAGAAGTGAAGATCGGGGATTTTGTTGAAGTTAAGAATGCGACAATCGGCGACGGCTCCAAAGTATCGCACTTAAGCTATATCGGGGACGCCTCTGTCGGCAAGAACGTCAATGTCGGATGCGGGGCTATTACCGTTAACTACGACGGGTATAATAAAGCAAAGACCACCATTGAGGATGACGCCTTTATCGGCAGCAATGTTAATCTGATTGCTCCGGTAACCGTAGGCAAAGGGGCTTTTGTTGTAGCAGGGTCGACAATTACACGCTCTGTTTCGGAGAATGATCTGGCTGTGGCCAGAGCAAGACAAGAGAACAAGCCGGGTTACGCAGACAAGATCCGCGCCCGTGCCAAAGCCAAGAAAGAAAAGTCCTAGTCCATCGTAAGGGCCAAAGCCAAAGCGCCGGACGAAGCACAAGAATCGTCCGGCGCTGCTTGGAAGTTAAATTCCGTCACGGAGGGTTTATATTTTATGACTTATTGCGATTCCAAATTAAAGATCTTTACTTGTAACTCCAATCCTAAGCTGGCCAGCCAGATTGCTGACTATATCGGCATTCCGATGGGGGAGTCACACACTACAAGCTTCAGTGACGGAGAGATCCAGGTTAAGCTTTCGGAAAGTGTCCGGGGCTGCCACGTCTACATTGTCCAGTCCACCTGCGGTCCGGTCAATGATAACCTGATGGAGCTGCTCGTAATGGTGGATGCACTCAAACGCGCTTCAGCCAAGAGCATCAACGTAGTTATTCCTTACTACGGCTATGCGCGTCAGGACCGCAAAGCACGTTCCCGTGATCCGATTACGGCCAAGCTGGTAGCGAACCTGATTGAGAAAGCAGGAGCGCACCGTGTGATTACCATGGACCTTCATGCTATGCAGATTCAGGGCTTCTTCGATATTCCGGTGGATCATCTGCTGGGTGTTCCGATTCTGGCTCAGTATTTCCGCTCTAAACAGATTGAGAATCCGGTTGTTGTATCACCGGACCATGGCGGTGTAGTACGGGCAAGAAAGCTTGCTGACTTCTTGAACGCTCCGCTGGCGATCATTGATAAACGCCGTCCGGAGCCGAATGTCAGTGAAGTTATGAACATTATCGGTAACATTGAAGGCAAGACCGCGATTCTGATCGATGATATTATCGACACAGCCGGTACTATCGTACTGGGGGCTAACGCTCTGATGGAAGGCGGCGTGAAGGAAGTATACGCCTGCTGTACCCACCCTGTACTGTCCGGTCCGGCGCATGAGCGTCTGGAGAATTCGCCAATTAAGGAAATTATCGTGACGGATACCATTCCGATCCGCAGCGCCAATCCGACTTCCAAGCTGAAGGTATTGTCTGTGGCTCCGCTGATGGGTGAAGCTATTATCCGCGTGCATGAGGAATTGTCGATCAGCAAATTGTTCGAGATCGAGTAGGACAAGCCGTTTCGGCCGCCGAATATTAAAAAAAGGGTTACACCTCCGTTACCGGAAGATGTAACCCTTATCGGCGTATGCCGGCCTTCTAGTACCCCGGTCGGGAAACAAAGGTAAAGATGCCGCGGTTGTAAAGGGTACCCTGAAGTTCAACAAAGCCCTCGTCAACGGCCGTTACTACACCGATAGCCACGAACACATCGTCCCTGTAGATCTCGACAGGTACAGCATACTGAATGTGATACTGGAAGTGGCGCTGAAGCGTTAGGATTTCGCCCTGATGTGGCATCGTTCATCACCTGTCTCTGGAGTATATACAGCTTATTGTACCAAAAACAGAACTCTTCTGCTTAAGAGAGGATAGAAAGGATAGGCCCGAATCATGAAATGGATTGTTGGACTCGGAAATCCGGGAACACAGTATGCCAAGACAAGGCACAATGTCGGATTTATGGCGCTCGATGAGCTTGCGTCCAGAAACGGAATAGCCTTTAACCAGAACAAATGCAAATCCGTGATCGGTGAAGGGGTAATTGGCGGAGTCAAGACTGTGCTGATTAAGCCCATGACCTTTATGAACCTGTCCGGGGAAGCGGTTCGCGCATATATGGAATACTATAAAGTGGCCCTTGAGGATCTGATCGTAGTGTATGATGATCTGGATACCGAAATCGGCAAAATCCGGCTGCGCTATCAAGGCAGTGCCGGAGGTCATAACGGCATTAAATCCATTATCCAGCATACCGGCACCCAGAGCTTTAACCGGGTACGGATGGGCATCTCCCGTCCGGAGCCAGGCTATGCTATTGTAGATTATGTGCTCTCTACCTTTCCTAAGAAGGACGGGGAGAAGCTGAACACGATGATTCTGGATACCTGTGATGCACTGGAGTTCAGTCTCCAGCATACCTTTGAGCAGACAATGGCTAAATTCAACGGATGAGAAGCAGCCCTCTTGCCTCTCCCGTGTTCCGGGCTAAATACAGAGGGCACGGGGCATACTGAAGGGTATATACTACCTTCAGGAGGCATATAGATGGCAATACACTACGTGTGCAGGCACTGCCGGACATTTCTGGGAAGCATCAATAGAAGCAGTATTACAGAAATTCAGCTGGGCCTTCACTCCTTAACCCCTGCGGAACGCAGAGACATCATAGCGTATGATTCAGACGGCGAAATCACGGTGAAGGTTACTTGCGATTATTGCAAACAGGCCTTGGATAACAATCCCGAGCTCAGCCTGCTGGCCAGCCCGCTTCAGTAAGATGAATGCGGCTGTCTCTGTTGTCAACCGTAAGCCTTGGCCTTAATGCTAAGGCTTGTTTTCGATTTCAATTATAACGGGTAACGGTGATTAATTGATCTCCGCCAAGCCTGTTTAGTAAGAGAGGTGTCTTTCGTTGTTACACGGTCTTATAGAGGCTTTTTCCAAAGATCCTGATTTCCAATCTGTCACCCGCGGCGTAGCAGCAGGCATGAAAGAGCAGCTGATCTCCGGGCTGTCCGGCTCGGCCAGACAAATTATGCTGGCAGCGCTGCATGAAGAGCTCACACGCCCCCTGCTTGTAGTAACCCATAATATGTTCTCTGCCCAGAAGATGGCCGAGGATTTGCAGGAAGCGCTTTCTCCTGACCGCGTGCTGCTATATCCGGCTAATGAGCTGGTTGCCGCTGAGGCAGCAGTGTCCAGTCCGGAGACGCTAGCCCAGCGAATTGACGTGCTTACCCGGTGTGCACAGGGTTTCCGCGGAGTTGTCGTGGTTCCGTATTCAGGCGTCCGCCGGCTGCTGCCTGCACCGCATGTAATGGCAGAAGCACAGCTGACTGTATCGCAGGAGGGAACCCTCTCGCTCGATGAGTTCCTGATGTCGATGATTGAGATGGGCTATGAGCGGGTAGAACGTGTAGAGAACCGCGGCGAGCTTAGTGTGCGCGGAGGTATTATCGACTTCTATCCGATGACCTCTGCGTTTGCATACCGGGTGGAGCTGTTTGATGATGAGGTCGATTCGATCCGAACCTTTGACCCTGCCGACCAGCGGTCCATCGATAAAGTCCGGAGTGTAAAAATTACCCCGGCAAAAGAAATTATTGCCGACCAGTCCCGCCTTGACTCAGCTGCATCAGCAGCATCGCTGATGCTGGAACACCAGCTGGAGAAGATGACCGACCGCCAGGCCAAGCTGCGCCTGCGTGAGGAAATGGGCCGCGAGCTGGAAATGCTGCGCGAAGGGACTTATTTTCCGGAAATCTATAAATATATCAGTCTCTTATATCCCGAGCGTACTCATCTGTATGACTATATGGCTGAGGATACTCTTTTGGTGCTGGATGAGCCGGCACGCCTGCTGGAGACGGCTAAGCAGCTGGAGCGTGACGAGTCCGAGTGGAATCTTCATCTGCTTCAGAACGGGAAGAATCTGCCGGACCTGCATCTTTCAGTAGATAATGATGCCATTATGTACCGCCGGCCGTTCCAGAGCCTGTTTATGTCCATCTTTTTGCGTCAGGTGCCCCATATTCAGCCTCAGAACATTCTCGGCTTCATCAGCCGGGGAATGCAGGATTTCCATGGACAGATGAATGTGCTGAAATCAGAGATGGAGCGCTGGCAGAAATCAGGCGTGAAGGTTATGATGCTGGCTAGCAGCGAGGAACGGATGGAACGGATCCGCCGGGTGCTAGACGATTACGGCATTGAGGAGCCGACACTGCTTCAGGGTAATCTGGGGTCAGGTTTTGAGCTGCCGTCCATTCATCTTGCTGTCATCACCGAGGGTGAAATGTTCTCCCAGAAGCAGCGCAAAGCGCGTAAGCTGTCTAAGGGAATTGATAATGCTGAACGGATCAAGAGCTACACAGAGCTCAAAATCGGTGATTATGTCGTTCATCAGAATCATGGTATCGGCAAATACATGGGGATTGGAACGCTTGAGGTCAGCGGGATTCACCGTGACTATATGCACATCATGTATGCCGGCGGTGACAAGCTGTCTGTGCCGATTGATCAGATCGATTTGATACAGAAATATGTCGGTTCAGAGGACAAAGAGCCGAAGGTATACAAGCTGGGCGGCAATGAGTGGACGAGAGTCACCAGCAAGGTGCGTTCTTCTGTACAGGATATCGCTGACGACCTGATCAAGCTGTATGCAGAGCGGCAAAGCGCCTTAGGCTACGGGTTTGAAAAGGATACGCAAGAGCAGCGCGAGTTCGAAGAAATGTTCCCGTATGACGAGACCCGGGACCAGCTGCGGGCGATTGAAGAAATTAAAAAGGATATGGAGCAGAACCGTCCGATGGACCGGCTGCTGTGCGGTGATGTAGGCTACGGTAAAACGGAAGTCGCTATCCGTGCTGCGTTCAAATCGGCGATCGAGGGCAAACAGGTAGCTGTACTTGTGCCGACAACGATTTTGGCCCAGCAGCATTATGAAACCTTCCGTGAGCGGTTCGGTAATTATCCGATTAATATTCAGGTACTCAGCCGGTTCCGCAGCCGCAAAGAGCAGAATGAGACCATTAAAGGCGTGAAGCAGGGAACGGTTGATGTAGTCATCGGTACACACCGGCTGCTGTCCCAGGATATGGTCTTTAAGGATCTCGGTCTGCTGATTGTCGATGAGGAGCAAAGATTCGGAGTAACACATAAGGAAAAGCTTAAAAGGCTCAAAACGAATGTCGATGTGCTGACACTTACGGCAACACCAATACCGCGTACACTGCATATGTCCATGCTGGGCGTACGGGATTTGTCGGTTATTGAGACGCCACCAGAGAACCGCTTTCCCGTACAGACGTATGTGGTTGAGCACAGCCATACCCTGACCCGTGAGGCTGTGGAGCGCGAGCTGGCCCGCGGAGGCCAGGTTTACTATCTGTATAACCGGGTGCAGGGAATTCATGAAATGGCGGCGCAGATCTCCATGCTCGTTCCGGAGGCGCGGGTTGGCGTCGGGCACGGGCAGATGTCGGAATCAGAGCTGGAAAAGACAATTCTCGATTTCCTTGACGGGGAATATGATGTGCTCGTCAGCACCAGCATTATCGAAACAGGGGTCGACATCCCGAATGTAAACACACTGATTGTGCATGATGCCGACAAAATGGGCCTGTCCCAGCTCTATCAGCTGCGCGGGCGCGTCGGACGCTCCAACCGGATTGCCTATGCCTATTTTACGTACCAGCGGGATAAGGTTCTGACAGAGGTGGCCGAGAAGCGCCTGCAGTCGATCAAGGAGTTTACAGAGCTCGGTTCCGGTTTCAAAATCGCTATGCGTGACCTTTCCATCCGCGGCGCAGGAAATCTGCTCGGCGCAGAGCAGCACGGCTTCATTGCTTCAGTCGGCTTTGATTTGTATTCACAAATGCTTGCAGAGGAAATCCGCAAACGGAAGGTCACTGTGCTCGGCGAAGAGGATACTTCGCTCAAGCAGGGTAATACAGTCATTGATTTGTCGATTGACGCCTATCTTCCGTCAGAGTATATTTACGACAGCATCCAGAAAATTGAAATCTATAAAAAGGTTGCGGCAGTGGCAGCCTTTGAGGATGCAAGTGAGCTGGAGGATGAGCTGCTTGACCGGTTCGGTGAATTGCCGGAGGCAGTAATCAATCTGCTGTCAGTCGCCAGGCTGAAAGTATACGGCAGGCTGTACGGTATGGAATCCATGGTCCGGCGCGGCGATGAGGTTTCGCTTAATTTCCATGAGGGGGGCGCAGCCGCATTTGATACGGCTAAGCTCGCCAAAGTTGGTAATAGCTTCGAAAGACGTGTACAATTTGATAGAGAGGCCAAGGCCGGCATCCGCATTAAAGCCAAGGATCTCCGTGATAAAGAGCTGCTTGATCTGCTGGAGCAGTTTCTGGCCGCAGCCAAAGAGTCGTTAAAACCGAAGGGAGAACTACACAATGTCAGTAAATAAAACAAAATCATGGAAGGTGCTGCTGGTTTCTTTAGCCGCAGCCGTTTCCTTCTCCATGCTGTCTGCCTGCAGCAGCAATAATAATAACAACGCAGCCGAGGATAACACCCAGGCTGTTGCAACTTACAAGGATGGCACGATTACAGAGAAGGAATTTGATCTGGATACCAAGGTCATGAAGTTCCTTTCCCCGCAGCAGGCTGCGTATCTGGAGATCGACGCCTTTAAGGAATCCATCCTGAAGCAGGAGGTCGCCTTTGAATATCTGGCCGGACAAGCTTCGGACGACGCGAAGAAGCAGGCCGAGAAAGAAGCGGATGTGCAGGTAAGCTCCCTGAAAGAGGCGCTGGGCGACACTTACGAAAGCTCTTTGAAGGATGCAGATCTGACCGAAGCCGAAGTCCGCTCTTACATGGTACGAGTGCTCACCGTGTATCAGGATATGCTGCTGAAAATTACCGACGAGGATCTGAAGGCTGAGTTTGAGGCAACCAAAGGTGACTATACCGTTGCCACATTACGTCATGTGCTGGTCGGTCTGACTGATGCTGACGGTAAGGAACGGACGGATGAAGATGCACTGAAGCGGGCTAACGAGGCTAAGGCTAAGCTGGATGGCGGCGAAGATTTCGCTGCTGTTGCCAAGGAGTACTCTGATGACACTACTTCGGTAGAAAGCGGCGGCGAGTATAAGGACAAGGCGCTGGGTTCCTATGTGGAAGAATTCAAGCAGGCTGCCCAGACCCTGCCGCTTAACACAATCAGTGATCCGGTAAAGACCAGCTTCGGGTATCACATCATCGAAGTGGAATCGCGCACAGAGACCACCTTTGACAAGCTGACTGACGAGCAGAAGGAAACTGCGAAGAGCACGCTGGCCTCGAAGAACCTGGAGACCTTCCTCGATAAGGAGCTTGATTCGCTTAATATCGAGATCAATCTGCCTAAGAGCACTGCGGCAGCCGACGAATCCGGAACAGAAGGCAGCGGAACTGCAGCTACTGCAGCGCCAAGCGCTACCCCGGCAGCGACAGAAGCAGCTCAATAAAGCATATATATACGGACAAGCCATCCTGACGCTTCCAAGCGAGGGATGGCTTTTTTTTGGGGGTATGAAATCATGTATATGAACGGTTAAACCGGCGCATGCTTGGTATGAATACCCGGATAATGTACGGACCTGGTGATTGTGGTTAATTCAGATCCGGATATGTATAAGGAATTGGGAAGAGATGAATACTATGGTCAGATATTACGATAAATCACTGGGATTATCCTTTCCCATATTGGACAGTAGTTGGACCATACTTCTTAAGAAAGCGGGGCAACATGTGAAATGAAAGCTACTGGTATTGTTCGCCGAATTGATGACCTGGGCCGTGTTGTTATTCCTAAAGAGATTAGACGTACACTGCGTATCCGTGAAGGGGATCCGCTGGAAATATTCGTTGATCGCGATGGCGAAGTCATATTGAAAAAATACTCCCCGATCGGGGAGCTGGGCGACTTCGCCAAGGAATATGCGGAATCGCTTTATGAGGGTACCGGACATATTACAATGATTACCGACAGGGACAGCTTCATCGCTCTGGCCGGCGGCTCGAAGAAAGAATATCTGGAAAAGCAGGTAGGAGCGCTGCTGGAGAAGGTTATGGAGAGCCGTAAGACAGCCCTTGAGACAAACAGCGGAAATTATGATATCAGTAAGGATCATTCCGATCTGCTGTCCAGCTATGTGGCGGCCCCTATTATTTCAGGCGGCGACCCGATCGGCTGTGTAGTGCTGATGAACAAGGATGAGTCAGTAAAAATGGCGCAGATGGAAATAAAGATGGCGGAGACAGCCGCCGCCTTCCTGGGCAAGCAGATGGAGCAGTAGAAGATTTGGTGCCGGAGGCCCCGCTTTCCTATTTGATCGCAGATCAAAGGGGGGCGGGGTTTTGTCGTCTGCCCGCTTGCGGTATAATATAGAAATTCATTTCATTATAGCGGTTATTGCTGCAGAAGCAGGTAAATTATGAAACCAGGCACATCAGGCTCCAAATTGCTGCAAGGGGCATTTATTCTCAGTGCGGCAGCGATTGTATCCAAGCTTATCGGTACCCTGCAAAAAATTCCGCTGCAGAACCTGGGCGGCGATGCTGTATTCGGGATTTATAACACCGTTAATCCGCTTTACACGATGCTGATTACAGTAGCCATGCTGGGCCTGCCTTCAGCCATTTCCAAGTTTGTAGCTGAAGCTTCGGCCGGAGGCGATGAAGCGGAGGGACGGAGGGTACTGAGGCTGTCGGCAGTTCTCACTGCGGTCTGCGGGATTGTCATCGGTATCCTTACCTATGCGGGCGCTCCTGTCATTGCCCGTATTGTAGGCAATTCGCACATTATACCGGCCCTGCATACCAGTGCCTTCGGGCTGGCGGCTGTTCCGCTTATGGCGGCTATGCGCGGTTACTTTCAGGGCCTGCATAATATGGTGCCGACGGCTGTCTCACAGGTTGTGGAGCAGTCGGTCCGCGTCATTGTCATGATTGCGCTGCTGCTGTATCTGACCGGGAGGGGGGCCGGGGCAGCCGAGATTGCAGCAGGCGCACTCATTGGCTCGGCAGCAGGCGGAGCAGCCGGGCTGATTGTCATGCTGCTCTTCTGGAGAAGGCACCGCCGGCAGACGGGCGGGCGGCTGGAAGGCAAGGACGGCTCAGCCGTTGTACAACCCCCTCGCGGCTATAATGCCGCACCGGCAGGCAAGACCAAACGGGCGGGCGCCTGGCAGCTGCTGGCCTACGGCCTGCCGGTGATGCTGGGAGCGCTCGCTGTGCCGCTGATCGGGCTTGTCGATGTATTCACCGTCCCGCGGCTGTTATCCTCGGCCTACGGGGAGTCGGCTTCAATGGCCCAGTTCGGCATCTATAACCGCGGTCTGCCGCTCGTGCAGATCGTGACGATGCTGGCGACCTCGCTGTCGGTCGTCTTCATCCCCGCGCTCGCGGAGGCGAAGTACCGCGGCGATGATGCCTTGATCCAGACCCGCTGCAGCCTGTCGCTGCGCTGGTTCTGGCTGCTGGGCCTGGCCGCTTCGGTCGGCCTGGCCGTTCTGGCAGAGCCGGTTAACGTGGCTCTGTACGGCGATGCCGCAGGCAGCGGCACGATGATGTGGCTGGCCTTTACCGCCGCCGGCGGTACCGTCAGCCTCATCTCTGCCGCGCTGCTGCAGGGCCTGGGCGCCGTGCGCGCGCCGGCGCTGCACCTGTTAGCCGCCGCTGCGCTGAAGGCGGCCCTCAACCTGCTGCTGGTGCCGCAGCAGGGCATTGCCGGCGCCGCCATCGCCAGCGTGGCGGCGCATGGGCTTGCAGCAGCGCTGAACGTGCTGCTGCTGCACCGGCAGGGCTATCTGCGGCTGCGCCTCGCAGATGCCCTGCTGAAGCCCGCGCTGCTGCTCGCGGGCCTGGGGCTTGCCGCCGCCGCGGTGAGCAGCGGCGCGGCCCTGGCCGCAGACGCCGCCGGGTTAGGCGGCGGGCGGATGGCCAGCCTGGCGCAGACGCTGCTGGGCGTGCTGGCCGGCTGCGTAGTCTTCGCGCTGGGCGCGGTCAGGCTGCGGCTGCTCGGCGAGAGCGAGCTGCGCCAGCTGCCGGGCTTCGGCCCTAAGCTGGCGGACAAGCTCAAGAAGCTGCGCCTGTTTCCTTAAGTGTGCAGTCAATAACCTGCACGATCCGGTTTTCTCCATAATTGATTCTTTATAACAATATCAAGCAAGATAGGCCTGCCCCCGGTTCAGCCGGCAATGGGATAGACCAAGAAGGAGTGTAACGGCATGAGTGCAAAATTAACAGTGGTTGGCCTGGGTTCAGGCAATCCGGACCGCCTGACGCTGGGTATTATCAAAAAGCTGCAGGCAGCATCAACCGTTTATGTAAGGACTGCAGAACATCCGGTGATGGCAGCCTTGACGGAGCTTGATATCCCGTCACAGTCCTTTGACGGGCTGTATGAGACACTGGATTCTTTTCCCGAGGTGTATGAAGCCATTACTTCCAGATTAATCGAAGAAGCGCTGGCTGCGCCTGACGGGACCGAACTGGTCTATGCGGTTCCGGGTCACCCGATGGTGGCGGAATCGGCCGTTTCCCAGCTGCGCCGCCGCTGTCCTGAAGCAGGGCTTACGCTGGAGATTCTCGGCGGTGAGAGCTTTCTGGATGAGGCATTCGTGCGGCTTGGCTTCGATCCGATCGAAGGCTTTCAGCTGCTGGATGCTTCGGGCATCCGCAGTTCACAGCTCCAGCCTGAGCTGCACACGCTGATCGGGCAGGTCTATGACAGCTTTACAGCATCAGAGACCAAGCTGTGCCTGATGGAGCTATACCCGCCGGAGTATGAAGTGATTGTCGGACATGCGCTTGGCGTGGAGCAGGAGGAGCAGATTCTCCGCGTGCCGCTGTATGAGCTGGACCGGATTGACGGGTACGGCAACCTGTCTCTGATCTATGTGCCGGCTAACCGGGAGGAGAGTGCACGCAGACGTACCTTTGCCCGGCTCCATGAAATTGTCGATACGCTGAGAAGCCCGGAAGGCTGCCCGTGGGACCGTGAGCAGACACACGAGTCGCTGCGCAAAAATCTGATTGAAGAAACCTATGAGGTGCTGGAAACGATCGATGAGGATGATCCGGACCACATGAAGGAGGAGCTGGGCGATCTGCTGCTGCAGATTATGCTCCATTCGCAGATTGAAGAGGAGCTTGGCACATTCAGTGTCTATGATGTTATTGAGGGACTGAATGACAAGCTGATATTCCGCCATCCGCATGTGTTTGGTGATATGAGTGCGGCTGATGCGGAGGAGGCGCTGAAGAACTGGGACGGCATGAAGGCGGAGGAGAAGCGGCTGAAGGGTATCAAACCGGAGGCTGAATCGGCGCTTAGCGGCGTTCCCCGTGATCTGCCGGCGCTTATGAAAGCCTATAAGCTGCAGAAGAAGGCTGCCAAGGTGGGCTTTGACTGGGATAATGTAACCGATGTTCTGGCCAAAATCCGTGAGGAGGCCGATGAGCTGCAGGAGGCCATCGAGAGCGGCGCGGCGGCGGAGGAGCAGATGCTGGAGCTGGGAGATCTGCTGTTCGCGGCAACCAATGCGGCGCGGTTTATCGGTGCAGATCCGGAAGAGGCGTTAACCCGTACCAACCGTAAGTTTGTATCACGGTTTGCTTACATTGAGCAGCAGCTGCTGGCTCAAGGCAAAAGTGTGAAGAACAGCACCCTGGAGGCCATGGAGCAGTTATGGCAGGAAGCCAAGCTGCAGGAGCGGAATTAATTACAGCAGGCTTTTGCATAAACTGTTACGCTAACCGTATAGCTGCGCCAGGAAGCGGCAATGCTGTGAATAAGGCTTCATCCTCTGGTTTCAAATGCCGTATGAGGTTTATAATGTAGTAGTGCTTGGAGCCGCCGCAGGCGTTTTTTCAAAAAAACGACGTTTTCCGGCAGGATTTCCAGGCGGCATCAAGAATATCATAAAGACGAAATGACGATTTGCGGCATATTTTCGCAGCTTATCGCGTTTCATTTATTTTTTTGTATCCTAGGAGGAACTTCAAATTATGAACAAGACAGATCTGGTAAACAACATTTCCGAAAAAAGCGGATTGGCCAAAAAAGATGTAGAAGCCGTACTGAACGGTGTACTTAGCGAAATTACTGATGCATTGTCCAAGGGCGATAAAGTGCAGCTGATCGGCTTCGGCACTTTCGAAACCCGCAAACGTTCCGGCCGCACCGGCCGTAACCCGCAATCGGGCACACCTATTGAAATCCCTGAATCGACTGTACCGGCCTTCAAGGCTGGCAACAAGCTCAAAGAAGCCGTTAACTAATGCGTCTTGACAAGTATTTGAAAGTATCCCGTTTAATCAAGCGCCGTACAGTGGCCAAGGATGTGTCCGAGCAGGGCCGGGTACTGATTAACGGTAAGGAATCGAAGCCAAGCAGCACTGTAAAGATCGGCGACGAGATTACAGTGCAGTTTGGCCAGAAGCTTGTAACAGTCAAAGTGGAAAAGCTGGTTGAAACCACCCGCAAGGATGAGGCAGCCGGGATGTACACGCTGCTCCGCGAGGAGCCTGTTGCCAAGAGCAGCGGACTTGACTGGTAGAAGCAACACGATATAACCCCAAGTACAGCCTTACGTCATGTAAAGCTGTACTTTTTTATATTTTCCGGAGAATCGTCAAGTTCTATAACCCCTCCACTCACCATAGATTAGAATCAAGAAGGAGGGGTACATGCTATGATCGAGCCAGTCAAAGTCAATAAGCAGCATGATCTGCACATGCGCAGCCGCAAGCAGCTGGAGCTGACAGGTGTGCAGAATGTAGAAAGCTTCGACAGCGAGGAGTTTCTGCTCCGTACGGAGCTTGGCCATCTCACCATCCGCGGGAGTCATTTACATATCAAAAACCTTAGCCTGGAGAACGGCATCCTGTCGCTGGAAGGCAATGTCCATTCCCTGATTTATCTCGATCCCGGAACACAGGGGAAAAACAAGGGCATACTGGGCAAGCTGTTTAAATGAATCCAGCCGTTCAATGGATGACCCTGATCTATATGATACTGGCCGGTTCAGCTATGGGAGTGACTTATGACAGCTACCGGGTGCTGTCGCTGAAGCTGAGCTTCCCAAAATGGCTGAATGCGCTGCTGGACCTGCTGTATTGGATATGCGCGGCGCTGCTTGTGTTTCGCATGCTGTATGCCGGAAATCAGGGTCAATTGAGGTTTTATGTCTTTTTAGGGCTCTTCCTAGGCGTATGGATCTATTTTTTGATCTTCAGTGTTACGGTACGGCGTTTTGTGGTAATGTTAATTCAGTCGGTCCAGTATACGTGCAGACTGCTATGGAGAGTCCTGGAAATCTTAATAGGTGTACCGCTGCGCTGGCTTTGGCGGCTTTGTAGAGGAACGCTGCTGCTGTTCGGCCGCATCCTGTTATTTATTTTGAAGCTGCTCTTGCGTCTGACCAAGCCAATTTGGGTATTTCCAGTAAGATGGCTTTCTCCATATACATCCAAGCTCTATGAGTCTGCCTGGATTCAGAGATCTATTGAACGGATAACCGCATGGTGGAAACGCTGACCTTACAATGGGGGTAAGACGCATGAACAGATTTGCTGCGGAAGAGAAGGGAACAGCAAGGAAGGCCTTGGCCGCAGGTGCGAAAAGAAGAAAGTTCATATGGCTTGCGGTAATGACAATATTCATCAGTTGGTCCGGTTACATTTTCTTTGTCCAGAGCGCTTCGATAGCGGACAAGAGTGAGGCGCTTGCCAAGAAGCAGGCAAGTAATGAGAGCGTAACAGCCTCGCTTAATCAGCTGAAATACGAAGTGTCACGGCTTAATGACGATGAGTATATCGGCCAGCTGGCACGGAAATGGTACAATATGTATCTTCCGGGCGAACTGCCGATCCGTACAGAGCAATCAAGGGAATAAAGCAGGCCAAATCAGGCTTTCGCTGTGTTGCCTTGATTTGTTCTTTACTGTATAATCAAATCACCGCAGACTGGATGAAGTTTATATTCGTCTGTATATTTTTAAGGGAGGATCATTTTATTCTATGGCAATTGAAGTGGGCACCAAGTTAGAGGGCAAGGTGACAGGCATCACGCATTTCGGAGCATTTGTGGATCTGTCAGGAGGTGTCACAGGTCTCGTTCACATTTCGGAAATCGCTGATAACTACGTCAAAGATGTTAACGATCATTTGAAGATTGCTGATGTAGTAACCGTCAAGGTGATCAATGTTGACAAGGACGGCAAGATCGGGCTTTCCATTAAGCAGGCTGTCGATAAGCCGGCATCAGAAGTACGTCCCCCAAGAGCTCCAAGACCAGAACGTCCAAGCGGTGGAGACCGTTTTAATGGCGGCGGTGGCGGCAGTGGTGGAGGCGGCGGTGGTTTTAATCGTGAACGGGGTGGGCGTCCATTCAAGCCTGCAGCCGGTAAACCTTCATTCGAGGATAAAATGTCACGCTTCCTGAAAGATAGCGAAGAACGGATATCTTCGATCAAGAAGAACACAGAAGGAAAGCGCGGCGGCCGTGGCGCCAAACGCGTGTAATCCGATACTTGTACAGCATAAATAACCGCAGGGGCATTTGCCTCTGCGGTTTTTTGTTATTATTTTGGGTTCCCCGCAAAGTACCTGAGTCAGGCTGCATGTTAATCTTCCGCTTTGTGCGGTTAATTTGTCGCCGCCCGGGAAATTGCCGACAGCATCCTTGAGGATTTCACATATCTCCGGGGCAATCGCTGACGAATATCCGCCGCCGGCTATTACACCACCTGTCAGCAATAGAGACTGTAAGGATGTCAATCCGGTGACCCGCAAGGGTTAGGCGGCAATTTCCAGATAATGTCGGCCCGGGCTTTTTTGTCGGAAATTTCTTATAAGCTGCTCTCTGTTTCTGACAAACTTTCATAGAATCATCGGCTTATAATGAGAACCATAAATTCTCAAACGGGTGGTGCGAAGGAATGAACAAAAGCAATGTGGTGAATTTGCCGGAGTGGACCAGAGCCGGAAGCAAAGACAAGGGGCAGAAGGAAGAGGCTTGGAGCACGCGAGTAAAGAACTGGACGTTGAAACAGCCGTTTATCCAGCTGATCTCGGTGAGAAAATGGACACTGCTGCTGAGTCTTATGGGCTTTCTGTTAGGACGGGCCATGATTTTGGACGAGCTGTCACCCTTTGCTGCAGCTTTCTTTGCTGTCATTATGTTTATGAGAAAAGACTCCACGCTGCCGGTGGCGGCAGCTGTGATTCTCGGAAGCCTGTTCACACCTTTCCCCGGAGCGCTTGTTGTGGCCTCTGAGCTGATTATCTTTTTCCTGATCTATAAAGGCATGGAAAACTTCCAGCGGATTGACCTTTCCTATGCGCCGCTTATGGTATTTGTCTCTTCGTTTATGGTCGGCCTGTTCCGGGTTGTGATCGGTCCGTCAATTGCCTGGTATCCGCTGATGATGTGTGCGGTTGATGCGCTGCTGGGATTTGTACTGACGCTGGTCTTTTTGCAGGCGCTTCCGCTGTTTACGTTTAAAATGAAAAGCCGGGCGCTGCGCAGTGATGAGATCCTATGCCTGATAATCTTGCTGGCGTCAGTAATGACAGGCCTTGTGGGCTGGACGGTAAGCGGTTTGTCGCTTGAACATATTCTGTCCAGATATCTGATTCTTCTCTTTGCACTCGCCGGAGGCGCACCGCTTGGAGCTGCGGTCGGGGTGGTAACCGGCCTGATTCTCAGTCTTGCCGATATCGGCGCTATCTATCAGATGAGCCTGCTTGCTTTTTCCGGTATGCTGTCCGGTATGATGCAGGCCGGACGCAAGGGAGCTGTATCCATGGGGATGCTGCTCGGTTCAACTATTCTGTCAGTTTACTTTCTCGGGCCCGGCGATGTTATGGCATCCACCTGGGAAACCTGCGCTGCTGTAGTATTATTTCTTCTAACACCGAAAGCAATCATTACGGCTATCGCCAAATACGTGCCGGGCACTGCCGATCACAGCCGTTCCCAGCATGAATATGCGCGGAGAGTCCGGGATATTACAGCTGAACGCGTTACCCAGTTCTCCCAGGTGTTTCAGCAGCTGTCGAGCAGCTTTGGCCAGATCCCCCGCGCTACTGAGGCCGGGAAAAGTGACCGTGAGATGGAGAATTTCATGAGCACCGTAACGGAGGGAGCCTGCGCCGGCTGCATCCGGCGGACACATTGCTGGGACGCGAAATTCTATCAGACTTATAAATATATGACGGATATGATGACTACTGTAGAAGAATGCCCGGATATTATGGCTGCCCAGCTGCCCCCGGAATGGAACCGGATCTGCGGAAAGACCTCGGAGGTGCTGGAAGTGATGAAAGGCCAGTATGAGCTTTACCAGCATGATATGCGCTGGAAACGTCAAATATACGACAGCCGCCAATTTGTTGCCGAGCAGCTGTCCGGTGTTTCCCAGGTCATGGAGGATCTGGCCAGGGAGATTAAGCGTGAGGGACAGGCTATGTACCGTCAGGAAGGCCAGATCCGTGAGGCGCTGGAGAAGCTGGGGCTGTCCATCCACAGTATCGAGATTCTCAGTCTCGATCCCGGACGGGTAGAGATTGAAATTGTCCATGCGTATACAAGGGGGTTCGACGAATGCCGCAAGATGATTGCGCCGCTGCTCTCCGACATACTGGAGGAAAATATTGCGGTTGTCAGCGAAACGGCAGTCCATCCCCGTGAAGGCCTGTCGATGGTTACCTTCGGCTCAGCCAAAGCATATGAGGTCAGCACCGGCGTAGCAGGTGCGGCAAAGGGCGGTGATATGCTCTCGGGTGACAGCTTCAGCACCGTGGAGCTGGGTAACGGTACCTTTGCCGTGTCGATCAGCGACGGCATGGGCAACGGGGAACGCGCCCGCATGGAGAGCAGCGCTGCACTATCCATGCTTGAAAAGCTGCTGCAGTCGGGCATGGATGAGAAGCTGGCAGTTAAGTCTGTCAATTCTATTTTGCTGCTGCGTTCACCGGATGAGTTCTATGCTACGGTCGATATGGCGCTGATTGACCAATATTCTGCGCAAACTACTTTTATGAAGATTGCCTCTGCACCAAGCTTTATCCGGCGGGGCAGCGAGGTGATTCCCATTACCTCCAGCAATCTGCCGATAGGCATCATCAAGGATATTGAGGTAGATCTGATCAGCATGGAGCTGTATCCGGGCGATATTCTCATTATGATGACCGACGGTATTTATGATGCGCCCGGATATGCCGTTAATAAAGAGATATGGATGAAACGGCTGATCCAGGAGCTTGAAGGCGATGACCCGCAGGATATGGCCGATGAGCTGCTGGACAAGGTGATCCGCTACCAGGGCAATGAGATCCATGATGACATGACCATTGTCGTCACCCGCCTGGACCATTACCATCCGCAGTGGTCCAGCGTGCATCTGCCCGGAATCGGCCGGATGGAGCGTCCGCGGACGGTAAGCTGATAGGCAGAGTCAGGTATTCTATCAAAGTATAGTTACCTTTCTTCGGCGGGCCCATTCACTAGACCCGCCCGTATTTGCCCACCTTTATTTCAAATGCCGCAGTTCCCCTAGGTTCGCCTTAATTGTTTTCATCTATTTTGCAGCCTAAGCGGCGTTTGAAATCTCTCAACCTTGGATATGCTAGAAAAGAGACAAGGCAAAGGGGAGTGAACGGGTTATGAGACAAATTCTGCTCATTACTGACGGTTGTTCAAACGTGGGGGAAAGTCCGGTGATGGCTGCGGCGCATGCCCGGCAGGAGGGAATCACCGTAAATGTTGTCGGAGTTGTCGACTATGGGACAATCGGGGAGCTGGGCAGCCGGGAGATTGCCGATATCGCCAAGGCCGGCGGGGGAATAAGCCGGATTGTCGGCACGCCGCAGCTTGCGCAGACCATGCAGATGATGACGCGGAAGACCGTGGTTCAGACCATTCAGCAGGCGGTTAATAAAGAGGTAAAAAAAATTCTGGGTGAAGGCTCGCTGGAGGATTTACCCCCGGCCAAGCGCTCACAGGTTGTAACTGTAGTGGATGAGCTTACTGAAACAACACCACTGAAGATTGCTCTGCTTATTGATGCCAGTGCCAGCATGAAGCCCAAGCTTGCTGCGGTTGAGGAAGCAATCCGTGACCTGGCACTTAGTCTGGAAGCCCGCGAAGGGCGCAGCGAAATTGCCGTGTTTCATTTTCCGGGACGTTCCAGCAGTGAGGATGCCGCACTTGATATGGACTGGAGCAGCGACGTAGCCGGGATTCGCTCGCTTTTCGGCAGAATGAAGATGAGGGGGGCTACTCCGACTGGACCTGCTATTTTCAGAGTGCTTGAGCATTACCGTTATGATAAACTGGATGAACACCGTGAGCGCTTTGAGAGCGAAGAACACGATGAACGAGAAGGGATGATTGGTGGGTATGTCGTCTAATCCACCCTATCCAGTAGGCACAGTAATTACAGGCAAATGGCGGGGCAACCGCTATGTCGTCGAACGGATGCTGGGAAAAGGGGCGAACGGAACCGTATATCTCGTACAGCGGGAAGGCAGACGGGAGAAGTATGCGCTAAAGGTCGGTAACGATACCCTTGAGCTGCAGTCCGAAATCAATGTGCTGACCTCCCTTCAATCCTGCCGCAAGCGCAGCGAGCACCGGGCCCGCCGTGAATCTCCGCTGTCCTCATTCCTGCTGGAATCCGATGATTTTAAAGATGGCGTCAATGAACCGTTTTATGTCATGCGTTATGTAGAGGGACGGCCGCTGCACCGCTTTTTGGCCAAACAAGGAGCCTCCTGGCTGGGACTGGTCGGACTCCGGGTGCTGGAGAAGCTGCAGAAGCTGCACGAATGCGGCTTTGTATTCGGTGACTTGAAGCCGGAAAATGTGATGGTATCGGATTACGGCGAAGCCGAGCTGATCGATTATGGCGGCGCAAGCCCGATGGGACGCAGTGTCAAGCAGTTTACCGAGTGGCATGACCGCGGCTTCTGGAACGCCGGCAGCCGTACCGGGGACGAGAGCTATGATTTGTTTTCCTTTGCTGTATTATGCCTGCGCCTTCTAAATGAAGAAGGGCTCAAGGCATGTGCCCTCCAGCTTCCGCAGACGCGGAACGTGGATGATTTGATGCGCCTGGCCAGAAACCTTCCTGACAAGAAGCTTTCCTCCTGGCTGTGTCTGGCACTGAAGGGCGGATTTCCCGGATCAGCGCAGGCCGCGGCTGTCTGGAAGCAGCATATCTACGGTCAGCGGAAGCAGGAGAAGGAAGTCATGGCTACTCCGCGCTGGCTCAAGAATGCTTTTATGTTATCATTGTTTGTACTGGCCTTTACAATTTACTGGGTGATCCGGTTTTGACATTATACATATGATCCGGGGTCGGCATGAAGCTGAACCACTTGTATATCAACAGGCAGGAAAGGAAGCCGCAGATGGAGCAGATGAATGAACTGGTGCAGTCCGTGATGGAGTCCGCGGCTGAGCATGAGCTGTGGGCGCCCCATGACACTCTCGTAGTCGCAGTTTCCGGAGGGCCGGACTCTGTGGCTCTTTTGCGTATCCTGCATGAAATATCCCGGAAATGGACACCGCTAAAGCTGATATGCGCCCATGTAAACCACGGGTTCCGGGAAGAGTCGCATGAAGAGGCCGAATTTGTCCGTGCACTTTCTGCTGAGCTCGGTTTACCGTTTGAGCTGGCCGAATTCGATATTCCTTCGCTGGCAAAGAGCAGCGGGCTCGGACCGGAGGGGACCGCCAGGGAGAAAAGATACGGGTTTTTAATAGAAACAGCCCTGCGACACGGGGCGCGTGCGGTCGCGCTGGCACATCATGCGGATGATCAGGCGGAAACAGTGCTGATGCGGATGCTGCGCGGAAGCGGTCCTTCAGGACTCGCCGGAATGCGCTGGAAAAGAACCGAAAAAAAGGTGGAACTCATCCGCCCCTTCCTGCGTATTAACAAAACAGCTCTTACCGGCCTATGCCGGGAGAGGGGTTACGAATACGTGCTGGATGCCAGCAATCTGCTCACGCATTACAAGCGGAATGCAGTCCGGCTGGAGCTGCTGCCCATGCTGGAGAAATATAATCCCAGGGTGAAGCAGTCACTCCTGCAGCTGGCCGAAATAACCGGGGCGGAAGACGAGTTTATGGAGGCGAATGCGCTAAAATGCTTCGAAGAGCTGGTTTTGGTGAAGCATGGAAAATACACCTTGCAAAGAGCTGCATTCGCGGCCGTGCCGTCCGCTTTACAACGGCGTTTGATTAAACTAATATTAAATTATCTGTCGGCGGATGCTGTATCACCTGATTTTTTCAAGATTGAAGCAGTACGCCGGGGAACGCTGCAGGAGCAGCCCACCGTATGGACTCTGGACTTGGGTGGGAAGCTGATCTGTGAGCGGCAGTATGATACCATTGTATTCTCGTCCAAGCCTCAGCAGCGGCAGGTTAGCTATACATATCGGTTGTCCTTGCCCCATTCCCGCCTTGAAATCGGAGAGATTGGAAAAGCAATGGCAATGACGGTGCTGGAGAGGGAAAGCTTTGCTTTACAGGGGGAGGATTCAGGGAAGACATCAGCCTGGTTTGACAGCACGGAGCTGGCTATGCCGCTGACTGTCCGTTCCCGGTTGCCTGGAGATACCATAAGGGTTATGGGATTAAACGGAAGCAAAAAGGTAAAAGATATTTACATTGATGATAAAATACCTGCTTCCGAACGTTCCAGAATTCCCCTCGTTTGTGATGCTGCAGGCAATATCGTCTGGATTCCGGGCGTTAGACGCTCGATGCATGCCGCAGTAGGGCGGCACACGGCCTCGGTTCTGCTTATAACTCTGGAGGATCTGGAGAAAAGCGAAGAAGCGTAATGGTCGAAGTAAGTCTTTCATAGTATAACTTAGGAGGTTCGCAAGTTGCAGAATGATATTCAGGAAATCTTGATCAGCGAAGAGGAAATTCAACAAAGAATCAGGGAGCTTGGCGCCCAGCTGAGCGAAGAATACGCAGGACGCACGCCTTTAGTGATTTGTGTACTCAAAGGTGCGTTTATCTTTATGGCAGATCTGGTTAAAGTGATTACAGTACCTGTCGAAATGGACTTCATGGCTGTATCCAGCTATGGCGGTACAACCAAGTCATCCGGCATAGTCAAGATCATCAAGGATCTGGACACTTCGGTCGAAGGCCGCGATGTTCTGATTGTAGAGGACATTATCGACAGTGGCCTCACGCTCAGCTATCTGATTGACATGCTGCAGGGCCGCAATGCTGCTTCCATTAAAGTAGTAACCCTGTTTGACAAGCCGTCAGGCCGCGCAGTTACTCTTGAGGCCGAGTATACCGGTTTCGTGATTCCTGATGCTTTCCTGGTTGGCTATGGTCTGGACTATGCCGAGCTGTACCGGAACCTCCCTTATGTCGGTGTGCTGAAGCCTGAAATTTACACCAAATAAACTAGTCGACAGCCTTAGATCCACGGATCAGATTCCCGGGCCTGATGTTATTTGAGGACTCCGGGCAGGCTATGGTACAATAACTTGAGCGTTGTGAGAGGAGGTAGGGGATGAATCGGTTCATCCGGAATTCTGGTTTTTATTTGATTTTATTTTTAGTCGTGGTGGGCATTGTCCAGTTTGTCAGCAATGGAAATGAATCCGCCGATTTCCCTAGATACGATGAGTTACGACAGGAGATCAAAGCCAACAATGTGAAAAGTATGACGATTCAGTTTGAAGGTAACGCTTTTCTGGTTACCGGCGAATACAAAAATTTGCCGACTGATACCAAATCGAAAAACTTCTCCACATATGTACCTCCTACAGATGCAGCGATTAATGAGCTCATTGCCGCCAGTGATTCCAATGGCGTTGAATTGACTCAGAAGAAAATGGAAGGTGACAGCATCTGGCTGACATTCCTTTCTTCCATTATCCCGCTGGTTATTATGTTCATCCTGTTCTTCTTCCTGTTCAATAATGCGCAGGGCGGCGGCGGCAAAGTAATGAACTTTGGCAAGAGCAAAGCCCGCCTGTACAACGAAGAGAAGAAGAAAATCAGCTTCGAAGACGTTGCCGGTGCTGATGAAGAGAAACAGGAGCTCGTTGAAGTCGTTGAATTCCTGAAGGACCCGCGCAAGTTTGCTGCAGTGGGTGCCCGTATTCCGAAAGGGGTACTGCTGGTCGGCCCTCCAGGTACAGGTAAAACCTTGCTGGCCCGTGCAGTTGCCGGTGAAGCAGGCGTTCCATTCTTCAGTATTTCCGGTTCTGACTTTGTAGAAATGTTTGTCGGTGTCGGTGCTTCCCGTGTACGTGACTTGTTCGAGAATGCCAAGAAGAACGCTCCATGTATCATCTTCATTGATGAAATTGATGCAGTGGGCCGTCAGCGCGGCGCCGGACTCGGCGGCGGACATGATGAGCGCGAACAGACACTCAACCAATTGCTCGTTGAAATGGACGGCTTTGGCGGCAACGAAGGCATTATCATTGTCGCGGCAACTAACCGCGCAGACATACTTGACCCGGCACTGCTACGTCCGGGACGTTTCGACCGTCAGATTACGGTTGACCGCCCTGATGTGAAAGGCCGTGAAGCTGTACTGAAGGTTCACTCCCGTAACAAACCGCTTACGAAGGATGTAAGACTGGATGTTATCGCTAAGCGTACTACCGGCTTTACCGGTGCGGATCTTGAGAACCTGCTCAATGAAGCAGCACTCCTCGCCGCACGCCGTAACCGCAAGGATATCGGTATGCGCGAAGTGGATGAAGCGATCGACCGCGTTATCGTTGGTACTGAGAAACGCAGCCGCGTTATCAGCGACCGTGAGAAACGCATCGTTGCTTACCACGAAGCAGGCCATACCATTGCAGGTTATTTCCTGGAACATGCGGACATGGTCCACAAGGTTACCATTATTCCGCGCGGACGCGCCGGCGGATATGTCATTATGCTTCCTAAGGAAGACAGCATGCTTGTTACCAAGAATGAATTGCTTGATCGGGTAACCGGACTTCTCGGCGGACGCGTTGCTGAAGAATTGTTCATCGGCGAGATCGGTACAGGAGCCTACAGCGACTTCCAGCAGGCCACAAGCATTGTACGCAGCATGATTATGCAGTACGGTATGAGTGATAAGCTGGGACCTATGCAGTTCGGTACTTCCCAGGGTCAGGTATTCCTGGGCCGCGATATCGGGCATGAGCAGAACTACAGTGATTCCATTGCTTACGAAATTGATCAGGAAATGCAGAGCTTTATCAATAGCTGCTACGAGCGCTGCCGTGAGCTGTTGACCAAGTACTCCAAGGAAATGCACCTGATTGCGAACACCCTCCTTGAGAAGGAAACACTGGAGCTTGATCAGATCAAAGAACTGATTGAGCAGGGTTACCTGAGCGAGGATGGCAAACCGGCTGAAGTACCGGGCGTGTCCCATGAAGCCGGTGAACCCGTTATTGATTCAATCGGTGATGTGCGTGTCCGCATCCAAGGCAAAAATGATGAAACGCCATCAACTTTGCCGGATCTGACCAAGGACATTCCGAACAAGCCGGATTCCGGAGACGGAAATGATCCGAACGGCGGTAATAAAGACGGAGGCGGCAACCTCGTCTAATCTATAATGTAAGCCGGAAAGAACGGCGTACCGGAGAACCTGATGGTTCTCCGGTTTTTTTATGGAATAATAGGCCGCGGGCCTGCCTGACCATTAATTGTCATTCCGACTGTTTATTGTCCCGCAAGCAGGCAGAATCACGTTCGTTACATTGACAGTGGGGATTACGTTGTGTACATTAGTGATTAACTATTAAAATATAAATAATCCATGAAATAGGCATAGCAGCCATTAGACTTAAGGGGGAAACTTAACCGTGGAAGCTCTGGCGCTTGAGCGCAAACAGGAACAAAACCGCGAACTTCGTGGGCGCCTCGAACAGCTTAAGAAGGAACGTAATGCAATTATTCTGGCTCATTATTATCAGCGTGATGAAATTCAAGAGGTAGCTGATTTCCGGGGCGACTCTTTTTTGCTTGCTCAAAAGGCGGCAGAGACTGATGCGGAAGTTATTGTTTTTTGCGGTGTTCACTTTATGGGAGAAAGCGCTAAAATTCTGGCTCCGAACAAAACCGTTATTATTCCTGATGAACGCGCAGGCTGCCCGATGGCTGACATGGTTAATGTGGATGGACTCCGCAGACTCAAGGCCCAGCATCCGAATGCCAAGGTTGTTACTTATATTAACTCATCCGCCGAAATCAAAGCAGAGACGGATATTTGCTGTACCTCGGCGAATGCAGTCAGAGTTATAGAATCGCTTGATGCCGAAGAAATCATCTGGGTGCCTGATAAGAACCTGGGACATTATGTTCAGGAAAAGACCGGGAAGAAGCTGATTATCTGGGAAGGCTACTGCAACACCCACGATATGCTTACGGTTAAAGATGTAATCGAAATGAAGGCCAAATATCCGGAGGCTGAATTTGTGGTACACCCGGAATGCCGGCCTGAGGTTGTTGCCATGGGCGATTATGTAGGAAGTACCACCTCTATCATTGATTATTGCCGGAAATCGGACCGCCGGCAGTTCATCGTTGGAACAGAGGACGGTACAGGATACCAGCTGCGGCTGGATAGCCCTGATAAGGAATTCCATTTTGCCACAAAGTTCCTGGTTTGCCCTAATATGAAGGTCAATAATCTAAAGAAGCTGGTTAAATGCCTGGAGACGATGAAGCCGCAGATATACGTACCGCCCGCTGTCGCCGACAAAGCCAGAACCTCCCTAGAGCGCATGCTACAAGTCCGGTAGCATGCGCTACTCTTTCGTTGAAACAGGTGAATAGCGGTCATGATTCCACAATATTTAGTAGATTTCGATGTTCGCGGGCTTCCGGCAGTTAGAACAGACGTTGTTGTAATCGGTTCAGGCATTGCAGGCCTGTTTACTGCCATCAAAGCGGCTGAAGACCGTAAGGTTATCGTGCTTACCAAGAAATCGTTGATGGAGAGCAATACCCGGTATGCACAGGGCGGGATTGCTGCGGTTTTCTCGGCAGAAGACTCTCCGGTGTATCACCGGCAGGACACGCTGCTGGCAGGTGCCGGTCTCAATTCATCGGCTGCAGTGGATGTATTAGTTCATGAAGGACCGGAGGGCGTACGTGAGCTGATCCGGCTGGGCACTATATTTGATGAGGAGAACGGTGTGCCGGCTCTGACTAAAGAAGGAGCTCATAGCCACCGTCGTATTTTGCATGCCAATGGTGACGCAACCGGATATGAAATTGTACGGGCGCTAATTGAGCAGGTGAAGCAGGATAACAATATTGAGGTCTGGGATGATCATTTTGTCATTGATCTGATTACGGAAGACGGGGAATGCGCCGGGGCGCTGGTCCAGCGTCCTAATGGTGAAAGGCTGTTCCTGCAGGCAGATGCTACGGTTCTCTGTTCGGGGGGAGCGGGACAATTGTACCGCTACACCACAAATCCTGAGGTGGCCACCGGTGACGGGGTGGCCATTGCCTACCGGGCAGGAGCCCATATACGGGATATGGAATTCATCCAGTTCCATCCGACAGCACTCAGTTACCCCGGGGCACCGCGGTTTCTGATCTCCGAAGCGCTCCGGGGAGAAGGGGCCGTACTGCGCAATATTCATGGGGAACGCTTCATGGAACGGTATCATGAGCTGCTTGAGCTCGCGCCCCGTGATATTGTGGCCCGGGCTATAGTTAGCGAGATGGAGCTTACCAAATCGACCTTTGTCTTTCTTGATATCACCCATGAGCCGGCGGATATGGTGAAGCATCGCTTTCCTACGATATATGAGACCTGTATGAGTTACGGACTCGATATTACAAGTGACTGGATTCCAGTGGCCCCTGCTGCGCATTATATGATGGGGGGCATCAAAACCGATTTAAACGGAGAAAGCAATATCGCCCGGCTGTTTGCCTGCGGGGAAGTGTCTTCAACCGGAGTACAGGGGGCTAACCGTCTGGCAAGTAACTCTCTGTCTGAAGCCATTGTATTTGGACGGCGGATTACGGAGCGTATCCGTGAGCTTGCTCCTGCCGACTGGACCAGCCTGTCAGCCGGTTCTGATAAAGGGCGTACAGAATCGCCGATCCAGGCTATTGTGGAACGGCGGCTGAAGCTGCAGAAGGTAATGGTCCGTTATGCCGGTCTGCGGCGCAATGAAGGAATGCTTAACAAAGGACTGGATGAGTTGAAGCGGCAGCTGCCGATATTTAATGCTGCACTTACCAAGCGTGAAGAATATGAGTTTGCCAATATGCTTACCTGTTCCCTGCTGATCACTGAGTCGGCACTCTCACGGCAGGAAAGCCGCGGAGCCCATTACCGGGAGGATTATCCGCTGCGCGATGATGCGAAGTGGCAGAAACATCTGCTTCAGATCCGTGATCTGGGCATAGTGGAGGAATTTAGTGATGATGTTTAATGGATATAACGAAGAACTGGTACAGCTGATCAAAAACTGGCTGCAGGAAGATGTAGGCTCCGGTGATATTACAACCCGGACCACCATACCGGCCGGACATGAATCCAAAGGTATTATTCATGCAAAGGAGGCCGGGATAATCTGCGGTCTGCCTGTAGCAAAGCTGGTATTTGAAGTCGTTGATCCGTCTCTCGTGTTTACACCGCTGGTTCAAGAGGGGCAGGAGGTGTCCAAAGGAACGGTAATTGCCGAAGTGGAAGGAAGCACTCATGCCATTTTGACGGGCGAGCGGCTTGCGCTTAATCTGATGCAGCGGCTGTCGGGAGTCGCTTCACGGACTGCTTCCTTTATAAAGATTCTGGACGGTCTGCCGACACGGCTGGTTGATACACGCAAGACAACACCCGGTCACCGGATGCTGGAGAAATATGCTGTGCGTGTCGGAGGCGGAGCGAATCACCGGTTCGGCTTATATGATGCTGTGATGATAAAGGATAATCATATCAAAGGTGCCGGCGGTATTCTTCAGGCTGTCGGGCGGGCCCGGGCGAACATCCCGCATACCATGATGATTGAAGTGGAAACAGAGAGTCTGGAGCAGGTAGAAGAGGCTCTTAAGGCCGGAGCGGATATCATCATGCTGGATAACATGGATCCTGAGCTGATGAAGGAAGCTGTCAGAAGAATCAAGACCAAGTCACCCCATGTCAAGACGGAAGCCTCCGGCAATGTATCTCTGGAGACAGTGCGCCGGATCGCGGAATCCGGTGTAGATGTGATTTCAGTGGGCCGGCTGACGTATTCCTTTGAAAGTCTGGATATCAGCCTCGACCTGAATGCCCGGAAGGAGGGTCCGCTGTCATGATGCTTGCAGTTGATATCGGGAATACTAACATTGTGCTGGGCATATACCGGAAGCGCGAGCTGCTGCATCATTTCAGGCTCAGTACGGCCCGCCAGTCCACAGTTGATGAATACGGGGTATTGATTCATAATCTGTTTCAAATGTCGAATATGTCCTTCAAGGATGTGGAGGGAGTCATTATCTCCTCTGTTGTGCCTCCGCTCGTTCAGGTCATTGTTGAAATGTGTGTAAAATATATCGGTAAAGATCCGCTGCTTGTAGGTCCCGGTATCAAAACCGGCCTTAATCTACGGTATGAAAATCCCCGCGAAGTCGGAGCTGACCGGATTGTTAATGCAGTTGCTGCTATTGAACAGTATAAATGTCCGCTTGTAGTTGTTGATTTCGGGACTGCAACGACCTTTGACTGCATCGATGCTGGCGCCAACTACCTGGGCGGAGCGATCGTTCCGGGGCTCGGTATTTCAACTGAAGCCTTATATCAGCGTGCCTCAAAGCTGCCGCGGATTGAGCTGGAGAAGCCCAAAAAAGTAATTGGGCGCAATACCGTGCATGCCATGCAGGCCGGGATTATTTTCGGATATGCGGGGCAGGTTGAGGGGATTGTACGCAGAATCAAGCAGGAGATGAATGCACCGGTGCTGAAGGTTATTGCTACAGGCGGTCTGGCTACACTGATTGCCGGAGAAACAGACTGCATAGATGAAGTGAATCCGATGCTTACCCTGGAAGGCCTGCGCATTATTTATGACCGTAACCAATAAAGATAAAGAAGCCTGAATCAGGCTCAGAGACAGGAGGGTATGACCCAATGGAAAAGAAACAGGACCGGCTGGTCCGCGGAACTGCACTGCACGGCAGAGTCCGGGCATTTGCTGTGCGGACGACAGAGCTTGTTGATGAATTGCGGCGCAGACATGATACTTACCCGACGGCTACGGCTGCACTGGGCCGTACAGTAACTGCTGCAGCTATGATGGGTGCTATGCTCAAGGGTGAAGAGAAGCTTACAGTGATGGTTAAAGGGAATGGACCAATCGGCCAGATTACTGCAGAATCCAATGCCCGCGGAGAAGTCCGCGGCTATGTAACCAACCCGCATGTTCATCTGCCGAGCAACAGTCTTGGTAAACTGGATGTGGCGGGCGCCGTAGGAACGGAAGGCTTTATCGACGTCAGCAAGGATTTGGGGCTCAAGGAGCCTTACCGCGGCAGCGTCCCGATTGTATCGGGCGAGCTGGGCGATGATTTTACGTATTACTTTGCGATTTCTGAACAGACGCCGGCGGCAGTCGGGCTTGGTGTGCTGGTTGAGACGGACAACTCGGTACGCGTGGCCGGCGGATTCATTATCCAGCTGCTTCCCGGTCTTACCGATGCCGAAATCAGCGAAATTGAGCAGACACTGAGCACAATGCCTTCGGTTACAGCACTGCTGGATCAGGGGCTTGAGCCGGAGGAGATGCTGACCTATCTTTTGCCGGACGCAGTTATCCTTGATGGACTGGATATTGTGTTTAAATGCCAATGCTCGCGTGAACGGGTTGAGCAGACACTGATCAGCCTGGGCGAGCACGAACTGGAACGCTTAATAGAAGAAGATGATCAGGCCGAAGTTGTATGTCATTTCTGCAACGAAGCCTATGTATTTAATAAGGATGAATTGCAGGTAATCCTGGATCAAGCAAGATCGTAGGCTTATGCGATGATGACTAGACAGGAGCGTGCACTGCGCAATACAGTTGTTATCCTGGCAGTCGGCATCATGGTGCTCGGCGGATTGCTGTTCTGGAGCCTGCGGGCTATGGCTATTCTCAAGGGAGATGCTGTAGACGGAGAGACGACAGATGTCGCCGCTGCAGGCGGACAGCCGGTAACGGACCGGGAATGGATGGATGAGCTCAAAAAAAAGCACGGGGATGAAGTGCTGCTGGCTATGCTGAATCATATCGTAGTCGATAAGGAAGCCAAAGCGCTTGGCATTATTGTAACGGATGCGGATATTGAGGAGGAGCTTAAGCGTACTATGGCCGGATATAGCTCCGAAGAGCAGTATTACGCACAAATGCAGTCGGAGCTCGGACTATCCCGACAGGAGGTTCGTGAAGAGGCCGTTTACCGGCTTACCCTGCAGGCGGTGGCCACACAGGGAATCACAATCACCGATGCAGACATTGATGAATTTCTGGCAGTCAATGCTGAGCGCTTCGCTCCCAAGAAGCAGATGCAGTTATCTATAATTAGAGTTAATACTTACGAAGAAGCGGATGCTGTAATGGACCGGCTGGAGCAGGGTGAGGATTTTATCGCTATGGCCAAAGAAGTTTCGACTGACGCCGAAAGCAGAGAGAATGGCGGAAACATTGGAATGGTGGAGGAAGATGACCCCTTCTGGCCGTCTGAGCTGCTGCGGAGGGCGGCAGGGCTTGAAGCCGGTGATATCGCCGGCCCTTTGCCGGTCGGTGAGGACTATGCTGTAATCCGCCTTGACAACATCATCGATCCTCCCGAAACGGATGAGACGGAAATCAGGGCAGAGGTGCGGCGGGAGCTGGCACTGGAACAGGCTGCCCCGTTACAGCAGGTGGAAAGCGACCTCCGCGCCAAATATGAGACAGCGATATATGTTGACAATGGCCGGCAAGATTGATAATATGAGGATAAATGTAAAACCTACTGTTTTAGTCGGGAATGATTGGCGGCAGATGATCGAAGAGAGCCGCTATACAGCGTTTTAACTTGGCGCTGCGGTATTGAGATCCTGGTGCAGGAATTATATGCTGAAGACATCCGTCACAAGTTACATACTCATATATCATTTACTATTCCAAGGAGGTTTTTGCTCATGGCTAAAGTCGTTAACAGTGTAACAGATCTGATCGGTGGCACACCGCTTGTCCGTTTGAACCGTATTGCTCCGGAAGGTTCTGCTGAGATCTATCTGAAGCTGGAATATCAGAACCCGGGCTCCAGTGTTAAAGACCGCATCGCCCTCAGCATCGTTGAAGAGGCTGAGAAGGAAGGTCTTCTTAAGCCGGGCGGAACGATTGTAGAAGCTACAAGTGGTAACACGGGTATCGGACTTGCGCTGGTGGCAGCTGCCAAGGGTTATAAGGCCATTATTGTTATGCCTGAGACGATGAGCCTTGAGCGCCGGAACCTGCTTCGCGCCTATGGTGCTGAACTCGTACTTACCCCGGGTTCCGAGGGTATGAACGGTGCAGTTAAGAAGGCTGAGCAGATTCTGTCCGAGAATCCGGACTACTTCCTTGCTGATCAGTTTAAGAACAAAGCCAATCTCAAGATTCACCTGGAAACCACAGGTCCTGAGATTGTTGAAGCTATCGAATCCATCGGCGGACCGCTTGATGCTTTCGTTGCAGGCATTGGTACAGGCGGAACAATCTCCGGCGCCGGTGAAGTGCTCAAGAAGCAATATCCTGATGTGAAGGTATATGCTGTTGAACCTGCAGCTTCTCCGATTCTGGCCGGCGGCAAACCAGGCCCGCACAAAATCCAGGGGATTGGTGCAAACTTCATTCCTGAGATTCTGAACCAGAATGTTTATGATGAGATCATTCATGTTGAGAACGACGAAGCCTTCGAAACGGCTCGCCGTGTAGCCAAAGAAGAAGGCGTACTGTCCGGTATCTCCTCCGGTGCAGCTGTGTTTGCAGCTCTCAAAGTAGCCAAAGAGCTTGGTGCAGGTAAAAAAGTGGTTGTGGTTATTCCAAGTAACGGCGAACGTTACCTGAGCACACCGCTCTACAACTTCGAAGTTTAATACTTGACTAACGTTTACCGGAGCCTTCCTATCTGCTTGTACAGGGATAGCGGAGGCTCTTTTTGGTATATCCTTTAGGAGAGAATAAAGGTTCATTTTTATTACGGGAATGTTTTTACACGAAAATCTGCTTTAATTTACTGAAATCAGCAGCAAGGGGTTTCAAAGCAGCCGGAAGTACAGTATACTGACAGGCAATAAACGATGAAATGACTGGAGAACAGGCTAATAATACTTTTAGGAGGACCGCTTTGGAGATATTAACAGCGTATCAGGATTGGGAGCATTGGAATGCTGGAAACAGCTGGAGCCTACTCCCCTTAATTATAAAATCACCGCAGGGCTTGCCGGGTCTGCCAGCCTTATGGAAGGCGGCGTGGAAACAGGCCTCCCCTTACTCTGTAGTGCTGGAGAGCGGAAAGGGCGGCCGGTATACCTATCTGGGGCTGCAGCCGGTTTCTGTGCTGGAGGGCAAGGATGGCCGGGCTGAAGTGATCCGGCTGCCGCAGGAAGCAGCAGATGGCTCTGCCGGGGCCAGCCGGCCGGAACCTGCAAAGCTGCAGGGCAATCCGCTGGATGTGCTCCAGAGCTGGATGCAGGCGTTTACTTCACCGCGCGCAGAATTATCCGGACTGCCTCCGTTCGCTGGCGGCTGTATCGGTTATCTCAGCTATGATGTAGTCCGCTCGCTTGAGCTGCTGCCTTCACTGGCTGAGGACCATCCGGGATTTCCCGATTATCTGTTTATGCGCTTCGAGGAGCTCTGGATCTATGACAGTCAGGAAGAACGGCTTTATTGCAGTGTCCATACTCCATTAACGGAGGCGGCCAGAACAAATTCGTCTGTCCTGCAGGAGCTTTACTCCGGGGCAGTGGCACGTGCTGAAGGCATGCTAAAGCAATGGGAGCTGCTCTTTATTGCTTCTGTACCTGAGGAGCATTCACTGACAGAAGCCGGAGACATTGTTGCTGCTATTGAGGAGAATGCTGAGCTTACCGGACAATGGCCGGGCATGCAGTCAGCCTTCTCTTCCGAGCAGTTCCAGAAGGCCGTGCTGGAGGTCCAGGAATACATCCGCCAGGGCGATGTATTCCAGGTAAACCTTTCGCTGCGCCAGGAGGCGCAGCTGAAGTCCCCGCCGGAGGATGTTTACGAATGGCTGCGCAGGCTCAACCCGTCCCCGTACATGGGGCTGCTCCGCTCGCCCGGCTTCGCGCTCTCCAGCGCTTCGCCGGAGCTGCTCGTCAAGCTGCACGGGGACAAGGTCTCTGCCCGCCCCATTGCCGGGACCCGGCGCCGGGGCCTTACTCCCGCGGAGGATGCCGCCATGGAGGCGGAGCTGCGCGGGAGCGAGAAGGAGATCGCCGAGCATATCATGCTTGTCGATCTGGAGCGCAACGACATCGGACGTGTCGCTGCGTACGGGTCGGTCAGCGTGCCGGAGCTGCTGACCGTCGAGCGATACTCGCATGTAATGCATCTCGTCTCGCAGGTGGAGGGGCGCATCGCCTCCGGCAAGGATGCTTATGACGTCATGGCCGCCTTGTTCCCCGGCGGTACCATTACCGGCGCGCCCAAGGTGCGCACGATGGAGATCATCGAGGAGCTGGAGCCGGTCCGCCGCGGACCTTATACAGGCTCGATGGGCTGGATTGACTATAACGGAAATATGGAATTAAATATTATAATAAGAACACTGGCAGTGAAGGATGGAACAGGCTATATCCAGACAGGGGCAGGGATCGTAATTGATTCCGATCCGTACCGGGAATACCGGGAATGCCATAACAAAGCCAAAGCAGTGGTAAAGGCGGTTCTCTGCAGCGAGCTGCAGTACGAATCCCGGGCCGCGAGCGTAGCCAAAGGGGGAGCAGCATTATGATCTTGGTTATCGATAACTATGATTCCTTTACCTATAACCTGGTGCAGTATTTAGGCGAGCTGGGGGAAGAAGTAAAGGTACACCGCAATGATGAAATTACAATCGGGGAGATTGAAGCAATGGCGCCCGATCATATTCTGATTTCGCCGGGACCGTGCACGCCGAATGAAGCAGGCATCAGTCTTGAGCTGCTGCAGCATTTCAAAGGCGTAATCCCTATTTTTGGCGTATGTCTGGGCCATCAGGCTATTGGACAGGCATTTGGCGGCAATGTCATCCGTGCAGAGCGTCTGATGCACGGCAAAACCTCACCAATCTATCATAACGGCACATCGGTCTTTGAAGGTCTGGAGTCACCGTTTACAGCTACGAGATACCACTCGCTGATTGTAGAACGCGAAAGCCTGCCGGACTGCCTGGAGATTACCGCCGAGACAGCGGAAGGTGAGATTATGGCGCTGCGTCATAAGGAATATCCGATTGAAGGCGTGCAGTTCCATCCGGAATCGATCATAACCGATCATGGACATACGATGCTCCGCAACTTCCTGAAACGGAGAGCCGGCGAACCGGCATGAAATATATAGGATTGAACCATATTGTAGTTGAGGCCAAAGACGCCGTGGTGTCCGCTCTGGATCACGGCTTTTTGTACGGCATGGGCCTGTTTGAAACCTTTCGCACCTATAATGGGGTTCCTTTTCTGCTGCAGCGGCATCTGGACAGGCTGGCTGACGGCTGCAGGCAATTGGGTATACCGTTTACTGCAGATGAAGCTTCCTTACTCGGATGGATCAAGCAGGTAATGGACGCTAATGAGCTGCAGGAGGCCTATATCCGGTATACCGTTACTGCAGGTGAGGATATTCTGGGGCTTCCGGCGGGAGAGTACCGCCAGCCTAACCATCTGCTGTATATCAAGGAGCTGCCAAAGCTGAATCCGGCGCTGTACGTGGAAGGCAAGGGGCTGCAATTACTGAATACACCGCGCAATACCCCGGAAGGGCCGGTGAGGCTGAAGTCGCTGCATTATATGAATAACATTCTGGCTAAGCGCGAGCTTGCCGGATACCCCTCAGGCGCCGGCGGAGCGGAAGGTCTGATGTTGACCGGGCAAGGCTTTGTTGCCGAAGGGATAGTCAGCAATATCTTTTATATCAAGGATGACGTTCTCTATACCCCTGATATCAGAGCAGGTATTCTGCCGGGAATTACCCGGGAAATGGTGCTCAGGCTGGCTCCGGAAGCCGGTCTGCAGACAGAGCAGGGCTTCTACCGCTGGGAGCAGCTGCTGGCGGCCGATGAGATTTTTTTGACGAATTCCATACAGGAGATTGTTCCGGTAACTTTGCTATGGCAGGGTAACGAGCCTTTTCAAGCAGGTAAAGGCTATTGCGGAAGGAACACAGCCGAGCTGATCAGGTTATACAGAGAAAGGACGGAAGCGCTGAGATGAAACCTGTTATTTATAAGCGGACCTATCGTTTCCCGGATAGTACGCTGACCCTGGGCAACCGGACATTAATTATGGGCATCCTGAATGTAACGCCGGATTCCTTTTCAGACGGAGGATTGTGGGCTGATCCCGACCGGGCAGTGGAGCATGCGCTGCAGATGGCTGCAGAAGGAGCCGATATTATTGATATAGGCGGAGAATCGACGCGGCCGGGGCATGAGCCTGTGAGTATGCAGGAGGAGCTGGACCGGGTGCTGCCGGTAATTAAAAGCATTCACCGCGCCGCGCCGCACCTGATCCTTTCTATAGATACGTATAAGGCAGAGGTTGCCCGTCAGGCAATCCTTGCGGGAGCACACATCATTAACGATGTATGGGGAGCTAAGGCAGACCCGGCTATGGCACGGGTAGCTGCTGAAGCGGGATGTCCAATTATTCTGATGCATAACCGTAATGACCGTAACTATCGCGATTTACAGGCAGATATGTCTGCTGATCTTACAGAAAGCATCCATTTAGCGCTGGCAGCCGGAGTCAAGCCGGAGAATATTATTCTTGACCCTGGAATTGGCTTTGCCAAGGACTTTTCTGAGAATCTGCAGGCAATGATGGCACTCGACAGTCTCTCCGCAATGGGTTATCCGGTGCTGCTGGCGACCTCGCGCAAAAAATTCATCCGTACCGTGCTGGATCTTCCGGCTGATGATGTAATTGAGGGAACCGCTGCGACTGTAGCTTTCGGAATTGCCCAAGGCTGTCAGATCGTGCGCGTGCACGATGTGGCGAATATCAGACGTACCGTGCAAATGTGTGATGCAATGCTCTACTCCTCCTCTCCTCAAATGCGGGAATAACCCGGATGACGGCTGCGGATTATTTTAAATGAAAAGGCAGGTGCTTTATATGGACAAAATGAAGCTGCACCGCATGGAATATTACGGATATCACGGGGTGTTTGAAGAGGAACGCAAGCTTGGCCAGCGCTTCTATGTGGATCTGGAGCTGGATATTGATCTTCAGGCGGCCGGACAGAATGATGACCTCACACAGACCGTAAATTATGCAGAAGTGCATTACACGGTTAAAAATATTGTCGAAACGAAGTCCTTTAAATTAATTGAAGCTTTGGCAGAATATATTGCATCGGCGTTACTCGACACTTATACTATTATCAATGCTGTAACGGTTAAAGTAACCAAGCCGCATCCGCCGTTCGACATTCACTTTCAGGGAGTGACTGTAGAGCTGTACAGAACGAGAAAGTGAGACAGGTCCATGACTATACATTCCACCTCTGAGGCATCAGAGGCTTATATTGCTTTGGGGGCTAATTTGGGTAACCGCGAGGAGACCCTGAAGGAAGCTTTGCACAGGCTTGATCACCATGAGGCAATTGAAGTCGTACGCTGCTCCAGCATTTATGAGACAGAGCCGGTCGGGTATCTCGATCAGCCGCAGTTTTTGAATATGGCTGCTGCGCTCCGTACTACACTTGCCCCGGAAGCGCTGCTCCGGGAGATGCTGGAGATTGAGAACCAGCTCGGCCGTGTCCGGGATATCCGTTACGGTCCGCGGACAGTGGATCTGGACTTATTGTGGGTTGAAGGCCAGACTTTGGATACACCGGATTTAACGCTGCCGCATCCCCGGATGATGGAGCGGGCCTTTGTGCTGGTTCCGCTCAGTGATATAGTTCCGCAGGATCATTCGGCAAGTTCGCTTTATAAGCAGCTTACTGCAGCGCTTCAAGATTTGGACGGAAAGGAAGGAATGCGCTTGTGGACATCAAAAGAATGGGCAGACGGGTCAGAGCATTCCGGAAATTGAAAGGCTACACCCAGCAGCAGCTGGCGGATTCTGTCGGAATTTCCCTCGCCGTACTGGGGGCAGTAGAGCGGGGGAACCGCCGCTTGGAGGATAAAATTTTAAATAAAATTGCGGATGTTCTCGGCATATCAGCCGAAGAGCTGGCCGATCCCTCTCTTTAAGACAGAGATTCTTTATGCGGAAGGCATTTATATACAACAATATTTTAAGGAAGTGAAAAAGCATGCTGAAAATCGGCGGTATTGAAATGAAGAACCAGGTCGTTCTTGCACCGATGGCCGGGGTATGTAATCCGGCTTTCCGCCTGATTGCCAAGGAATTCGGCACAGGTCTGGTCTGTGCGGAAATGGTCAGTGACAAGGCGATCCTGCACGGCAATAAGCGTACGCGTGAGATGCTGTTTGTCGATGAGCGGGAGAAGCCGCTTAGCCTGCAGATTTTTGGCGGTGACCGGGCGTCTTTGGTCGAAGCGGCGAAGGTTGTCGATAAGGAGACCAATGCGGATATCATTGATATCAATATGGGCTGTCCTGTACCCAAGGTGACGAAGTGTGACGCCGGTGCGCGCTGGCTTTTGAACCCTGACAAGATTTACGAGATGGTGTCGGCTGTTGTAGAAGCGGTGGATAAGCCGGTAACCGTCAAGATGCGGATCGGCTGGGACAGCGAGCATATCTTTGTTGAAGAAAATGCGCGTGCGGTTGAACGTGCCGGAGGCCAGGCGGTCAGTGTACACGGGCGTACCCGTGAGCAGCTCTATACCGGGCGTGCCGACTGGAAATATATCAAAATGGCCAAAGAAGCAGTATCCATTCCGGTCATCGGTAACGGCGACGTCAATACACCGGAAGATGCGCGGGCAATGCTCGACCAGACCGGCTGCGACGGTGTCATGATCGGCCGCGGTGCACTTGGCAACCCGTGGATGCTGTACCGTACTGTGCAGTATCTGAACACTGGCGAGCTGATGCCTGAACCGGGTGCAGAAGAGAAAATCAAGGTAGCGATTCTTCACATGGACCGTCTGATCGCCCTCAAGGGTGAAGCGGTAGCTGTACGCGAAATGCGCAAGCATCTGGCCTGGTATCTCAAAGGGTTCAGAGCCGCGGCGCGGGTGAAGGATCACATCATGGAAGGTACGGAGCGGGATGAAATGGTGCGGATTCTGCATGATTTTGTCGACCAGCTTAAAGCCGAAGAGGATCAGGACAGTGATGCTACACTTATGGCGTTGTAATATTAATTAAAGGGACGGATGCGGGCTTCGCATCTGTCCCTTTTTTCCGTGAGCGTAATTTCCTGCTGATTGCTTAAGTGTACCTGTACGATAAATGTCGAATGATAGGTATTCCAGACGCTATAACTTAGGAATTGCCTGAATAAACGGTGTTTCTCGTACGTCATTGACATTTAGTAGCGGTTCCAATATAATTTCTCAGTATAAAATCGCCGTTACAGCAGTGTTAATGCACAGGGAGGGTTCTTAACCCTTCGGATTCGCATATAGTATGGTGTTTTCAATAAATGTATACGACAGGAGAATCGGTTAAGATGAGCGAGAAAGAAGTCATCCTTACGCCGGACGGACTTAAACGTCTGGAAGAAGAACTGGAGACCCTTAAATCTGTTAAGCGCCGCGAAGTGGCCGAGCGGATTAAAGTGGCAATCGGATACGGTGATATCAGCGAGAACTCGGAGTATGAGGATGCGAAGAATGAGCAGGCTTTCATTGAAGGCCGGATCATCACTTTGGAAAAAATGCTTCGTAACGCCCGGATCATCAATAGCGATGAAATTGTTACCGATGTAGTAAGCGTCGGAGTTACTGTCAGCGTTGAAGACTTGGAATATGGCGACGTAATGGAATATACGATCGTCGGAACAGCTGAATCGGATCCGCTTAACAACAAAATCTCTAACGAAAGCCCGGTTGGCAGAGCCATTATGGGTAAAAAAGCCGGCACTATCGTCGATGTCAGTGTTCCTGCAGGCGTTATTCAATATAAAATTCTTGATATCTCAATGAAGTAACTAACTGTTACACCCCTGAAAGCTTCCTTAGGGAAGCTTTTTTCGGATTTTGCACTGAAACGGACTGCCCTTGCCTTAGGCCCGGGGAGCCGTTTCTTCTTATGTATATGACATGATGGTTTTAGAGAGGATGAAGGTACATGACTGAAGAATTGAATACAGCAGAAAACACGGAGAAAGAGCTTAGCGAGCTGCTGCAGATCCGCCGTGCCAAATTGGACGAGCTGCGCGGGCTTGGAATCGATCCATTTGGTAAAAAGTATGAGCGTACAGCAGGAGCAGGAGAGCTTCTGGCCAAATATGACGGACAAACCAAGGAAGAGCTGGACGAGCTTGACCTGAATGTAAGCATTGCCGGCCGTATTATGGCTAAACGGGTAATGGGAAAAGCAAGCTTCGCCCACATCCAGGACCTCAGCGGTAAAATCCAGATTTATGTCCGCCAGGATAGTATTCCTGAAGAACAGTATGCGGCGTTCAATGTTCTCGATCTGGGAGACATTATTGGCGTTCGCGGTACCTTGTTCAAGACCAGAACAGGTGAAACCTCGATTAAAGCAAGTAACCTGGAGGTGTTGTCCAAATCCCTTCTTCCGCTGCCTGAGAAATATCACGGCCTGAAGGATGTTGAACTGCGCTACCGTCAGCGTTATGTAGACCTGATTATTAATCCTGAGGTACAGCAGACCTTTATTGCACGTTCCCGGATTATCCAGTCAATGCGCCGTTATCTGGATTCCCTTGGTTATCTGGAGGTTGAAACGCCTACTCTGCATGCGATTGCCGGGGGAGCCGCGGCACGTCCATTTATCACTCACCACAATACGCTCGATATGCAATTGTATATGCGTATTGCTATTGAGCTTCACCTGAAGCGGCTGATTGTCGGCGGCCTGGAGAAAGTCTACGAAATCGGCCGTGTTTATCGTAATGAGGGGATTTCCACCCGCCATAACCCTGAGTTTACTATGATCGAGCTGTATGAAGCGTATGCAGACTACAAGGATATCATGCAGCTGACAGAGAATATGATTGCCCATATCGCCCAAGAGGTGCTTGGCAGCCAGCAGATCAACTATCAGGGCCATGAAGTTAACCTGTCGCCGGGATGGCGCCGTGTAACTATGGTCGATGCTGTCAAAGAAGTGACAGGCGTTGACTTTGGTGTTCATATGACAGATGAGGAAGCACAGCGTCTTGCCAAGGAGCACCGTGTTCCGGTTGAGAAGCACATGACCTTTGGTCACATCTTAAATGCATTCTTCGAGCAGTTTGTAGAAGAAACTCTTATTCAGCCTACCTTTGTTATGGGGCATCCGGTTGAAATCTCCCCGCTGGCTAAGAAAAATGACCTTGATCCGCGGTTTACAGACCGGTTCGAGCTGTTTATCGTAGCCCGTGAACATGCCAACGCGTTCAGCGAGCTGAATGATCCGATTGACCAGCGCCAGCGCTTTGAAGCACAAATCCATGAAAAAGAGCAGGGGAATGACGAAGCTCATGAGATGGATGAAGATTTCATCCGTGCGCTTGAGTACGGTATGCCGCCTACAGGCGGACTTGGAATCGGCGTGGACCGCCTGATTATGCTGCTTACCAATGCAGCTTCCATCCGTGATGTATTACTATTCCCGCATATGCGCAACAAAGACTAATTTCATATTGTTTGGGGGGCTGCGCCAGCAGCCCCCTTTTGTTTAGTGGGTATTTCAGCAATGTTTTAATTAGAGATGATTAATTCGAAAATAATGCTTGCATTAAATCTATATACATGATATATTATATTTCTGGCCAAGAAATGCTGAAAAGCATCGACGCCAAGCTCGAAAAAAGAAATTAAAAAAGAGCTTGCATCGAACGGCTGGATATGATATAGTATAAGAGTTGCTGACGACGAGAGCATGAAAGTCAACAACGAGCTTGATCTTTGAAAACTGAACAACGAGTGAGTATCTGGAGATCACTTCGGTGAGAGCCAAAAATTGATGATTTTCACAGCGTCTTGTACGCTTTTGGAATTCATCGTGAGAATGTAAATTCTCGTCAGATGTTTCAAAATGAGCAATCGCTCTTTTCGATAGTTTTCGGATGGTTATTTCCTCGGAGTCATTCGGGTGAGGTAGCCGCTCGGAAAAACCTTATTGGAGAGTTTGATCCTGGCTCAGGACGAACGCTGGCGGCGTGCCTAATACATGCAAGTCGAGCGGAGCTTATCCTTCGGGGTAAGCTTAGCGGCGGACGGGTGAGTAACACGTAGGCAACCTGCCCCTTAGTCTGGGATAACTACCGGAAACGGTAGCTAATACCGGATAATTTCTCTTTTCGCATGAGGAGAGAATGAAAGGCGGAGCAATCTGCTGGTAAGGGATGGGCCTGCGGCGCATTAGCTAGTTGGTGGGGTAACGGCTCACCAAGGCGACGATGCGTAGCCGACCTGAGAGGGTGAACGGCCACACTGGGACTGAGACACGGCCCAGACTCCTACGGGAGGCAGCAGTAGGGAATCTTCCGCAATGGGCGAAAGCCTGACGGAGCAACGCCGCGTGAGTGATGAAGGTTTTCGGATCGTAAAGCTCTGTTGCCAGGGAAGAACGTCCGGTAGAGTAACTGCTACCGGAGTGACGGTACCTGAGAAGAAAGCCCCGGCTAACTACGTGCCAGCAGCCGCGGTAATACGTAGGGGGCAAGCGTTGTCCGGAATTATTGGGCGTAAAGCGCGCGCAGGCGGCTATTTAAGTCTGGTGTTTAAACCTTGGGCTCAACCTGAGGTCGCACTGGAAACTGGGTGGCTTGAGTACAGAAGAGGAAAGTGGAATTCCACGTGTAGCGGTGAAATGCGTAGAGATGTGGAGGAACACCAGTGGCGAAGGCGACTTTCTGGGCTGTAACTGACGCTGAGGCGCGAAAGCGTGGGGAGCAAACAGGATTAGATACCCTGGTAGTCCACGCCGTAAACGATGAGTGCTAGGTGTTAGGGGTTTCGATACCCTTGGTGCCGAAGTTAACACAGTAAGCACTCCGCCTGGGGAGTACGGTCGCAAGACTGAAACTCAAAGGAATTGACGGGGACCCGCACAAGCAGTGGAGTATGTGGTTTAATTCGAAGCAACGCGAAGAACCTTACCAGGTCTTGACATCCCAATGTAAGCATTAGAGATAGTGCCCCTCTTCGGAGCATTGGAGACAGGTGGTGCATGGTTGTCGTCAGCTCGTGTCGTGAGATGTTGGGTTAAGTCCCGCAACGAGCGCAACCCTTGACTTTAGTTGCCAGCAGGTAGTGCTGGGCACTCTAGAGTGACTGCCGGTGACAAACCGGAGGAAGGTGGGGATGACGTCAAATCATCATGCCCCTTATGACCTGGGCTACACACGTACTACAATGGCCAGTACAACGGGAAGCGAAGCCGCGAGGTGGAGCCAATCCCAGCAAAGCTGGTCTCAGTTCGGATTGCAGGCTGCAACTCGCCTGCATGAAGTCGGAATTGCTAGTAATCGCGGATCAGCATGCCGCGGTGAATACGTTCCCGGGTCTTGTACACACCGCCCGTCACACCACGAGAGTTTACAACACCCGAAGTCGGTGGGGTAACCCGCAAGGGAGCCAGCCGCCGAAGGTGGGGTAGATGATTGGGGTGAAGTCGTAACAAGGTAGCCGTATCGGAAGGTGCGGCTGGATCACCTCCTTTCTATGGAGAATCGTCACCTGCAACGGTGACATTCAAATCGGAAGCTAAGCTTCCAAAACTCAGGTTTAGGCCTGTTACTCACTCGTTGGTCAGTTTTGAGAGTTTAAGCTCTCAGCAGTACCTTGATCCTTGAAAACTGGATACCGAAACGAATTTGCGTTTTAGAACATCTTTTAGCTGAAACTTGTGTAAGCAAGTTGAAATAGTTATTAGTTGATGCGAATTTTTCTGCGAAGGAAATGACGATCTTGAATTTATTCAATGGTCCGATATTTCTCCTCCGGAGAAAATCGAGGTTAAGCTAATAAGAGCACACGGAGGATGCCTAGGCGCCAGGAGCCGACGAAGGACGTGGCGAACAACGAAACTGCCTCGGGGAGCTGTAAGCAAGCTTTGATCCGGGGGTGTCCGAATGGGGAAACCCAGCTGTGGTAATTCGCAGTTACTCACATCTGAATACATAGGGTGTGCAGAGGCAGACCAGGGGAACTGAAACATCTAAGTACCCTGAGGAAGAGAAAACAATAGTGATTCCGTCAGTAGCGGCGAGCGAACGCGGAACAGCCTAAACCAGGGGGCTTGCTCCTTGGGGTTGTGGGACGTCTCACATGGAGTTACAAAGGAATATGGTAGGCGAAGAGGTCTGGAAAGGCCCGCGATAGAGGTAAAAGCCCTGTAGCCTAAACTGTGTTCTCTCCGAGACGGATCCCGAGTAGTGCGGGGCACGTGAAACCCCGTATGAATCCGGCAGGACCATCTGTCAAGGCTAAATACTACCTGGCGACCGATAGTGAAACAGTACCGTGAGGGAAAGGTGAAAAGCACCCCGGAAGGGGAGTGAAATAGAACCTGAAACCGTGTGCTTACAAAAAGTCAGAGCCCGTTTTATGGGTGATGGCGTGCCTTTTGTAGAATGAACCGGCGAGTTACGTTTAACATGCAAGGTTAAGGTGAGAAGCCGGAGCCGCAGCGAAAGCGAGTCTGAATAGGGCGATTTAGTATGTGGACGTAGACCCGAAACCGTGTGATCTACCCCTGTCCAGGGTGAAGGTGCGGTAACACGCACTGGAGGCCCGAACCCACGTACGTTGAAAAGTGCGGGGATGAGGTGGGGGTAGCGGAGAAATTCCAATCGAACTCGGAGATAGCTGGTTCTCCCCGAAATAGCTTTAGGGCTAGCCTCGGTGAATGGAGTGATGGAGGTAGAGCACTGATTGGGTGCGGGGCCCGCAAGGGTTACCAAGCTCAGTCAAACTCCGAATGCCATTAACTTCTTGCCGGGAGTCAGACAGTGAGTGCTAAGATCCATTGTCAAAAGGGAAACAGCCCAGACCATCAGCTAAGGTCCCCAAGTGTGTGTTAAGTGGGAAAGGATGTGGAGTTGCACAGAC
>NZ_CP152002.1:90000-137500 GCF_038595055.1 Paenibacillus sp. FSL R7-0345
TACGGTGTTGAGTAACAATGTGAAGCTCAATATCCCGCTGATCAGTGCCGGAATGGATACCGTTACTGAAGCAGCAATGGCCATTGCGATTGCCCGTGAAGGCGGAGTCGGCATTATCCATAAGAACATGTCCGTAGAGCAGCAGGCTGGCGAAGTAGACCGGGTAAAGCGCTCTGAAAGCGGCGTAATCACTAATCCCTTCTCCCTCACACCGGATCATCTGGTATCGGATGCAGAACGTTTAATGGGTAAATACCGGATCTCCGGAGTACCGGTTGTTGATGAAAATAACAAACTGGTCGGCATTATTACAAACCGTGATATGCGCTTTATCCATGATTACAGCGCACCGATCAGCGATTATATGACTCGTGATAACTTAGTAACAGCCCCTGTCGGCACTACACTGCAAGAGGCTGAAGGCATGCTGCAGCGCCATAAGATTGAAAAGCTGCCTTTAGTTGATGATAACAACATTCTCAAAGGCCTTATTACTATTAAGGACATTGAGAAGGCAATCCAGTTCCCGAACGGAGCCAAGGATGCACAAGGACGCCTGCTGGTAGGCGCAGCTATCGGTATCTCCAAAGATGCTGCTGAACGTGCGCAGGCTCTGGTTGAAGCCGGTGTCGATCTGCTCGTTGTGGATTCGGCTCACGGACATCACATCAACATTATTGAAGCTGTACGCAATCTGCGCGCCCAGTATCCTGATCTTACAATTGTAGCCGGCAATGTGGCAACAGGCGAAGCTACCCGTGATCTGATTGAAGCAGGAGCATCAATTGTTAAGGTGGGTATCGGTCCTGGTTCGATCTGTACAACCCGCGTTATTGCCGGTATCGGCGTACCGCAAATTACCGCAATCTATGACTGTGCAACAGTTGCACGTGAGTATGGAGTGCCGATTATCGCAGACGGTGGCATTAAATATTCAGGTGAGATTACAAAGGCAATTGCTGCCGGTGCATCAGCAGTAATGATGGGCAGCCTGTTCGCCGGAACAGAAGAAAGCCCGGGTGAATCCGAGCTGTATCAAGGACGCAAGTTCAAGGTATATCGCGGGATGGGCAGCATGAGCGCTATGAAGCAGGGCAGTAAGGACCGTTACTTCCAGGATGATGACAAGAAGCTTGTTCCCGAAGGGATTGAGGGCAGAGTAGCTTTCAAAGGACCTCTTTCCGATACGGTTCATCAGCTGATTGGCGGACTCCGTTCAGGTATGGGATATTGCGGTACCAAGACATTGGCTGAGCTGCGTAACGATACCGGCTTTATCCGGATTACCGGAGCAGGCCTTCGCGAGAGCCATCCGCATGATGTGCAGATTACCAAGGAAGCACCTAACTATTCCTTGTAATTGCGCCAATTCGCCAAAATACGGGCAGGCAGGGCATAATTCGCTCTGCCTGTCTTTTTTTGCAGATACCCCTGTGTTAGAATAGAACAAGCAAAAGATATGAGGATCAAAGGAGAGTAGTAATTTTGAAACACAAGCGGAAATTCAGCGGTAAACAATTTGTGATCAGGACAGCGACAGTAGGTCTGCTTTTAAATATGTTAGCATCTCCAGTAAGTTCAGCAGTACTAGCCAATGCAGTACAGACTCCGGCAGCTTCTACAGAAACAGGCACAACCGGTACAGGTACAGCCGCAACGAATACAGCAGCTGTTAAGATTCCATCTGTAGAGTCTCTGGGACTTAACGTGAGCTCGGCTGTATTGATTGAGCCAACTACCGGGGAGATTCTTTTATCATATAATGCCGATGAGGCGTTGCCTCCGGCCAGTATGACCAAGATGATGACAGAATACCTTGTAACCGAAGCCGTTAATAACGGACAGCTTTCATGGGATCAGACCGTTACTATCCAGGAGAATGCGGCCAAGCAGATTGGCTCGCGGATTTTTTTGGCGCAGGGAGATCAACATACGGTTAAAGAGCTTTACATAGCTATGGCAGTAGGTTCAGCTAATGATGCTACTGTTGCTCTGGCTGAGCTGGTTTCAGGCTCGGAGCAGCAGTTTGTGACCCTGATGAATGAGACTGCCCAGAAGATGGGGATGAAGACGGCTTATTTCATTAACTCCACCGGTCTTGACCGGGCGGATATGCCTTCAAAGTACCGGCCGGAAACGGACCGCGAAACGGTTATGTCTGCAATGGATGCAGCTATTCTTGCTAAATACATTGTTACAGAACATCCTGATTTCACAGAGTTTACAACGATTCAGTCCTATAAATTCCGTGAGCGCGATACCAAGCCGATGATTAACTACAACTGGATGCTGGAAGCCAATAAGGATATCGCCAACTTTAAGGCCTATGCTTATCCGGGTCTGGACGGACTGAAGACTGGCCATACCACGAATGCCGGAAACTGCTTCACCGGTACGGCAGTGCGTGACGGTATGCGCCTGATCAGCGTAGTTATGGGAGCTGATTCAGAAGCACACCGCTTTACAGAGACGAAGAAGGTGCTTGATTTTGGATTCAATAATTTCGAGATCAAGCAGGTTGTTGCTGCTAAGTCCGTTATTGCCGGAAACGAAACAGTACCCGTACAAAAAGGCAAAAACGAAAGCGTGCCTGTAGTTACTGACGCAGGTGTAACCTTTATTGTACCGAAAGGAACGGTTAATCCGGCCATCGAAACTGCTGTTTCCGTCAATGATGCCTCTACGCTGGTGGCTCCGATTGCCAATGCTGCTGCAGTCGGAAAGGTAACTTATACCTACAAGATTGATGGCATGGATACGGTCCAGGAGAAAACAGTCAATCTGATCACAGCTGAGGAAGCGGCAAAGGCAGGCTGGTTTAAGCTGATGATGCGAGCAATCGGCGATTTTTTCGGTGATCTGTTTACAGGAATCAAGGATCTGTTCTAAAATTAGCTGAATATAGTGGATAACTGGGGGGCTGGATATGGAAACAGGAACATCGCGGGTAAAACGAGGTATGGCAGAAATGCAAAAGGGCGGCGTTATCATGGACGTCATGAACGCTGAACAGGCTAAGATTGCTGAGGCCGCAGGAGCAGTAGCTGTAATGGCACTGGAGCGCGTTCCGTCCGATATCCGGGCAGCAGGCGGTGTAGCACGGATGGCTGATCCCACGATTGTAGAAGAAGTTCTCAAGGTGGTAAGCATTCCTGTAATGGCCAAAGCCCGTATCGGCCATTACGTCGAAGCGAAGGTTTTGGAATCGCTGGGGGTTGACTATCTGGATGAGAGCGAAGTTCTTACTCCTGCCGATGAAGTTTTCCATATCGACAAACGCGAGTTCACTGTACCTTTTGTATGCGGGGCCAAAGACCTCGGAGAGGCGCTGCGCCGTATTAATGAAGGAGCTTCCATGATCCGCACCAAGGGTGAGCCGGGAACAGGCAACATTGTTGAAGCTGTACGGCATATGCGTTTCATTAACAGTCAAATCCGTAAAGTTACCGGCCTGTCGAAGGACGAGCTATACCATGAAGCCAAAGCCCTCGGTGTCCCTTATGAGCTGCTGCTTGAAGTCCATGAGCTTGGCAAGCTGCCGGTTGTCAATTTTGCTGCTGGCGGTGTGGCTACACCGGCCGATGCTGCCCTGATGATGCATTTGGGGGCAGATGGTGTATTTGTAGGCTCAGGTATTTTTAAGTCAGATAACCCTGAAAAGTTTGCCCGCGCCATCGTGGAAGCAACCACTCATTTTACTGACTACAAGCTGATTGCTGAGGTATCCAAGAACCTGGGTACTCCGATGAAGGGGATTGATATTGCCACTCTGACTCCCGCTGAACGCATGTCAGAACGCGGCCGTTAATAGAGAGAGAAGGTTGTCCGGATGAGAATAGGCGTGCTGGCGCTGCAAGGCGCTGTAACAGAGCATATTATCAGTATAGAGAAGACCGGGTCTGAGGGCCTTCCTATTAAGCGTGTCGAGCAGCTTGAGGAGATAGAGGGCCTGATAATTCCCGGCGGAGAAAGCACGACCATCGGCAAGCTGATGCGTAAGTACGGCTTCATTGAAGCCATCCGCGGCTTTTCGGGTCAGGGCAAGCCTATCTTTGGCACATGTGCCGGGATGATTGTGCTGGCCAAGCGTATTGCCGGAGGTGAAGCCTCACACCTGGAGCTGATGGATATTACCGTGGCCCGGAATGCCTTTGGCCGCCAGCGGGAAAGCTTTGAATGTGACCTCAATGTCAAAGGGATTGACGAGCCGGTCCGCGCTGTTTTTATCCGTGCTCCGCTGATTAGTGAAGTGGGCCCGGAGGTTGATGTGCTCACTGTTTATAATAACGAGATTGTTACTGCGCGCCAGAACAATCTGCTTGTATCCTCCTTTCATCCGGAACTGACAGAAGATTACCGGCTGCATCAGTATTTTGCCGACATGGTAGAAGCTAAAGCTGCAGCCATACAATAGAACTGCATATAAGAACAACCTGACTCTTTCAATGCTGCAAACAGCAATTTGAAAGAGTCTAGGCTGTTTTCAGGAGGGAAACTTTGTGCTAGATGTAAAAGTATTGCGCAATGACTACGCTAAGGTAGAAGAAGCGCTTAACAACCGAGGTAAATCGCTTGATCTGATTGCCGGATTCCCGCAGCTTGATCTGCGCCGGCGTGAACTGCTGCAAGAGACTGAAGGACTCAAGAACCGCCGAAATGTTGTCTCAGGCGATGTTGCCAAGAAGAAAAAGAACGGCGAGCCGGCGGATGATCTGATCGCAGAGATGCGTACTGTTTCGGACCGGATTAAAGAGCTGGATGATGAAGTGCGTGAGCTTGAGGTACAGATTGATGAGCTGACGATGAGCATCCCTAACATTCCACATGAGTCTGTACCAGTCGGCAAGTCTGAAGAAGAAAATGTCGAAATCCGGCGCTGGTCCCAGCCGCGCGAGCTCGGATTTACACCAAAATCCCACTGGGAGCTTGCCCAGCAGCTGGATATTCTGGACTTTGAAGCTGCTGCCAAAGTTACAGGCTCCAGATTTGTATTCTATAAGGGTCTCGGAGCACGTCTTGAGCGTGCCCTGATCAACTTCATGATGGATTTGCACAGCGGAGAGCACAACTACGAGGAAATGCTGCCGCCGCAAATCGTAAATAAGGACAGCCTGTACGGTACAGGCCAGCTGCCAAAGTTCGAAGAAGACCTGTTTAAGCTGCGGGATACGGAGTATTATCTCATTCCTACCGCTGAAGTGCCGGTAACGAACTATTACCGCGAGGAGATTCTGACGGCTGCAGATCTGCCAAAATATTTTGTCGCCTACAGCTCCTGTTTCCGGTCTGAAGCCGGTTCGGCAGGCCGTGATACACGTGGGCTGATCCGCCAGCACCAGTTCAACAAGGTGGAGCTTGTAAAGCTTACAACACCTGAGAGCTCCTATGAGGAGCTTGAGAAGATGACAGCAGACGCTGAGCGTGTGCTGCAGTTGCTGGAGCTGCCGTACCGTGTGCTGGGGCTCTGCACAGGTGATATGGGCTTCACATCGGCAAAGACCTATGACCTGGAGGTGTGGCTGCCGGAGAGCGGTATGTACCGCGAGATTTCCTCCTGCTCGAACACAGAAGACTTCCAGGCCCGCCGTGCTAATATCCGCTTCCGTAAAGAGCCTAAGGCTAAGCCGGAGTTTGTTCATACCCTGAACGGCTCAGCACTCGCTGTGGGACGGACAGTAGCAGCCATCCTGGAGAACTACCAGCAGGAAGACGGCAGTGTGCTGATTCCGGATGTACTTCAGCCCTACATGCGTAACGTTAAAGTAATCAGTCCAAAAGTTTCTCAGTAGTACTTGCATATTCTTCAGCAGATGTGGTACAATTCCTAATGCATGTGAAATTTATATGCATTATGGAGAGGTACCGAAGCGGTCATAACGGGGCGGTCTTGAAAACCGTTAGGGTGCAAGCCCACATGGGTTCGAATCCCATCCTCTCCGCCATTTCTTTTAATATGATGATGTTGAAATAGCAGCCGTCTTCTCTGGAAGACGGCTTTTTTGTTGATTTATAAGGATAACTGAAGTTAGCCCACAGGCTTTACTGCAGGCAGGAATAAAAAGCTCCGCTTCTCCGCAATGTAATAGAGAAGGAGGCTGATCATAACAATGAACCGAGAAATGCAATTAGACCAGAATACGCTGATTTCAGCATGGCAGGATCGTCTGCCTGCGCTGATGAAAGACGGGGACAGCTTTAGCCTGCAGGGGGATGCGGCAGACCGGAACAGCCTGCTCATTCATTTTGATGCTGCCGGCCATCAGGCTTACTCTCTGGATTTCCGCTGCACTTATGTGGATAGCCGGGAGGTCGCCGTTAATCTGATTGATGTGGAGCAGAGCGGACTTCATACTGATGAACGCAGCGATGCTGTCCAGCAGCTGGCGCAGAAATATACCAGACAGATCCACGAATGCGCCCAGGCCCTGCAGAGTTTAACCAATCCTTAGGAGGCGATTTGAAATGAGTAAACCGAAAAGCATGCCTGTTCCGGGAACAGAAACCAAAAAGCAGTCCAGACAGGAGCATCATTCCTCCGGTCAAGAGCCGTTATCCGGCTCCAAAAAGGTGAAACAGGCCAATCATGTAGACCACAATAACCCGCAGGGATAGCGTGGAACCAGAGCGATATGTGAAACGTAATGTTTCTCGTATTTGCGAAATGGTTTATCATTAGCATGGGGAAGTAATATTTTTACATGGGAGAGGAGAACAATATGATTAAAAAGTGGGGGCTATCAGCAGCAGCATTGCTGCTATCGGCTGCAGTAATTTTACCTGGATGTGCTAGTAAAGAGGAGCCTAAAGAAGCAATATCGTCGTCTGCAAATAAGGCGTTAACGATGACTTCTTACGAAATGAAGAGCATACTTACCGTAAACAATCTGACCATTGATGCACCTGCGGGGGCCAGCGATGACACTACGGGCATGGTGCTAAATATGCTGCAGAACGCCGATATCTCCATTAGCGGTGTCCATCAGTCAGATCCGATGCAGACCGAATTAACAATGGTGCTGAATCTGAAGGGGGACATGGCAATGTCCTTCAACATTCCGATGGTAATGACCAGTGATAAGATGTATGTCAAAATCCCGTCAATTCCGTTCCTGCCGCTTCCGGAGACTATCGTAGGCAAGTTCCTCGAGCTTGATCCGCAAGAGCTGGCTGAACAGCAGGGAGTGGGTGTAACGCCGGGTACAGTGGACACCAAGAAGGTTCAGGATCTCTCCAATGAGGTGCTGAGCACGCTGCTCGGGGAATATGACGAAGAGACTTACTTCAAGGATGTGAAGCCTGCGGATGCGGGCCTGCCTGAAGATGTAGATGCCAAGCAGGTTGTCCAGTTTGAGGTAACTAACGGCAATGTTAAAGAAGCACTTACTATCCTGGTGAACAATGCTTTGCCAAAGGTCATTGATATTCTGAGCAAAGAAGAGTACAAAGATCTGCTGCAGATTGACCCGGCCAAGCTGACAGAAGCCAAGCAGGAGCTGCAATCAGGTGAAGCCCGGGCTGAGTTCGACAAGAGTGTGGCTGACCTGGACTCCTATCTGACGATCAACAACTTCAAGCTGAATACGGCCATTAACAAGGATGACTTCCCTGTGTATCAGAACCTGCTGATGGACGTTATAATTAAGAATCCGGAGCAAGGACAGAATGTCAATTTATCTCTTACCGGCAGCAACCAGTACAGCAAGATCAATGAGAAGCAGACTTTCGTAATCGGCGTCCCGCAAGGTGAGGATGTTATTACTATGGAAGAGCTGCAACAGCAGTTTGGCGGAATGAGCACTTACTAAATCTTATCCTATAAAAAAACCTGCAGAAGTGCCGAGTGCACACCTGCAGGTTTTTTGCATTATATACGGATTGTCAGAAAATCATCGGCCAAAATCCCATAGGTCCTGTGGTCCTGCCAGTCGCCGTTAATCTTGAGGTACCGGCGGGCCACGCCTTCAGCCTGAAAGCCGTTTTTCTCCAGCACACGGCGCGAGGCATCATTGTGCAGAAGGATGGAAGCTTGGACTCTATGCAGCGCCAGGGCACGGAAGGCATACTCCAGAATCAGTCTGACTGCAGCAGTCATGTGTCCTTTGCCTTGAATAGCATAGTCTATAAAATACCCCAGATCGGCATATTGGGCTACTCCGCGCACCAGATTGGAGAGTGTAATCTGCCCGATCAGCTGTCCATCCGCCTGGAAGATGCCGAACATGTAGGCCCTGTCATGCTCTGAATCGCTTAATCGCTGGCTGATCAGCAGCTGCTGGCTTTCCTGTGTATAATAATCGGCTTCACGCAGCGGTTCATAGGGCTGGTGATGCTCTTTGTTGCGCAGGCGCAGCTCCAGGAGCGCATCTGCGTCCTGCGGCTGCAGTAATGAAAGATAAATGCCTTGGGCATGGTTGTATAGTTTAAATGACATAATAGGTTGTCCTCCTTAGCCTTACATACTAATAGCGGCAGTACAGTACAGCAGGGCCTGCGGCAATAATAGCTTAGAGCTTCGGCCTGCGGCGCAGTTGGCGGAAAAAGGAAGTCAGCAGCTCCGCACATTCCTCCTGAAGTACACCTTGAATAATCTCAGTCCGGTGATTAAACCGGGGCTCTTCGAGCAGGTTCATAAGGGTTCCGGCACAGCCCGCCTTAGGATCTGTAGTGCCGTATATGGTCAGCGGCAACCGGGCCTGAACCATTGCCCCTGCACACATGGGACAGGGTTCAAGCGTAACGTACAGCCGGCAGTCAAGCAGTCTCCAGGATTGAAGTACGGTGCTGGCCTGACGGATGGCTACCATCTCGGCATGAGCTGTAGAATCCAGTGTAGTTTCCCGCAGATTGTAGCCCCGCCCGATAATTTTTTCCTGATGGACAACGACTGCCCCGATGGGTACTTCGCCAAGGCTCTCTGCTTTGTGAGCTTCGGCAATCGCCGCTTTCATCCAGAATTCATGAATCACGAGCTCCTCGGCCGGCAATTCACTCTTGTATATATTCAAGTACATCTTCCCTTTCCTGTAGTAATCCTTGTACAACGAACAAATATTCGCTCTTAACAAATTGTGCATAAGTCTGTGGATAACCGCCTACTTATACACAATTTTGTACACACGCAAGCTTAATAACCTGTTTATATGTGTGTATGCTGTGGATGGTGTTCATTATTTCCTTCATTATTGTAGAGAAACCCTCTCCAAAATTCAATGCTATATACGGGATAGTACTGATTTGAAAGCTCTTTTCAAATGAAGGGGCAGAAGGTATGATAATGATGAACGATTTGCTTGATTTTTTTACCAGCTAATAAGAGGTGAACAAACAGCTTGTCCATTAAAATAAAATTATCGGCAATCATTTTCGGTTCGGTGCTGTTAATATTGGGGCTCAATCTGACGCTGAATTTATATGCGGCCCGGAATAATCTGCTTACAGAGAGCAAGAATAATATGAAGACTACGGCCATGCAAATTGCCGTTTCCGTCGAACAGAGCAACTACAGCTCTAATTACGTTCAGCAGCAGATGGCCTATAACCTGCGGCTGGCTGCAATTCTGGCTGCAGAGGAGCTTGACAAGGATATTAGCAATGTGAGCAACTCCCAGCTGAGACGCCTGGCGGACAAGCTGAATATGTCTAATATTTCGCTACTTGTCCAGACTGAAGATGATATTATAGTAGCTAAATCCTCAGATCCTGCCGAGCTCGGGCTCTCTACCAAGGGTATGGGTTTTTGGTATGTGGCTTTTCTTGAACTGTTTGCCGGACAGAAGGTTTCGGTTAAGCAGGGTCAGACGCTGGAGAATTTCTGGTCAGGCCCCTTTGAATATTCCACCTCTAATCCTAATTACATTGAGAAGTGGGGTTATTACCGGGATCCGGCAAGAAATTATATTATAGATCCGTATATCCGCAGCACAGAAGTCAGTGACTATGTGAGAATTATGGAGCCGGAAGAGATTGTACAGCGCTCCAAGGAGATTAATTCCGGGCTGCTGGAGATTACAGGGATGAACCCCAAGACGTTTGGTTCAGATACGATGCAGCCCGATGGTACAGACAGCGTTAATCATAAGCTGCGCAATCGCCCGGTTCGTTTTGGAACCTACATTTTCGGAAATGTTGACGAGGATAAAGCGGCGATGATGACTGCACTGAGGAAGGAAGCCCCGGTTACAATCGATACATCAGCTTTGGGCAAAAGAGTGCTAAAAAGCTTCATTCCGATCACTCAGCCCGGAACCGATGATTATGTCATTACTGTCGTCATGGATTATGCGGTAATCTCCTCTGTCATCAATGAGGAGCTGGCCGGTGATATTACAACATCAATGCTGCTGCTGCTTGTTTTTTTCATAGCCAGCTATGTATTATCCGGCATTGTTACAAGGCCGATCAAGGATATCCTGCGCAAGGTCAATGATGTGGCCAAGGGTAATTTTGCGACTCCGCTAAATGTAACGAGCCGCGATGAGCTGGGCCAGCTGGCCAGCCGGATCAATGTGATGACTGACCGTATGTATCAGCATACCAATCAGCTGGGGCGGGCGCTCGAGGAGAACCGGGCTGTGAAGGAACACCTGGAGTCCGTAATTAACGGAACCTCGGATGCAATTCATACAGTAGATATGGAAGGGAAGATCACCAGCACGAACAAGGCCTTTGAGGAGCTGTACGGCTGGAATGCTGACGATGCCCAGATAAAGCTGCCTTATCTCATACCGGCAACTGTACAGAAGCAGGAGGAGATAAGACTGCAGGAGCTGCAGGAAGGGGCAACTCTGCCGCCTGTGGAGACGCTCAGGCTGAAGCGTGACGGAGCTTTGGTTGAAGTCAGTGTTAGCACATCCATGATCCGGGATGAAGAGGGCCGTCCGCAAGCCTTCGTACATGTATCCCGCGATATGACCGAGCGTAACCGGATTGAAGAGCTGCTCCGACGCTCAGAGAAATTAACGACAGTCGGCCAGCTGGCCGCAGGGGTAGCCCATGAGATCCGTAACCCGCTTACTACGCTCCGCGGATTTTTACAGCTTCAGAAGGAGAAGGGAGTTCTAATCCCCCTCCATATTGATCTGATGCTGTCTGAGCTTGACCGGATTAATCTGATTGTGAGCGAGTTTCTGATCCTGGCCAAGCCGCAGGCCGTTCACTTTCAGGAGAAGGATGTCCGTTATATTCTAAATGATGTCATCTCCCTGCTGGACAGCCAGGCACATCTTTTCGGTATTGAATTTGAGTGCCGGCTGTCTGAACTTCCGGCAAAGGTGCATTGTGAGGAGAATCAGCTCAAGCAAGTCTTTATCAATATTGTCAAAAATGCAATTGAGGCCATGCCCGGAGGCGGCACAATCTCCGTTTCGCAGCGGATTGAAGCAAAATCTGTTATCATTGTAATCTCGGATGAGGGCGAGGGTATTCCGGAGGAGATGCTGCCCAAGCTGGGAGAACCCTTCTTTACAAACAAGGAGACGGGCACCGGGCTTGGACTGATGGTCAGCCAGCGGATTATACAGGCCCATAAAGGCAGCATGGAGATCCGGAGTGAATACGGCTGCGGAGCTGAGATTACCATTGTGCTGCCTGTTATGTAGAGACAGACCTGAATCAAGGATTGAATAAGGAACGGAGTGAGGACAGCAATGAGAATTAATAAATACATCAGTGAGACAGGCTACTGTTCACGCCGTGAAGCAGACAAGCTGGTGGAGAGCGGCAGAGTAACCATCAACGGAGAGCCTGCTGTACTGGGCAGTCAAGCCGAGGCAGGCGATGTAGTGTTAATTGATGGAAAGGTGCTTGAAACGGGCAGTCAGATCGTTTATATCGCCCTGAATAAACCGGTCGGCATTACCTCTACCACAGAAGCTCATATTCAGGGTAATATCGTTGATTTTGTCGGACATCAAGAGCGTATATTTCCAATCGGCCGGCTCGATAAGGACTCCGAAGGATTAATCCTGCTGACGAATGACGGCGATATCGTTAATAAAATACTGCGGGCAGAAGGCAAGCATGAGAAGGAATATATAGTTACCGTAGACAGGCCAGTTACCTCATCCTTCCTCGCAGGCATGTCGAGCGGAGTGAAAATCCTTGGCGGCAAGACGCTTCCCTGTGAAGTAACACGGATATCAGAGCGCGAATTCCGCATTGTCCTGACTGAAGGCAAGAATAGGCAGATCCGGCGGATGTGCAGCGCCTTTGGCTACGAGGTTAGAAGTCTGCGGCGCATACGGATTATGAATATCCGCCTCGGTGCCCTGAAGACCGGGCAATGGCGCGATTTAACCGTACAGGAAAAGCAGGAGCTGGGAGCCATGCTCAGCTATGAGCTGCAATAGCAATCTATATGACAAAGAGCTGCTTTGCCGGACATCCCGGAAAGCAGCTCTTTGTCATATATGCCGTTCTTTTATTTGGTCGCCGGAGCAACGGTTGTAGTCTCGGCTGAATCTGTATATTTCCGAAGAATAGAGACTTCTACACGGCGGTTCTGTGCCCGTCCGGCAGCCGTTGAGTTGGAGGCGATCGGGTGATATTCCCCGTAGCCGATCGGACTGAACTTAACCGGATCGAGATTCGGGTTCAGCAGCAGAATCTTCATGAAATGAAGGGCCCGGTCTACGCTAAGATCCCAGTTGGACGAATAACTGCTGTTGGAAATAGGGATGTTATCCGTATGGCCCTGTACCAGAACATTATAATCCGGGAACTGCTGCAGCATATACGAGATCGATTTGGCCAGCTGGCGCGATTCATCCTTAACCTCAGCCTCACCTGAGGCGAATAAGGCGTTATCACTGATTGTAATCATCAGCTGGGACTGGTTCAGCTTGGTACTGAGCAGATCGGTAAGCCCGTTCTTCTCAATATACTGGTCAAACTGCTTCTTTAGCTTCTCAAGGTCCTCCTGCTCCTGCTTGCGCAGCTTGGCAATTTCGGATTCGCCTGTATTAGGGGCAACCACATTATCCATTTTGTCGTTTTTTCCCTGATCCAGCTGTGACTCGGTAGGACTGGCGGACCGCTGGTCGAGGATACCTGTACCGCCGTTCAATGCGGTACTGAAAGCTTGGCTCATCTGCTCAAACTTTTTGGCATCCGTAGCGCTCATTGCATACATAACAAGGAACAGGGCAACCAGCAGGGTCATCAGATCGGAATAAGGCAACAGCCAGGATTCGTCGGCATGTTCCTCGTGTTCCTCATGCCTAGTCTTTTTGCTCACTCGAACCGGCCTCCTTATTTAGCTTGGCGCGTTCTGTTGGGGTAAGGAAGACAGACAGCTTCTGGTTGATTGCAATAGTCGAAACCCCTGACTGGATAGAGAGCAGCCCTTCAACCATCATCAGCCTGAGCTGAATTTCTTTTTTAGAGATACGTTTAAGCTTGTTGGCCATCGGGTGCCACATTACATATCCGGTAAAAATACCGAGCAGCGTAGCAATAAAAGCTCCTGCAATCGCGTGGGCGAGTACATCCATGTCACTCATATCGGCAAGGGCGGCGATCAGTCCGACAACGGCTCCGAGTACCCCCAGCGTAGGGGCATACATCCCTGCCTGGGAGAAGATCAATGCGCCGGCTTTATGTCTATCTTCAGTGGCGTGAATATCTTCCATTAATACGTCCCTGACGAACTCCTGGTCGTTACCGTCGATAATCATCCGCATCCCGTTTCTCAGGAAATCGTCTTCGATTTCATCGACCTTCGATTCCAGCGCCAGCAATCCTTCTCGGCGGGTAATAGACGCCCATTCCATGAAAGTGGTAATAAGATCCGACTTCTTCACCATTTTTTGCTGAATGAAGAGAAGCTTGAACAGCTTAGGGATCGTCTTGAGCTCTGCCATCGGGAAGGCCACAAAGACTGAGGCTACCGTACCAAGGAGAATAATGACATATGCCGCCGGGTTATTTAAGCTTGTAAGCGGGGCGTGCTTCAGGATCATACCCCCGATAAACGCAACCAGACCAAAGACTAAACCAAGTATTGTTGAAAGTTCCATTTATGCACCTCGTCCATGAGAATTAAAAAGTGATTCGTCACAGCCGCTTGTATCATCCTTGAACAGCAGCAGGACACCCTGTGTGGAATCAAATCACGTATATTCTTATTTATCGACAGCATTCCCTTTTTTGTGAAGTCATTTTTTCGGCTATAATAGATAGGGTAAGTTATTATTCATCTGTGGAGAAAACGGAGTGATAGACGTGGGTGTGAAGCACGGCAGAGATTATAGTGAGATTCTGAATGAACTGAAGGAGGCCGTCAGCCGCATTACGGACGGTTATGTATTTTTTGAAATGGAGCCTGAGGAGTGGCAGGAGCTGCCGCAGGAATCAAAGCTGGAAGTATGGGAGGCCCTGGCGGAGGATCTGTTCTATGGGCTTGGCAATGAGCCGGTAATTCATGTGGGCAGCGGAGTCGTTATCTATGATAAGGAGACGCACCGGATCAACATTCTGCTGGGTGAAGAAGATCTGGCTTCGGTAGTGCTCGTCTAGCCGGACGGCAGCAGAGGGTGCACGCGTTTGCCCCTCTCCTTGCAGCCATGGTAAAATTGAGCTGATGAGTGCTATTTGCCGGGATTTCAGAATACATTAAACCGAAAAAAAGCCTTCATCCTGGCGCATCCCTTGGACTTTCAGAAGCTGAGGGATGTTTTGTTTAAGGCTTATGGAACAGGTAAAGAACAGAAATATACGGACTTTACTGCTAATTAAGTAAGGGAGGAAGCAAATTGCAATTATCAGTGGAAGAGCTGCATGAGCAGATAGGTAAGCTGGAGGGCTGGAAGCTGGATCAGGAGGCTCTGGTTCGCAAGTACATGTTTAGCGAGTATATGAAAGGCATTGCTTTTGTGGATGAGGTAGCCACTATATCCGAGGCCTTTGATCATCATCCGCATATAACCATTGACTACAAAACCGTCACCCTGCGCTTATCGGCAAAAGAAGAGAGCGGCCTCGCGGCGCTGGATATCCGCCAGGCTAATGAATTCAATGAAGCCTTTGACAAAGCGCGATAGGTACACGGTCTAACATAACCGCTGCACAAAGAAATGCCCGTATAAAGGACCGGATAGGGTCCTTATACGGGCATTTTTAATGAAAGTATAAATGCTTACTTTTTCTCTGCAAGCCATAACGCAACGTTGGCAATCTCCTCAGGGGCCAGCTTATCCTTAAAGGGCGGCATTTGCCCGCGTCCCTTAGTGACGATGCTGTAGATACCCTCGGCGTCCCGCTCGCTGCCTTCATGCTGCAGACTTGGGCCTACACCGCCCTGAAGCTGATCACCATGGCAGGAAATGCAATTGGCTTTGACAACGGCTTCTGCACTTGCGGCATCCAGAGTAACTTGAGGCATTGTAGGCTTATTCTCTTCCGCAACTTCCTCTTTGCCGGGCAGTGTGAACAAGAGTACTACCGCAAAGGCACAGGCGGCAAAAAACAAACCGCTCATGATCCATTTCTGCATCTCCATCCGTCCCCTCCATGTAAGCTGCTTTCTTCATTATACCGAAAGGTAAAGCGTTGTCATAGAGTTTGTGTCAAAAAAATGAACGTTTTTTGCTGCAGCTATCAGATTTGCTCTCACTATAGAATTATTTATTATACACCATGCAATAAAATGGCTTATCCCCGGTTGGAGTCCGGCGCTCATACGTATCGGTAATCGTAAAACCGCATTTCTGGTATGTCCGGATGGCCCTCTGATTCCAGGTCAGCACCTCCAGATCAATCTCCCGGTCCGGGTATCTGTCCAGGGCAGCCTGAACGATGGAGTCCATAAATAAATGACCCATTCCGTGACCGCATAGATCAGGGCGCATGCCGATTCCGAGCCGGACAACGCCTTCCATCGGAAAGAGCTGCGCAAACCCGCATAAGCCGCCTTGGCCGTCTACGACAGATATATACTGTTCCCTGCGCAGTACAGGATCTCCGAACTCAATGCCCAGCGCCTGCATCTGCTCCCAGGGCAGCCATCCGTATATGTTATAGGGCGGCTTGTATTCCCATCTGCAAATATCCTCAGCGTGACTGGTCTCCATTGGTACAACTTGAAAAGTAACAGGGGAACTGCTCATAAGGCCACAGGCCTCCTTTCAGGAGCGCATCATTCTATACTGTATAGTTAATTATATACAAAAGCCGGCCGGTTCAACTCAGAAATTTGGCCCGGCCGGCAGAAACTTGACAAATCACAAAAAATATTTTATGAAAACGCGAAAATTGGGGTTTTAAGGTGTTTTATGCAGGAGGGGAGGGGTAAGTAATTTTATAGACAAAAAAACAGGCCCCTTCCAAGATTTCGGCAAAAATCATGGAAAACGCCTGTCTTAGCATTACTTATTGAACATCATCGTTGTCTTCAGCATCAGTAGCAACTGCATGGTAAGCATCTGTGCTCATGATCCGTTTGGCGCCAACGTAGCGGTTGACGTAGTAGCTGTCACTCAGCGAGCTGATAGTTACGCCCTTTGAGCTTGAAGCATGTGCGAATTTGCCTTCTCCGACATAAATGCCGACATGGGATACACCGCGGCCGCTTGTATTAAAGAATACAAGATCGCCTTCCCGCAGATTATCACGGGAGATAGCAGTACCCATCTGGTATTGGGAGCCGGATTGATGCGGCAGGTTAATGCCGATCTTATCAAATACGTACATGGTGAAACCGGAGCAGTCAAAACCATTAGTCGATACTCCGCCGGATACGTACTTGGTACCGATGGCCTTATCGATGACTTTATCCATCTTGGAATCAGCGAAAGCGCTTCCTGCCCCGATGGTAAGCATAATAGAAAAGCTGAGTAGTGCGGCGGCTAACTTCTTCTTCAAAAGTAAATACCCCTTCCAAATGCCTACGAGGTTAGCTTAAGGGTTCGGTTGAAGGTCCCCTATGACCCCTCTGTGAATAGGAGGTCAATTCACCCAAAATCGGTTCCCCCGTTTCCCTTATTTCGTAAGGGAACTCGGCACGACTGTTGATTAGATTAGCTGGCAGAACATTATGACAAAACGTTTGAAAAACCCGGTTGAATAATTACAAAAATGTTACTAAAAGCTCACTGCGATAATTGTAGCAAAGACAGAGGCCGTTGGCAATCACTTAAAACATATTAGTGCATAATATTCGCGCTTTTTAAGAGAGCATTCTGCTTAATAAGGCTCAAATTTACATGCAAAGTAAGCCTTTTCTGAAATAATGTTGGAATTTTTAGTAAGAGGGGTGTTTCATAAGCCCTAAACATGTGTAAAAGAAAGAATAAGGATAAAAAAGGAAAACCCGGAGCTGATTACGGCAATAATCAAGTCCGGGCCATATAAGTTACAATTATGTGTCAGAGGTTATAGTTGTGGGGAATGTTCAATCGTAAGCGACAGCCTGGTAAGCTGTTGTGCTCATTACGCGTTTGGCGCCAACGTAGCGGTTGGCCCAGTAAGCCTGACTAAGCGAACTGATGATTACACCCTTTGAGCTGGAGGACTGTGCAAATTTTCCTTGACCGACGTAAATACCGACATGTGAGACGCCGCTGCCCAGCGTATTGAAGAATACGAGATCGCCGGCACGCAGATTGCTTTTGGAAACAGCTGTTCCTACACTGTACTGTGCTTTGGAGGTACGGGGCAGAGTAAGACCGATGCTCTTGAATACGTACTTTGTAAATCCGGAGCAGTCGAATCCGGCAGTGCTTGTTCCTCCGGTTTTATAAGATACTCCGATGGTTTTAGCGATAACGGTATCCATTTTGGAGTCAGCAGAGACACTTCCGGCCCCCATAGTGAACACCATCACAAGACCCAGCGCTGCTGCGGTGCATTTCTTTTTTAGGTGTGTACGAAAAAATGTGTGACTTTTCAAAAGATGTACTCCTTCCAAGGCCTGCGAGGTTAGCTTAAGGATTCGGTAGAAGGTTCCCCTATGACCCCTCTAAAGCGAGATCAATTCACCCAAAATATGGTTCCCCCACTTCCCGGTGCTGGGAATTTGGCGTTTTATGCACCAGAACAGTGACTGTTGATTGACAATGTTGAAGTGTATAAGGTACATACAGTTAGTCGAAATAGTTTCAAAAGATTACAAAGTTGTTACTAATGGTACAGGCATCATTGTATCAGAGGTTTTGATGTTTTGCAAATGCATTGTAATTCTAATACCAAGTACAAAAGAGTCACACCCCTGAAGCAGAGGCAGTGACTCTTTTAATATGCCGTTTTGGCGGAAAATTATTGTGGAAATGTTTTGCTGCTCCATAGATGATACTGGGCGGCGATTCCCCACATTTTGAACAGGGTGGACGGAAGCGGTGCAACCTGACGGAGAAGCAGCGCAGGCAGTCCCGGATAGAACAGACCCGTTAACGCGCACAGCAGCCATGTCAGCAGCCCACCTGCACCAAGCGCGATTGAAGCCCCTGTAGAAGGAACAAGCAGCCTCATATAAGTCAGCAGCGCGGAGAACATGCCTGTCCCGGCTGTATAACCGAATTGCATGTAGAGCAGTACAGTACGGATGATATACAGATACAGCATCCAGGCCAGCAGATAAGGCACAAGCTTCAGCAGGAGCCTATAATCGAGAAGCCCGCCTAACAGCAGGTTATACATTTTGGGCAGCAGCCAGTAAAATGGAAGCGCCGAGAGCGCCCATTCAGCTAGACTGAAGATAAACACCGGGAGCCCGTAAAGCTTCATCCCCGGGAAAAAGAACAGTCCGCGCTCCCCCCTGCGCTCCTGATGCAGCTCATGCAGCAGACCGGCGCGGATAAAGGGGGAGAGCAGCAGCCGCAGCAGAGACAGCCCGAGCAGCAGCCAGAGCCAGCGCTGGACCCCCGGATCTGCACCCAGGGCGGCCTGCCCTTCGATGTAATACAGCAGCCTGCCCAGTCCGCTGCCGCCGGCATGGGTGTCCGGATAACGCAGCAGGACCGGAATGACAGCTGACCTGACGAACCTGTACAAAAAATAGCCCCAGAGCAGCCGGTAGATAAAAAGCAGAATCAGAATATAAAATTGCTCCTTCATGCTGATCCAGCTGCGGGAAATCGCTCTTTTCACTATCCTTCACCTCACCAGACTAGAGTTCCGAGCAGAGTTTCAAGCAGTTTGGTTACACTTAGCGTCCAGCGCGAGAGCGTCTTCGGCGCAAGCTCGGCCAGCATGAAATTATTAAGATGCTTAGCCTCCAGGAGAATGGAGTGTCCGGGATCAATGTCAACAGAGGCCAGAGGGGCTTTGTAGGATAGCTGAAAAGCAGTCGTTTTCTGCTCTCCGTTCCAGAATTGCTGTACCGTGTACCCGTCGGTGAAGGTGAATTTGACCGGAACATTGGCATAGCTGCTGCCCTTATTGCTAACCTCCACCGTAGCCTCATAGCGGGCTTCTCCGCCGTCCGGACTGTTTTTGGCAGTGCTGGTGGTAATGCGGTCTACGGAAAAATCGGGTGCTCCGCCGCTGTATACATACTGGTCAAAGTAAGTCTGCCATGACTGCTTGGTTACTTTTTCGACAACTTTTTGAAAATCAGCCGTAGACGGATGTTTGAACCTGTATTTACGGGCATAGGACAGCATGATGGCATCCATGGTTTTGGTGCCGACCTGCTGCTCGATATCCTTGAGTACCAGCTTGCCGCGGATATATACATTGCGTGTGTAGCCGTCAGCAGCAGCATATTTCCAGGTCTCCAGATTTAGCGGCTGAGGGACCGTAACCAGGCTGGCCTGCAGCGTATTGTTGGAGCTGACCCCATACTCCTGCTCCATCAGGCGGTCTTCGGCGTAAGAGGTAAAGCTTTCATCCAGCCAGGCCTCTTCAAATTCGTTACTGGCCACCATGCCGTAGAAATACTGATGGCCAATCTCATGAATGACTGTACGCTCAAGTGACATGCCCGGCGAGCTTTCAGCTGCACCGAAGGCGGTAACCAGCGTCGGGTACTCCATTCCGCCTGCGCCGTTCCCTTCCTTGGGCGGAACCACAATTGACAGGGTGGAGTAAGGATAGGGGCCATACCATTTGCTGAACGCAGTCAGAGCAGCCTTGGCGGCCTGGAAATAACGCTCCTGCAGATCCTTGTGCAGCGGGTCCAGGTACAGCTTGATCCGTACACCGGGGACATTCGGGGCTGAGAAGGCTTCCTCGGCTACGACAAAATCGGGAGATGCGGTCCAGGCGAAGTCGTGCACATCATCAGCGTAGAACTTGTAGATCTTCCGGTCCTGCTTGATCTGGGCGCTTTTGACCGGAAAACCGGTAGCACCTACGATGTAGTTGGAAGGGACAGAGATGGTTACATTATAAATGCCGAAGTCACTGTAAAATTCTGAAGTACCATGGTATTGGTGAAGGTCCCAGCCTTCCTCTTTGACGGCTCTCGTCCCTTTAGGCTCGTATACGCTGAGTTTGGGAAACCACTGGCCGGCCATTACAAAATTTCCGGCAGTCCCCATACGGGCGAATATTTTGGGCAGCTTGACCTCAAACTGGATTTTAAGTGTTACACTTTCTCCGCCGTTTACCGGCTGGGGCAGATGCACCTTTACAAGCGTCTTGTCATTGACATTGCCGTCATCGGGCTGCACATACTGCATGCGCTGCATAAGGGAGATCCCTTCAGTAGTCCGGAGGTCAGTGATTGTCATGCTGCCGAAACCGTCCTCCGGCATCGAATCACCGCGCAGCTCACCGCCGGATTCCTTCATAAATGTTGTCTTTTCAGAAGCGAAGGCATTGGGGTAGAGATGAAAATAAAGCTCCTGTACCGGTTTTTGGCCGGGATGAGTCCAGGTGACCGTTTCAGCGGCCTGCAGCGTCCCGGAATCTGCATCCAGCTGCACATCGATATGGTACTCGGTTATCCGCTCGCTTAAGGCTTCTGAGACCGGAAGCGGCTTGCTCTCGGGAAGAACAGGCTGCACTGCTTTGGCCTGGGACACGGCAGCGGGGGACTTGGCCTCTTTTGGAGCAGCGGCTGTCTGGGCGGCAGGGCTGTGCCCGCTCAGGAGCCAGAGGGAGCCTCCCAGCAGGATGAGGGCGGCCAGGGCCGCAGAGATGATCATGAACCTTAATGATAGTGGCTTCATACTGTGATTCCTCCCGTGACAAGCATCTACGGGATGTATATGTTTGCAATCGCCGCATTATTAGCTAAAATTAAATTATTGTAGAACGTGAACTTGAGAATGTTGGGTTTGGCATTCTCAAGTTCATCTTGTATAGCAAAAGGGAAGGATGTGCACTTGTGGATAACGTACAACCAGAGGGCAAAAAGCAGATTGCTTTGAATATTGTAAACGCAAAAAGCAAGCATAAGGGCTTTGGAGCCGGCTCCATTGATCTTAACAATGTATCGCCGGTGATTATTGACGGCGGTGAAGCCGTTATCGACATCGGGGCCATGCATGCCAAGAGTAAGGTAGAGAAGGGCATCAAATTTTCGATGAACCGTGACGAGGTGCCGGATGGAAGACAGGTCTGGGTAGTCTGGGTCGCAGTGGACCGTACGCCCGAAGGGCAGCTTTACGGCGGGATAACGGCTTGTGAAATGTGGATTGATACCGGAGCACGGCGGGGCTGGAAGATTCTTGCCGATCATGTGAACAAGCTGGATGCAGCCTTGAAGCGCAAAATCATTCTCGACGGGCTGGGAGCAGTGGAGAAGGCGGCGCTGAAATCGCTGCTGGTATCCCATAATGCCGACTGGTGGGCGGCCAGCTCCGATGAGCTGAAGAATGCGCTTAGTGAATAACAGTTAGGCGAATAACAGGTAAACGGACAAAAGGGCTTGGACATCCATCATGATGAATGTCCAAGCCCTTTTTATATTTCATGAGGGATCAAAGATGCTGGCAGTGCTGTTATTTGCCGGAGTTACTAATTTTCCGCTTAAGCTGGCTTACTCTGGCCTGGCTGATGCCAAGCACCTCTGCAAGCTCCTTCTGGTTGGCATAGGGATGATCGGCTATAGCCTTCTCCAGGCGCTGGCTCATCTCCTCGGTCTTGGTCCGGCGGCCGCTGCGGGCAGAGTCAGGGCTATCCGCTGCAGCTTCCTGGACAGGCTCGGCTTCTTCCGGAATACGGGCAGGATTACCAAGCTCCTTGAGGCAGGTATTGCAAATAAACTGATCCTTATAGTAAGTCACGTGGTCAAGGCTCCGGCAGAAAGTACATTCAGTTGAAGTGTATTTCCGGAGTACAATAATCTCATCATTCAGAATAAAAAACTCGATGGGATCGCCAATGTCGATATTGCGTGTCATGCGGATTTCTACAGGAACCACAATTCTGCCAAGACTGTCTAAACTCCGGATCATGCCTGTATCCTTCATCTCATGTCCCTCATTTACATCTTTATATTTTTTTGCGGATATCTACGATTATAGCAGTTATTGTAAGTTTAGAGAACGGGGAAAGCGCATTCATTTATTGCAGCAGGTGAATAAAAGGGAAGCCGCCTGCACTGGATATCCAGTGCAGGCGGCTTATTAGGGTTCTCTTCTTTTTACCCAATTTTCCGGGCCCGAAACAGGCAGAAGCAGGTCTGCGGAATTCAGCTCAGGATGAAGGGCAGTTCCAGCTTGTCCTTGACCGAAACGTAAGGATTGTTCCGGATATAGAAGCGCCATGGAAGCTGTGCATATTCTTCGGCATACGGAATATTGATGCGCGGAGCCTGAACGATATCCAGGGTTTCAGGCTGTTCCCCCTGTTCGAGCCGCAGCGGGCTGTCCCCGGCATCGAGCCGGAGCCCGTTCAGGCTCTTGTCGATCTGCAGCGCCCGGCACAGCTTGCCGGGACCGCCTGAGAGTCCGGCCGGCTTGCGGCCGGCAGTACCGCGGTAGCTGCGCATCAGATTCGCATCGCCGGAAGTCAGCGGCTCTACAGCGCGGATGAGTACGGCATGCGGATCACCTTCCCCGGCAGTAACGACATTAAGGCAGTGGTACATGCCGTAAATCAAATAGATGTAGATGGTTCCGCCCTGGCGGAACATCACATCGGTGCGGGCAGTACGGCGGCCGCCGAAGGCATGGCTGCCCTTATCCTCTGCGCCTCCGTAGCTTTCTGTTTCTACAATGCGACAGCGGATCTCCCCGTCCTCCGTGCGCCGGACCAGATGCTGGCCCAGAAGAAGCGGCGCGGCCTGCAGAGCCGGAAGGCTGTACAGCTCAGGCGAAACAAGCCTTGGCTCATTCGGTTCGTTATCTTTAAGGTTCATATCGGGATGACACCTTTCCCGGCAGGCGCGGCCTGCCGCTTATGGGCTCATCGTACCCCAGGGCTGCGCCGGCTGCAACTGCCTGCTAGTTCAGCCACCAGCGTTTGATATCACTCCAAAGGGAGTGATCTTCCTTGGCCGGATCAGCCTGTGACTCATCAGCCGGTGCTGTTTCCCCGCCGGTGCTGTGCTCTTCACAATATTCAACCGGTTCTGTACCGCTGATAAACGTCTCCAGCTCCTTCTCCGGGCAGGCGGCTGTAGCCAGCTTGCCTGACTCCGGATTAATGTAGACACTCACGACTCCGTCAGGAATCGGGAAAATCTTCGGCGGCACATTGGCCAGCGCTTTTTCCGTATATTCGGCAAAAATCGGTGCAGCCCGCCTTCCATCAGCTGTAGCGATGTCACGTCCCTTGTCATATCCCACCCAGACTGCAGTGGACAGCTCAGGCGTGAAGCCGACCATCCAGCCGTCGGTATCCGTGGTCCCGGTTTTGCCTGCTACAGGCCGTTTGATAATTGAAGCTACACGGTTGCCGGTTCCACCGCTCTCAAAGACACCCTCCATCAGCCGGGTCAGGACATAGGCTGCCGCAGGCTCGACGACCTGCTCCCCTCCGGCCTGGGGGGCTTCATAGACCACATTTCCCTTGGAATCGGTAATCTTCAGAATAGCCGTCACCGGCTGCCGGACGCCGCCGCCGCCAATGACGGCAAAGGCAGAGGCCATTTCTAGCGGACTGACCGGAGAGGTGCCGAGCGCGAGGGAAGGAACGCTTTGCAGCGGACTGCCGATACCCAGCTTGGTCGCCATGTCCGCCACCTTATCGGCGCCGATTTTCATAATCGTATTAACAGCATAGATATTGTCGGAAGCGGCGATGGCCTGGCGCATATTAATTTCCCCCAGATACTTATCACCGAAATTCTTGGGCTGATACGTCTTGCGGTTGTTGTCATAATGGAACAGCGTCGGCTGGCTGTTAAAGACCGACAGGCCGGTCATTTCCTTGGATGAGAGGGCGGTCAGATACATGATCGGCTTAAAAGATGATCCGGGCTGCCGGGTAGTGGCCAGGGCGTGATTGAACTGGTTGGAACGGTAGTTCTTTCCGCCGACCATTGCCTTAATGTAACCGGTGCGCGGGTCAATGGAGACGAGTGCAGTCTCCAGCTCGCTGCCTTGGTCCATTCCTTTATCTACTGCATCTTCGGCCGCCTGCTGCATATCAGGGTCAAGCGTGGTATACACATTCAGTCCGCCAAGCTCCAGCTCATCATTACTGATTCCTAGAGTGTCAGTGACCAGCCCGCGAATATAATCACGGAAGTAGGGGGCAAGCACGACAGTGTTCTTTTGGCCCTGCGGCTTAAAGCTGAGTACCGTCCGGGCGGCTTCATCCGCCTGTTCCTGCGTAATATCTCCTACCTGGGCCATGGAGGTTAAAATAATACTCTGACGTTTTTTGGCGTTATCCGGATGGGTGTAGGGCGAATAATAGGTCGGGCCTTTGGGGATACCGGCCAGCAGTGCGCTTTCCGCCAGACTCAGCTCTGCTGCGGCCTTGCCGAAATACATGCGGGAGGCTGCTTCGATTCCATAAGCCCCGTGGCCGTAATAGATTTCATTTAAATACATATTGAGAATCTCTTTTTTGCTGTATTTCATCTCCAGCTGCATGGTGTAAAGGGCTTCCTTGGCCTTGCGGGTCCAGGTTTTTTCATGGGTAAGGTACAGATTTCGCGCCAGCTGCTGGGTTAACGTACTTGCCCCCTGGGAGCGCTCGCCCGCCTCCAGATTAGCCAGCACAGCCCGGGCCATACCCTTCAGGTCGAATCCGGAGTGCTCAAAAAATTTGCGGTCCTCTACGGCCAGGGTAGCCTGGATCAGCTCAGGGGAAATCTGGTCCAGTGTAACAGGGTTACGGCTGCGCCCGTCCGTTGTAAAGGTGGTCAGCACATTACCTCTGGCATCCAGCAGCCGGGAGCGGATATCATCGCCGATGGGCGGCAGGGGTTTATTATACAGGTAGCCAAGCAGTGCTCCGGCAGCAATGACCATCAGCACAATCATGACAGCTGCCAGCCGGATCAGCCGGCGGAGGCGGGGTCTCTTGACTTTCGGGTTAGCAGAATCGCGCGGCATGGCTTCAGGCTCCTTGTCCTCAGGAATACAAACGTCCGGCAGCATTGATCCGCTAGGGATGTGCCGGTTAGTTTTCATTATGGGAAAGGAAGCGGACAGATATTCAGGCGGCTGGCAGCGGTAACCAAATTGTCTTCTTTTTGTGACCTTCTCAGGGTAGATAGAAAAGCAGAGGGGGAGTATAACAGAGTAGTGCCGGCAGGAAAGGGTATATATATCACAGGAGGTGTCATCATGAACTGGACTAAAAAGGTACACTTAAAAGCACTAACGCTTCTCTCGGCTGGACTGCTTGCGGTTTCGGCCTGGAGTGCAGCAGCTCCGGTACAGGCAGCGGCTGCACCGGCAGGAGGCGGAGACCACGGGCTGCTTCAGCAGCTGCAGGCCAAGCATCTGGCTGCTGAAGACACACCGCTCAGCTTCAATGATCTGGCGTTTCTCAGCGCAGATACAGGACGGGCTGCAGGCAAAGGCTTTATGATCGGGACATCGGACGGCGGAGACCAGTTCCAGAAAATATATGAAGGCCAGTGGAATTTCCGGCAGATCTCCTTCCCGGACAACGTGCATGGATGGGCATTAGCATCGGTTCAGGAGCAGAGCGGGGTCTACCTTATCGGCACTGCTGACGGCGGTTCAACCTGGACAAGAATTTCAGAGTCACAGAGCGGCTTCGAACGGATCAGCTTTACAGACAGCAAGCACGGCTTCGGATATGTCCGTGCTTTTACGTATTATACGGAGGACGGGGGGCGGAGCTGGAGCCAAATTAAGACTCCGGCTAACACGCGCGGTGCAGAGTTTACCAGCCGCAATAACGGCTGGGCAGTAGTTGTGGCACCGGGTGAAGGCTACCGGGTTATGAAGACCACCGACGGCGGTTCAACCTGGAAGCTGGCGCTCAAGTCGGCTTTTGCGTACCCTGAATATGGACAGCTCTACGCGAAGGATGATCAGGTATATGCCCTCCTCTATGGAGGAACAGGCATGTCCCAGACCTCCTATTCGCTGTATGCCAGCGGTAATCAGGGAAAAAGCTGGACCCGTGTAATTGCCCAGGAAACAGCCGGGGGCGGGCCGGCACCGGGCAGCGGTTCAGCCCTGCTGAAGAAAGGGCCGGCGTCCGGCAAGCCGGGTAATATGCAGCTGGCCGGCAGCAGCACAGCTTTCCTGGTTGGATTCTCGCCTGCGGGGGAACAGGTAGCTGTCGGCCGTACAGTGAATAGCGGCAAACAGTTTACGAACCTGCCGGCAATCGCCGGATATGAAGGGATGATCTCCTTCCCTGACAGTAAAGCCGGCTGGATGGCAGTCAGAGGCGCCAATACCTCTTCCCTTTATGCCACCAGCGACGGGGGCATGACCTGGACCGAGAAGTTTACCTTTAAAGGAAACGAACAATAAAAATCAACCGGCTTATACCAATGAAAGGCGGCTCCTCCGGGAGCTGCTTTTTTTAATGCGTAAAAACCGGCTGCAGGATGCGCGTCTGCTGCCAACAAAGGGATTGTGAGTCCGGTAGAGCGCTGTCCTCTAAATGTCCGTGTTCTTGCACCGAGTGTGATTTTGGCCGCCAGTATGATAAAATTTGATTTACTTTAACAGGACTGCAGCATGGGAATGCAGAGCCTGGGGACAAATGCTAGGAGGAATGCAAAGTGGCCTTTCGCGTATCCGCGGTTCAATATCATTTGCACACGATCACTTCATTTGAGGCGTTTGCCGCCCGTTGTGAGCATTACATCAAGACGGCGGAGGAATTCAGTACGGACTTTATTCTGTTTCCGGAGTTCCTTACGACTCAGCTGATGTCCATCGGAGACGGACAGGGGAATGCCCTGGGCATTGAAGATCTGCCGCAGTTTACGGAGCAGTACCGGGAGATGTTCTCCGGTTTTGCACAAAAGTACAACGTACATATCATCGGTGGTACGCATGTGCTGCGCCGGAACGGTAAGCTGTACAATGTAGCCCATCTCTTTTACCCTGACGGAAGAATTGCCGAGCAGGCCAAGCTGCATATTACTCCCGCTGAGGTAGAAGGCTGGAATATGGGGGCGGGTGAAGGCCTTGAGGTCTTTCAGACGGATAAAGGAACCATTGCCATGCTAACCTGCTACGATATTGAATTCCCGGAGATTGTGCGGATGGCCAGAGCCAAGGGGGCAGATGTCATCTTTTGCCCGTCCTGTACGGATGACCGCCACGGCTTCCACCGGGTCCGCTACACCAGCCATGCGCGTGCGATCGAAAACCAGATCTATGTCGTGCTGACAGGAACCGTTGGTTCGCTGCCGACCGTTGATCTGATGCGTGCAAACTTCGGGCAGGCTGCTGTTATCACACCTAATGATATCCCGTTCCCGCCAAAGGGACTGCTGGCCGAAGGTGAGATTAACGATGATATGATCATTACCGCCGACCTGGACCTGGAGCTGCTGTACCGGGTGCGTGAACGCGGGTCGGTAACGACCTGGCGCGACCGGAGAACGGATCTGTACACAGACTGGACGTAAAGGAGCCGGGCAAAAATGTATAATAAGCGTTTTTTTGCTTTTGACGGTAAAATACCGGTTCCCGCTGTGATCCGGAATTACACGCCTGCCGATTTTGACGAACTGATCACTATACAGGCCGAAGCTTTCCCGCCTCCTTATCCGGTGGAGCTGCTATGGAACCGGGAACAGCTGCATAATCATGTGGAGCTGTTTCCAGAGGGGGCACTCTGTGCGGAAGTGAACGGCGAGCTGGCTGGTTCGGTAACGGGCCTGAAAATTCATTTTAATGAAGAAGCGGCTCATAACAGCCATACCTGGTCTGAGGTGACAGCGGACGGATATATCACTACACATCAGCCTGACGGCAATACACTGTACATTGCAGATCTGTGTGTGCGTCCAAAGTTCCGCAAGCTGGGACTTGGCAAGGAGCTGGTGCAGTCGCTGTATCATGTGGTAGTGGAGCAGAGACTGGAACGGCTGCTGGGTGCGGGAAGAATGCCGGGCTATCATAAGGAGGCTTCCCGGCTTTCGGCAGAGGATTATCTTGCCGGGGTGACCGGCGGACAGCTGGCTGATCCGGTTATTACATTTCTGCTGCGCTGCGGACGGACGCCGCTTGGTGTGGTGGAGGAGTACCTTGAAGATGAGGAGTCCTGCAACTACGCGGCACTGATGGAGTGGCGTAATCCTCTCTTATAGAAAAGACAGGTAAAGTCAGCATTTAAATCAGAGTACCGGAGGAGATTCTACTATGGAATATGTAAGAATTACTGCCCTTTCTGATCCGTTGTTCAGACAAGTACATAATCTGCTGAGTGAGGTGTTCCCGCCGGAAGAGGTGCTGGAGTTCAGCCTGTGGCAGGAGCCGCTGGAGGATCCGGGCATCCGTGTATTTGCAGCTGTCCATGAAGGTACCGTAGTCGGCACTACCGAATACCGTTACTATCCCGACTGGAACGTGGCGATGACCGACTTCACTGTGATCGGCCGTGAAGGTCTGGGAATCGGGCGTTTCCTGGCCCGGAGCCGCCTGAAGGATCTGAATAAGCTTGCGGCAGATAACGGCAAAGAGCTGTACGGCATGTTTGCGGAAATCTACGATCCATACCGGGTGGAGGATTTCGGATTTGGCGGCGTTAAGCCGATGAACCCGTTTGTCCGCCGTGAGGTATTATCCCACCTCGGGTATGAACGGCTTGATTTCCCGTATGTCCATCCGTCCTGGCAGGGCGACGGCAAAGCTGTAACGGGGCTGGATCTCTGTTTTATGCCCGGACAGGAAGGACAGGATTCGGTAGAGGCAGCTCTGGTAGCAGACTTCCTGACCCGTTATTATGCGGTGCTTGAAGATAAGCCTGCTGCCTGGCATGCGATGGTGGAGCAGCTGCGCTCCAGAGATACGGTGAAGCTGCTGCCATTGTAGCAGCCGGAATTGCAAAGAAGATAAGATTTATTCATTGAATTGCTCATCCGAACTGGATATAGTGTACAATGGGTAAGCGAATATGCCTTGAATTTATGAATAGAACGATAAGCGAGGAACAGAGAATGTCTGAATTACAGTCCGGCAAATACGGTGTTACTGTTACTCTGGAAAGCCGGCAGGACGGGCAGACAAATGTAATCACGGCTGCCGGGGAAGCTTTTTCCAAAGGGGAACAGCTGTTTATCCGTTATGAAGAAGCGGAGCAGGGCCCGCAGGGGGAAGCTGTATCCGTCCGTACGATGATAAAGATTACGGACCGCGAATTGAAGCTGATCCGGCACGGGAGCGTTGAGTCCGAGCAGTCTTTCGAGACTGGGCGGCAGTTACCGGGCTTCTACCGCTCTCCATACGCACAGTTTAATCTCTCTACCGAGACGCGGGAGCTGGATATTACGCGTAATGGACGTTCGCTGAAGGTCTCGTGGGAGTATGACTTGTACGTCTATGGGGAGTTATCAGGACAGTTCGCTATCAGTTTGTATATACAGGAGGAACCACAATCATGACACAAAGTTCAAATCCGCTGCAGCTTGCTAATGAGCGGGTCAAAGAAGCGGTTGCAGGTGCCATTCTTGCTGCCGGTCTCGTAACGCAGGAAGAGCTTCCGGCCATTGCGCTGGAAGTGCCAAAGGACAAGGCCCATGGAGATCTGGCCACCAATGCCGCGATGCAGCTCACCAAAATTGCCAAGCGCAATCCGCGGCAGATCGCCGAAGCCATTATTGAGCATCTGGACACCGCATCTGCTTCAATTGAAAAAGCCGAAATCGCCGGTCCGGGCTTCATTAATTTCACGCTCTCCAAGAGCTACCTGTACCCGGTTATCGCTCTTGTTTCAGAGCAGGGCGATCATTACGGCCGGATTGAGACTGGCAAAGGCAAGAAGGTAGAAATGGAGTTTGTCAGTGCCAACCCTACCGGCAGCCTGCATCTCGGACATGCCCGCGGCGCAGCTGTCGGCGACGCACTCTGCAATGTGCTGGATTTTGCCGGTTACCAGGTAACCCGCGAATACTACATTAATGATGCCGGTAACCAGGTGAACAATCTGTGCAAATCGATCGAAGCCCGTTACCTGCAGGAGCTTGGCCAGCCGGCGGAAATGCCGGAGGACGGTTACCACGGTGAGGACATCAAGGGCTTTGCCAAGGATCTTGTCGCTGAGAAGGGCGATACCCTGATGGAAATGACCCCTGGAGACCGTGCGGCATTTTTCCGTACCTACGGGCTTACGAAGGAGCTTAACAAGATCAAACGCGACCTTGAACGCTTCCGTGTAAATTTCGACATCTGGTTCAGCGAGACCTCGCTGTACGAGAACGGCCAGGTGCTGCGCTCGCTGGATGAGCTGCGCGACCGCGGCGAAGTATATGAGCAGGACGGCGCTACCTGGCTGAATACGACCAAATACGGCGATGACAAGGACCGCGTGCTGATCAAGAACGACGGCACCTACACCTACCTGACTCCGGATATCGCTTATCACAACGATAAGTATGAGCGCGGCTACGATACTATGATCAACATCTGGGGTGCCGACCACCACGGCTACATCCCGCGGATGAAGGCCGCTATGTCGGCGCTTGGCAATGATCCTGAGAAGCTGGTCGTGCTGATTGCCCAGATGGTCAGCCTGTTCCAGAACGGCGAGAAGGTTAAAATGTCCAAACGTACCGGTAAGGCCGTTACTATGGAAGACCTGATGGAAGAAGTCGGACTCGACGCGATCCGCTATTTCTTCACCATGCGCAGCATGGATTCGCATCTTGATTTCGATATGGATCTGGCGATTTCCACATCCAATGAGAATCCTGTCTATTACGTGCAGTATGCGCATGCGCGGATCTGCAGTATTTTCCGCCAGGCTGAGGAGCAGGGCATCACCGTGCCGGCTATGGATCAGATCGACTTCAGCAAGCTGACGGCTGTTCACGAATATGACCTCCTGCGCAAGATCGGCGAGCTTCCTGCCGAGATTGCCATTGCTGCCGACAGCTATGCGCCGCACCGCCTGATCCGCTACGTGTACGATCTGGCTGCGCAGTTCCATAGCTACTACAAGGCTGAGCGCGTCATCACTGACGACGCTGCCCAGACCGTGGCCCGCCTCGCCTTACTGGGCGCGGCCCGCACCACCATCGCCAACGTCCTGCGTCTCGTTGGCGTTACCGCACCTGAGCGGATGTAACACCCGCTCAGCACACCAAGCACCGCCTCCTCTGGGGAGGCGGTGCTTTTTTGTCCCGCCGCTGCGCGCGGCGGGCCCTCACGGGCCTACGCCTTCGCGGCAGCGGCGGCGGCCCGTTTGGCTCTTGCGCCTGCGCGCAGCAGGCGCAGGGCATCGGCTGCGCCGCCGCCGAGGGCGGCGCGGCGCTGGCCCTTGCGCAGCCGCACCGGCAGGGCCGTGCGGCGCAGGAGCTGCTTCAGCTCGCGGGGCGTCAGCGCCGGACGGAGCGCGAGCAGCAGAGCTGCGGCACCGGTGACATGGGAGGTCGCCATGGAGGTGCCGCTCATTTCCTTGTAGCCCTCCCGCAGCCAGCAGGAGGGCACACCCTCGCCGGGCCCGTATACGTCGATATACGGGCCGCGGTTGCTGAAGGCCGCGACGCGGTGCCTCCGGTCAAGAGCGCCGACGGCAATCGTCTCGGGATAACGGGCCGGGTAATCCCCGCCCCGCTTGCCGTCGTTGCCGGAGGAGGCGATGATGGCGATCCCGGCCCGGTAGGCCTTGATCACCACATCATGCAGGGCCTTGCTCCGCGTCTTCATGCCGAAGCTCATATTGATGATGTCGATCTTGTTCTGTACGCACCAGTCGATGCCAAGTACAATGTCAGACACATAGGCGGAGCCGTTATGGTCAAAAGCCTTGACCGGATAAAGCAGCGCCCGCGGAGCCACGCCCATCATCCCGCGCGTGCCTCCGGCTGCAGCAAGTGTGCCGGCAATATGGGTGCCGTGCCCGTTGTCATCCAGCGGCAGCATCCCGCGGTGGAGCAGATTAACGCCAGAGGCAAGAGAATGCTTCAGATCGGGATGCCGGAAATCGACCCCCGTGTCGATAACGCCGATTTTTACATGGACGCCGGTGGATCTGGACCAGGCCTGCGGGGCATGAATCGCTTTCACACCCCATGGCATCATTGCCGTGCCGGTGTTTTCCGCCGGGAGAGAGTGGACCCGAATTCTAAGGTCTTCTTCTATGCTTAAGGAAGCAGCGAATTTATCCATCAGCTTCTCCGCCCCGGCGGCCGGCACAAAAAAAGCTTTGATCAGGCTCGAGACCTGAACCTGCCGCAGCCCCGGACGTTTTGATTTCAGTGATTTCCACTGCGACAGGGCTCCGGCGTACTGACGGTGATCATTAAAGGTCACGATGCGCCGCTCCGCACTTTTGGGGGCAGCCGATATCTCCTCAAGCAGCAACTGCCAAAATCCGTAATAATCCATAAGTTACGCCGTCCCCTCCTCGCTGCCGTGCTGCCATATTGTATGAGGGGAGGCAGACGTCCGAATGGGAACTTGCCCTTTTTTAACGAAATAGGCTGCCCATCGTGTCAAAAGGCGGAGCTTTACATAAAATAAACAGAAGAGATTTTGAGCTCTCTTTGCAACATCCCGTAAGGAGCCGATCCTTGGCGTGGATACAGTCATGTGCGGAGGAATTTCCTCCGCCTTTTTAATGGCCGCACCTATTTTACATATTATTCCTGTTTATTTCTGCCTTCCTGCCGCATTTGACTTGCATTTTGCCCTCAAATAGGTTTTACTTAGTTTTGTTAATATGCGTGAGAGGAAGTGTCCTTTAGTGAGTACGCCACTCAATTTAAAGCTGGACCCTGAGAAAGTTAAAGAAATGCCGATGGTCGACCTGGCCTTCCTGGTGCTTAAAGCGGCCAATACGCCCTATTATTACCGTGATCTTATGGTCGAAGTGGCCAAGCTGCGCGGTATGACCGAAGAACAAACCAACGATACGATTGCCCAGTTATATACCGAGATCAACATCGACGGGCGTTTTGCCTGTGTCGGAACCAATCTGTGGGGATTGAAACGCTGGTATCCGCTTGAACGCTCCGATGATCCAGTCGGCAACTCTAAGCGTCCGCGTATCATCAACGATGAGGACGACGATGAAGACGATGACTTCGCCGAAGAGGAAGATAACTACGCTGCAGAGGAAGAGGACTTCGATGCGATTGACGAAGACCGCGACGACCTCTATTCCGACGACGACAGCGAAGAGGAAGTTGACGAAGATGTGGTCATTGATGATGACGACATGGACGAAGACGAGGATGAAGAGGATTCTGAAGACGATGACAAAGAGGATGCTGACGGCGACGGAGACAACGATTATTAATATCGCAGACCCGCTGAATTCCTCCCTTGACATGGGTGGTACCGCCAGAGTAAACTATTGCATGGGCTTCTAATGAAAGTTAATATGTTTTCTAAAATAAAAAGTGCCCCGGCTCTACGGGTGTCACTTTTTTTATTTTTTTAGATGGTTTTTCCGTGTTTTGCAAAATATTAGCAGTATAAGTCTAGGGACTTACACAGGTCTGATATTTCTTGCAGAAACAGATGCCGCCTTCCCTGAAGAACGGCGAAGCCGTTTCTACTTGGGTGGATCGCCTTTCATTTTTGGCGGCGGAAGTAACTTTGGTTTCCCCCGTTTTGATGATGGAAAAAAGGGTTACGATAAACAGAAGCGTCGCCTGAATTTCTGGACTTTATTTAGGAGGGTTTTACAGTGACAAAGTATATTTTTGTAACGGGTGGCGTTGTGTCCTCCCTGGGCAAGGGCATTACTGCCGCTTCGCTGGGCCGGCTGCTCAAAAACAGAGGTCTTAAGGTGACAATCCAAAAGTTCGATCCTTATATTAACGTAGACCCGGGGACAATGAGCCCTTATCAGCACGGGGAAGTATTTGTAACAGATGACGGCGCGGAGACTGACCTTGATCTTGGACACTACGAACGGTTTATTGACATTAACTTGTCCAAGAACAGCAATGTGACTACAGGGAAGATCTATTCCTCGGTCATCAGCAAAGAGCGGCGCGGCGAATACTTGGGCGGAACCGTCCAGGTTATCCCGCACATCACGAATGAAATCAAGGAGCGCGTGTTCCGGGCAGGACGTGAGACAGGCTCTGACGTAGTTATCACTGAAATCGGCGGTACCGTAGGCGACATCGAAAGTCTGCCGTTCATGGAAGCTATCCGTCAGATCAAGAGCGATATCGGCCGGGAAAATGTAATGTACATTCACGTAACCCTGATTCCTTACATCAAGGCTGCCGGTGAAGTGAAAACCAAGCCGACACAGCACAGTGTAAAAGAGCTGCGCAGCATCGGAATTCAGCCGAATGTGATTGTATGCCGTACGGAATATCCTTTGACTGATGATATGAAGGCCAAACTGGCCTTGTTCTGTGATATTGACAAGAACGCCGTAGTAGAGTGCCGCGATGCCTCCACTCTATATGAAGTTCCGCTGAATCTGCGCGACGAAGGACTGGATGAAATTGTAGTCAATCACCTTAAGCTGACTACACCGGCGCCGGATATGCGTGAATGGGAGAGCATGCTGAGCCGGATCCAGCAGCTTGAGCGTACGGTTGAAATTGCAATTGTCGGTAAATATGTAGCTCTGCATGATGCTTATCTGAGTGTAGTGGAGTCGCTGTCCCATGCCGGTTTTGCAGCCAATGCAGAAGTCAAAATCCGCTGGGTGGATGCTGAGCTGATTACTGACGAGAATGTGGGCGAGATGCTCGGCGGCATCGGCGGTATCCTTGTTCCGGGCGGTTTCGGGGACCGGGGTATTGAAGGTAAAATTTCCGCAATCCGTTATGCCCGTGAGCAGGCGATTCCGTTCTTCGGTATTTGCCTGGGGATGCAGGTATCTGTAATCGAATACGGCCGTTCCATCCTGGGACTGGCTGGTGCGAACAGCTCGGAGATTGACCCGGCTACACCGCATGCTCTGATTGACCTGCTGCCTGAGCAGAAGGATATTGAAGATATGGGCGGAACAATGCGCCTTGGCCTCTATCCTTGTAAGCTGTTGCCGGATTCACTGGCAATGTCCTGCTATGAGGATGAGCTGGTGTATGAGCGTCACCGTCACCGGTACGAGTTCAACAATGCTTACCGCGATGAGATTGAAAAAGCAGGCCTGGTTATCTCCGGAACATCGCCGGACGGCCGCCTGGTTGAAATCGTAGAGCTTCCAGGACATCCTTGGTTCCTGGCAGTGCAATTCCATCCGGAATTCATTTCCCGTCCGAACCGTCCGCAGCCGCTGTTCCGTGAATTTGTTAAAGCTTCCCTGACGCATTCAGAGCAGCTGTAGTTTTTATATAAATGACCCTCCATGGTCTTAGAAAGCCTCCTGACGGAGGCTTTCTTTTAGATATAAGAGCACAATTGTCTATAAACCGGCAGTAAAGGTCACCATTTTATGGAATCATTTTACCCTTTTTATCCAATTAGCAGGATTTTGGCTGCAAAGCACGAATTATAGGTTTCGTATAGACTGATGAGTCATAATGGGCCGCTTGCTGTGAGAGGGCGCGGTATAGACAACTGCCTTAAATCTGGGAGGGTATGATATGGAAAAGAGAAAAGTGTTAATCGTCGATGATCAGAACGGAATCCGCATTCTCCTGATGGAAGTGTTTAACAGCGAGGGGTATACCACCTATCAGGCTGCTAACGGAAAAGCGGCGCTTGATATTGTCCAGAAGGAATCCCCGGATCTGGTTCTGCTTGATATGAAAATTCCGGGCATGGACGGGCTGGAAATTCTGAAGCATCTGAAGCAGCTGAATCCGGCCATTAAAGTGATTATGATGACGGCATACGGAGAGCTTGATATGATTAAGGAAGCTACAAAGCTTGGCGCGCTGATGCATTTTACGAAGCCGTTTGACATTGATGAGATGCGGGTAGCGGTGAATATGCATCTTCAGGGGCAGGCCGGTTAATATGTCTCAGTCTTCTTGATATAGATGGTTTGGTTTCAGACTTTTATGGATACTCTAAATAGGATAAGTCTGCCCTGTGACGGGGTTGGATAAATATCGTCCCACCGGGACATTTTTTTGCGTGCCCTATTTAGTATTTGACACAGGATGTGCTATAATAAGCCTGTATGTGATGTGGGCTTATATATAGGCAACCAACATTCTTAGGAGGATTGAAACCATGCCATTAGTATCGATGACTGACATGTTAAACAAAGCACTTGAAGGAAAATATGCAGTAGGCCAGTTCAACATTAACAACCTGGAGTGGACTCAGGCGATTCTTGGTGCAGCAGAAGAAGAGAAATCCCCGGTAATTCTTGGTGTTTCCGAAGGCGCTGCGCGTCACATGGGCGGATTCACTACTGTAGTGAAGATGGTTGAAGGACTTATTCACGACATGAAGATCTCTGTTCCTGTTGCCATTCACCTGGACCACGGTTCCAGCTTTGACAAATGTAAAGACGCTATCGATGCCGGATTCACTTCCGTTATGATCGACGGTTCCCACCATCCAATCGCTGAAAATATCGAAATGACCAAAAAAGTTGTTGAATACGCACATGCTAAAGGCGTTTCCGTTGAAGCCGAAGTTGGTACAGTAGGCGGACAGGAAGATGACGTTATCGGCGGTATCCAATATGCAGACCTTAACGAGTGTATCGCTCTGGTTAAAGAAACAGGCGTTGATACTCTGGCTCCGGCGCTTGGTTCTGTACATGGTCCTTACCATGGCGAGCCTAACCTCGGTTTCAAAGAAATGGAAGAAATCCGCGATGCAGTTAAGCTTCCGCTCGTTCTTCACGGCGGTACCGGTATTCCATTGCACGATATTCAGAAGTCCATCTCCCTGGGAACTTCCAAAATCAACGTAAACACTGAGAACCAGATTGCCTTCGCAAAAGTGGTTCGTGAAGTGCTTGCTGCTAAACCGGATGCTTACGATCCTCGTACATTTATTGCACCAGGCCGTGAAGCTATCAAACAGACCGTTATCGGCAAAATCCGCGAATTCGGTTCCAGCAACAAAGCCTAAGCTGTTTCGCCTCAGGCGGACAAGCTGTTTATTATTGTAGATCGTCTAATATGGATATCCTTTTGTCTGAAACGTGTGCCGTCCTTATTGCAAGGGCGGCGCAGCCGTTTCTTCTTCACACCAATAAGCCACAGCAGGTATTGCCAGGGCAAGCTGCAATACACGTAGGGGGAAACAGATAATTCTATGGAAAAATTAATGATTGGCGGTGGACGTCCGCTAAAGGGCGTTGTAACCATCAGCGGAGCGAAGAATAGCGCCATTGCGCTTATTCCTGCGGCTATTTTAGCTGAATCTGAAGTTGTTCTGGATAATTTGCCGTCCCTGAGTGATGTAGCCGTATACTCCGAAATTCTTGAAGAGCTTGGCGCGACTGTCTCCTGGACAGGCAGCCAGATGAGAATCGACCCCTCCCGTATTGTTTCCATTCCCATGCCTAACGGACCAGTCAAAAAACTTCGTGCCTCTTATTATATGATGGGCGCGCTGCTTGGAAGATTTAAAGAAGCGACTATAGGTCTGCCTGGAGGCTGTAATTTTGAGCCCCGTCCGATTGATCAGCATATCAAAGGTTTTGAAGCACTTGGGGCAACTGTGACTAATGATCATGGTTCTATTCATCTGTATGCCAAGGAACTACGCGGTGCAAAAATTTATTTAGACGTATCGAGCGTCGGTGCAACGATTAACATTATGCTGGCGGCTTCAAGGGCCAAAGGCTCTACAATTATCGAAAATGCGGCTAAAGAGCCTGAGATTATAGATGTAGCTACCCTGCTTAACTCAATGGGCGCTGTTATTAAAGGCGCCGGTACAGAAACCATCCGGATTGAGGGCGTTACCGAGATGCATGGCTGCCGCCATTCCATCATTCCTGACCGGATTCAGGCTGGAACATACATGATTGCTGCAGCGGCAACGCGCGGCAATGTACTAATAGATAATGTAATCCCTAAGCACTTGGAGGCGTTAACGGCCAAGCTGCTGGAGATGGGGGTTGGTATTGAGGAGCTGGATGAGAGCATCCGTGTGATCGGCAGACCCAAATATGAGCATGTCGATGTAAAAGCGCTGATCTATCCGGGCTTCGCTACCGATCTGCAGTCTCCGATGACAAGTATGCTTACCCAGGCTGAAGGGGTTAGTGTGCTGAGTGACTTCGTATACAGCAACCGGTTCAAGCATGTTCCCGAGCTGGTGCGCATGGGCGCGAAAATCCGTGTCGAAGGACGATCGGCAATTATTGAGGGTGGCAGGCTTAATGCTGCCAAAGTAAAAGCGGCTGACCTGCGTGCAGGCGCAGCGCTTGTTATTGCCGGCCTGACTGTAGGGGACGGAATTACTGAGGTAACCGGCGTAGAATATATCGACCGCGGTTATGACAACCTGGTAACTAATATGCGCGACCTTGGGGCTGAAATCTGGCGCGAGGAAGAATAATCGATAGGATTATCTGATTCTTGGGGGAGATTTTGCGGTTGTACTGCATATCTCCTTCCAAATCGGGTAATCCTATCCTAATGAGCAATTTAATAGATTTATATTTTATAAAAATTGAATAGGTGGTTATTACATGGATCTTCAAATTTCCGATCTGGAAGAAATGAAGCTGACCGAGCTGTATAAGCTGGCCAAGAAATACCAGATTCCTTACTACGGACAGCTGAAGAAACGGGAGCTGATTTTCGCCATTCTCCGGGCACAGGCGGAGCAGAGCGGGCTTATGTTTATGGAAGGCGTGCTGGAAATTTTACCGGAAGGCTACGGTTTCCTGAGGCCGATTAACTACTTGCCCAGTGCGGAAGATATTTATATTTCAGCCTCACAAATCCGCAAGTTTGATCTGAGAAGCGGCGATCTTGTATCAGGAAAATGCCGCACACCCAAAGAAAATGAACGGTACTTCGGTTTGCTTCAAGTCAATGCCGTCAACGGCGAGAATCCTGCCAGTGCAGCTGAGCGCCTGCATTTCCCGGCACTAACACCTCTTTATCCGCAAGATAAGCTGCCGCTTGAGACTTCCCCTACCCATCTCTCGACCCGAATCATGGATTTACTCGCTCCTGTAGGACTGGGGCAGCGCGGTTTGATTGTAGCACCTCCCAAAGCAGGGAAAACGCTCCTCCTGAAAGAAATTGCCAACAGTATCTCCACAAACAATCCCGAGATTGAGCTGTTTGTACTGCTGATTGATGAACGCCCTGAGGAAGTAACGGATATGCAGCGCTCGGTCAAAGGCGAGGTAGTAGCTTCTACTTTTGATGAGCTGCCAGAGAACCATATCAAAGTTGCAGAGCTTGTGCTGCAGCGCGCACTGCGTCTTGTTGAGCATAAGAAGGACGTTGTTATTCTGCTGGACAGCATTACCCGGCTTGCACGCGCTTATAACCTTGTGGTTCCGCCATCCGGACGCACGCTCAGCGGAGGTATTGATCCTGCGGCCTTCCATCGTCCTAAACGGTTCTTTGGTTCTGCGCGTAACGTGGAGGAAGGCGGAAGCCTGACCATATTGGCAACAGCGCTGATCGATACCGGATCACGAATGGACGATATTATATATGAAGAATTTAAGGGTACGGGCAATATGGAGCTTCATTTGGACCGCAAGCTGGCAGAACGCCGTATTTTCCCGGCGATCGACATCCGCCGCTCCGGAACACGCCGCGAAGAAGTGCTGCTGAGCAAGGAAGAACTGGATACCATCTGGGCTATCCGCAAAAATATGAACGAATCACACGACTTCGTAGAGGGCTTCCTCAAAAAGCTGCGTGACAGCAAGACCAATGCTGAATTCCTGGCATCGTTTGATGTGGCCGGAAATAAGGAGTCAGCCGCGAGCGGTACAGCAAGTAGCGGGGGAACCTCCAACAGCGGTGCATCTGCACGGAGAACCTCACGGCCTAAGACACCTACTGTCCCGACAACCTGAGAATAGAGAATAAGAGGAGATTATCATGTATCTGGTATATGCCGATGAACAAGGAAATGTATATGATCATCCGGAGCTGTACGGGCTTGCACGCAGCGGGGATATGATCGTTGAGATGCTGGAGGAGGAGCTGATTCCGCTGCCGGAAGGAGCTACACTCGTTGGATTGCCAAGCACCAGGGCTGTAGGCATGAATCCGGAAACGGGTGAAATGCTGCCGCTGCCGGAGGGCTCGCAGGCTGTCGGAGCACTGCTGCCGCAAGGCTTTACGAGACTGTGCCTTCCCGGCTATGTCAAGACAGACAAGTCGTATAAGCTTCCGCTCTTCGGCTATTCCGCTGTAGTGTGGAAGGATGGCGGCTTCTATGTTGCTGCAGATCCGACGGATAATCCGGATAAGTGGAACCCCCTTAATTGTGACCGTGGAGAAGTAGAGGTTGGAGTAGGCGACTTGAAGGCAAAATATCCGGAGAACCGGCTGTACGATCATCTTTCGAACTGTGCGCTGGGCTACGAATGCCTCACCTCCTCCAATACCTTTTTAGGCCGGTGGGAGGGTGCTGTCCCTGTATCCTATTCGTGCAATGCCGGCTGCTTTGGCTGCATATCGGAACAGCCTGACGACAGCGGATTCGTCTCACCGCAGACCCGGATGAATTTCCGGCCTACGGTAAGCGAAATTTCCCAGGTCATGCTGGAGCATCTGAAGACCCCGCAGTCGATCATCAGCTTCGGCCAGGGCTGTGAAGGTGAGCCTTCTACCCAGGCTAAGCTGATTATTGACGCGATCCGTGAGGTCCGGGCGACTACTGATATGGGTTACATCAATATTAATACCAATGCCGGACTCAGCGACCACATCCGCGGAATTGTGGATGCCGGGCTTGACCTGATGCGGGTCAGCACGATTAGTGCGCTGGATGATCACTATAACGCGTATTACAAGCCGCGCGGATATACACTTGCCAACGTGGAAAAGTCACTGAAATATGCTGCTTCCCAGGGCGTGTATACATCGATTAACTATTTGATCTTCCCCGGAGTAACAGACCGTGAGGAAGAGATTGAGGCAATGGTTGAGTTTTGCCGGCGTACTGAGCTTAAGCTGATTCAGATGCGTAATCTTAATATTGATCCTGAGAGCTACCTTGGACTGATTCCTCCTGCACAGGGGGAGATTCTGGGTATGAAGACAATGCTCGATATTTTCCGTGAAGAGCTGCCGGATGTAGTCATTGGCTCGTACACACATGTGCCTCCGGCAGAGCTTACCCGGGTAAAAGGGCGCCGTGTCACCCTTTAGACTGGAACTTGGATTCTGTGATCTAAAGATATTGCAGTGTCCGGAGTTTCGTGCTAAAATGTCGTTGTGCGTTTAATAACTCTGGGTCCGCATGAGGCCTAGGGCAAGAGAGGTGAAATTGAAATGCAAGAAGCCATTCAACCGAAGTACCACGTTACTAATGTGACATGCGCTTGCGGCAACACTTTCGAATCCGGTTCTGTTAAACAGGAACTGCGCGTCGAAATTTGCTCCAACTGCCACCCGTTCTTCACTGGCAAGCAGAAATTCCTGGATGCTGGTGGTCGTGTCGATAAATTCAAAAAGAAATACGGTATCTAATTGCCAACGCCGCGTTGCGGCTTAGCATTGAAAAACTCCCCGGGTGTCTCATTCGGGGAGTTTTTATTTGTCGTTTTAGAGGAGAGGTTGATTTTTATCCGGGTGTGAGCTATACTTATCTTCGCCGTGCTAGACGGGGAGGTAGCGGTGCCCTGTAACTCGCAATCCGCTGTAGCGAGGTTGAATTCCTGTTAGAGGTGCTGTCGATGTGAGGCCTTGGTTCCTGCGGGCTGTGTTGACGGTTGGGTCCTCCGCAATGAGTGCTTGTGAACCTGGTCAGGTCCGGAAGGAAGCAGCCATAAGCAAGTTTACTCTTGTGCCGGAGGGTGGCCTAGCCCGAGCAGTTCCGTAGGGTTGCCGCTTGGATCGCAGTCATCAATAACAGGTGCACGGTTTATAACAGCTAATAATAGCATCTTTGCCACAAGCGAAGATGCTTTTTTGTTTTTGGTCAAAGCCTGGGGAATATAGTATAATAAATTAGCTACAAATGCCGGAAAGCGGCAGTCTAAGAGAGGGTAATGCATAGTGGAACATATCGCGCTGTACCGTGCTTGGCGGCCGCAGTCGTTTCAGGACATGGTAGGGCAGCAGCACATTATCCAGACGCTGCAGAATGCAATCCGTGAACAGCGGGTCTCTCATGCCTACCTGTTCAGCGGCCCGCGCGGAACGGGGAAGACGAGTGCGGCTAAGGTACTCGCCAAAGCGGTCAATTGTGAGCGCGGACCAGGCCCGGAGCCGTGCAATGAGTGTCCATCCTGCCTAAGGATAACTGCGGGGAATATCATGGACGTGCAGGAGATAGATGCGGCATCCAACCGCGGGGTAGAGGAAATACGCGACCTGCGGGATAAGGTGAAGTATGCGCCTACCGAAGTACGCCGTAAAGTGTATATTATTGATGAAGTGCATATGCTGACAACAGAGGCGTTCAATGCCCTGCTGAAGACGCTGGAGGAGCCGCCCCCACATGTAATGTTTATACTGGCCACGACAGAGCCTCATAAATTGCCGGCGACGATTATCTCCCGCTGCCAGCGCTTTGACTTCCGACGGGTTTCACTGGAAGAGCAGAGCGGCCGTCTGGCCGAGATCTGCCAGAAAGAGGGGATTACCGCAGATGCGGATGCCCTCCAGTATATCGCACGGCTCTCTGACGGAGGTATGCGTGATGCACTCAGTATACTGGATCAGATATCGTCGTTTACAGACGGTCAAGTGACCTATCAGCAGGTGCTTGGCATGACCGGAGGCATTCCTTCCGAACAGTTCGCAAAGCTTGCTACTGCGATTCTTGAAGGGGATATGGGCCGGTTGCTGGAACTGGTAGAGCAGCTTATGCAGGAAGGCAAGAGTGCTGATAAATGCCTGGAGAACCTGCTGTACTATTTCAGGGATCTGCTAATGATCAAAATGGTTCCTGGTGCCGATAAGTTGACAGACCGGGTGCTTAATCCAGAGGAGTTTCGTGAAATGGCAGCGGGGTTTTCCCGTGAACGGCTGTTCCAGATCGTCGATACTTTAAACCGTTATCTTGGTGAGATGAAATATGCAACACATCCGCAGACGCTGTTTGAGGTAGCGTTGATGAAGCTGTGCACCATGCAGCAGGACGCGGCAGTGCCTTTAACATCTTCTTCACCACCGGCTGGAGCTATTCGTGAGCCATCGGCTGGCGGACAGCCTGCAGCTGCAGGCGAGCTGGAGGTCTTGAAACGGCAGATTGCCGCGCTTGAGAAGAAGCTGGAACAGGCTATACAAGCCGGTGGTATTTCCGGAGGCGGGAGGGATCAGGCTGCCGGACATCGGGCTCCTGCTGCAAGCCCGGCTCCGCGTGTTTCATCAGGCTCCAAGCTGCCTCCGCAGCTCGATAAATTCATTGCCAGTAAGGATGGTCCTGACTCTAATGCCGTTTATAAGCAGTGGAGCACTGTGCTACAGGCCGTGAAGGAAGAACGGGTTACGGTTCATGCCTGGTTTGTTGACGGAGAGCCGGTATCCGTTATGGATGATGCGGTGCTGGTGGCTTTTAAGAATACTATTCACCGTGAAACTACTGAGAAGCCGGCTAACCGGCAGGTAATCGAGAATGTATTTGCTACCCGTCTGGGCAAGCCATACCGGCTGGTGACGATGATGCTGCGTGACTGGAACGATGCTTCGCAGAAATCAGCTGCCAAACCGGGTAATGAGGAGCTGCGGCTGGAGCATGAACATGATGCTGCTGAAGAGAAGACTGAACCATGGATTGACGAGGCGATCCAGCTGTTTGGGGAAGACCTTGTTGTCATAAAGGAATAACCTTTTAGCCTATCAGCGCATAAGCGCATTCCAAAGGAGAGACGATCAATGAATAATATGAACCAAATGATGAAACAGGTTAAGAAAATGCAGGAGCAAATGCTCAAAGCACAGGAAGAGCTTGGCAGCAAGACAATTGAAGGCACATCCGGCGGCGGTGTAGTCACTGTACAGGTTAACGGACACAAAAAACTGCTGTCCATTCAGATTAAACCGGAAGCTGTAGATCCGGATGATGTTGAAATGCTGCAGGATCTTGTAATTACTGCTGTTAACGATGCGCTCACCAAGGCAGAAGAGCTGGCTAACAATGACATGGGCAAATTCACTGGCGGAATGAAGATCCCGGGACTTTTCTAGGCCCGCTACACTCTAGCCCAAAGGAGAATCATCGCTTTGTATTATCCAGAACCGCTAGCCAAGCTGATTGATGCTTTTACGCGTTTGCCCGGAATAGGGCCGAAGACAGCAGCACGGCTGGCTTTTCATGTGCTTAACATGAAAGAGGACGAAGTTATTGATTTTGCCAAGGCGCTGGTCAGCGTCAAACGAAATCTTCATTACTGCTCTGTCTGCTGTAATATTACCGATACCGATCCGTGCCGGATCTGCCAGGACAAAACCCGTGATTCCTCGGTAATCTGCGTGGTTCAGGAGTCCAAGGATCTTGTTGCCATTGAGCGTACTAAGGAGTTTGACGGTTATTATCATGTGCTGCAGGGGGCAATCTCCCCGATGGAAGGCATCGGTCCTGATGATATTCGTCTTAAAGAGCTTCTGACACGGCTAAGTGACGAAAGAGTCAAAGAGCTTATTATGGCCACTAATCCGAACATTGAAGGGGAAGCTACAGCTATGTATATTTCCCGCCTTGTCCGGCCGTTCGAAATTAAAATCACGAGAATAGCCCATGGCTTGCCTGTAGGCGGCGATTTGGAGTATGCGGATGAAGTAACTCTGTCCAAAGCTCTGGAGGGCCGGCGCGAGCTGTAAAGCGTCTGTGTTGGATATATCATAGCTTTATATGAGAGAAGCCTGAATGGCTTCTTTTTTTTGTATATACAGCAGCAGCACGCCTTTCTTAATTCCCTCAACGTCTAACAGTCCTCTCCCCGCTTTTAGTTCTAAGTTTGTCCCTTTGTCGATATGAATGAGAATATGCAGCAGTGCGTACAAGGCCTGCGTGAGCTGGATTTTTCATAAGGGGGAGTTAATATGCGGTGGTGGGGAAGTGCCCGGCAGGAAAGCAGCGGTAAAAGCTACAAGGAGACAAGCGTGGAGGAAGACTGGCGTGTATTCCTGGAGGTACGCAATGCTCAGCTCGAGTGGGAGAGAGCCCATATGATGTTCAATGAAGCATTGGGTCAGGATCAGATCGACTATGCAATATTCATCCTGGAGGCAGCTGAGCGAAAGTACCAGATCCACCTTAAGCATGCCAAGAGCCTTGGAATAAACCGCAGCAGGATGTAAAGCTTCAGATACTCTGATAATGGGGAGAGAGAACGGGATGCGGACTATTGCTTTAGCGGTCCTGATCGGATCGGCAATTCTGCTTGGCTTGATTGTATTCCGTAAAAAGCTTGGTTTGGCTTGGCTTACTGTATTCGGGACTCATCTGGTACTGGCGGCGTTAGGGATATATGTGGTTAATTTTTCGGGTTTGCTTACGGAGGTTTATATTCCTCTAAATCCGGCAACAATTGGCGCAGTAACGGTTTTAGGGCTCCCTGGGGTATTGATGCTACTTGGTTTAAAAATAACTTTGTTTTAATGGTTGACGGGGCCTGAGAATTTATGATATATTAATTCTCGGCCCTTCGGACAAGGTATTCATCAACAACTTGTTCAAAAGGAAAGCGAAAAAAGAAATTAAAAAAACGCTTGACTTAATCGAAGAGGTTATGATATATTATAAAGGTCGCTGATGACGAGAACATGAAAGTCAACGACGAGCTTGATCTTTGAAAACTGAACAACGAGTGAGTATCGGAAATCACTTCGGTGAGATCCAAAAGTAGAGAATGTAAATTCTCGTCAGATGTTTCAAAATGAGCAATCGCTCTTTCTAAATACCAATTTGGAGAGTTTGATCCTGGCTCAGGACGAACGCTGGCGGCGTGCCTAATACATGCAAGTCGAGCGGAGCTTATCCTTCGGGATAAGCTTAGCGGCGGACGGGTGAGTAACACGTAGGCAACCTGCCCCTTAGTCTGGGATAACTACCGGAAACGGTAGCTAATACCGGATAATTTCTCTTTTCGCATGAGGAGAGAATGAAAGGCGGAGCAATCTGCTGGTAAGGGATGGGCCTGCGGCGCATTAGCTAGTTGGTGGGGTAACGGCTCACCAAGGCGACGATGCGTAGCCGACCTGAGAGGGTGAACGGCCACACTGGGACTGAGACACGGCCCAGACTCCTACGGGAGGCAGCAGTAGGGAATCTTCCGCAATGGGCGAAAGCCTGACGGAGCAACGCCGCGTGAGTGATGAAGGTTTTCGGATCGTAAAGCTCTGTTGCCAGGGAAGAACGTCCGGTAGAGTAACTGCTACCGGAGTGACGGTACCTGAGAAGAAAGCCCCGGCTAACTACGTGCCAGCAGCCGCGGTAATACGTAGGGGGCAAGCGTTGTCCGGAATTATTGGGCGTAAAGCGCGCGCAGGCGGCTATTTAAGTCTGGTGTTTAAACCTTGGGCTCAACCTGAGGTCGCACTGGAAACTGGGTGGCTTGAGTACAGAAGAGGAAAGTGGAATTCCACGTGTAGCGGTGAAATGCGTAGAGATGTGGAGGAACACCAGTGGCGAAGGCGACTTTCTGGGCTGTAACTGACGCTGAGGCGCGAAAGCGTGGGGAGCAAACAGGATTAGATACCCTGGTAGTCCACGCCGTAAACGATGAGTGCTAGGTGTTAGGGGTTTCGATACCCTTGGTGCCGAAGTTAACACAGTAAGCACTCCGCCTGGGGAGTACGGTCGCAAGACTGAAACTCAAAGGAATTGACGGGGACCCGCACAAGCAGTGGAGTATGTGGTTTAATTCGAAGCAACGCGAAGAACCTTACCAGGTCTTGACATCCCAATGTAAGCATTAGAGATAGTGCCCCTCTTCGGAGCATTGGAGACAGGTGGTGCATGGTTGTCGTCAGCTCGTGTCGTGAGATGTTGGGTTAAGTCCCGCAACGAGCGCAACC
>NZ_CP152002.1:442500-677500 GCF_038595055.1 Paenibacillus sp. FSL R7-0345
GATCCTGCTCCGCTTACCCTGAAACATCTTGTTGTGTATGAGGGAAACAATGTGATTCAGGAGGCGGCAACCGGCCGCGAGATCCTGCTCACCGGCAAGCAATTTCAGATTTTCACCTATCTGCTGCGCCATCTCGGGCAGATCCTGACCAAGGAGCAGATTTATGAGGCGGTCTGGGGCGAGGCCTATATCGAAGGGGATAAGACACTGATGGTACATATCCGCTATTTGCGCGAAAAGCTGGAGCTTGATCCGGCTTCCCCGGAGATTATTGAGACGGTCCGGGGAATCGGCTACCGGGTAAGGGCATGAGCAGGCGGAGGAGCCCGTTTGGACGCCAGCAATCCCTGCTGTCCCGCTATCTGCTGATCATTGTTGCAGCGCTGCTGTTTATCCCGGTCGGGATTCCGCTGACTTTTGCAGGCTATAGCCTGTTTAATCTCCAGACTGTTGAAAAACCGCCGGAAGAATACAAATTGTACTCCAATATCGGGGCCCTGGAAGAGCAGTGGCATCAGGAGGCGCTGGAGCTGTCCGGGCAGACGCCTGCAGCGGTTGACCGACGGCTGGAGGAACTAAGCGGCAGCTATCCGATGGCTTCCATATTCTGGGTGGACGGACAAGGGCGGACCCGAATGATTCATACGCCGGAGGACCCGCAGCTGCAGGAGCAGCTGGGTATAGACCGAATACCTCCGCAGTGGAGTGCGCCGGAAGCCATTGCCTTTATGAAGGAAGCGGCCAGGCAGGACCCGCTGGCCATTGTCGCGTTCGTAGGCGACCGTGCAGATGCCGGAGAGGGCTTTCTGGTTATGCAGATTCCCGAGAAGATTACCGAGGCCTACCGCTTTCAGAGCCTGGGCTCCTGGTATATTTTCATGCTGCTAGCCTTTTTTGCCTTGTTTGTGGCGGTGTCCTGGCTGTTCTTTACCGGAATCCGCAAGCGCCTGCTGCGGCTTCAGACGGCGATGAGCTTTCCGGGAGGCGAGGGACTTCCAGAACCGATCGCGCCCGGTAAAGGAGACGAAATCGGCCGGCTGGAGGAGGCCTTCAACCGTATGGTTGCAGAGCTGTCTGTGAGCCGCCGGCGGGAGGCAGAAGAGGAAGGGCTGCGCAAGCGGCTGGTCGCCGACCTGTCGCATGATCTGCGGACCCCGCTGACAGTAATACGCAGCCACCTCCATGTTCTGGGCAAGGAAGGGTTATCCCGGCGCGGCCAGGAGTCCATTCAACTAATGGACGAGCGGATCGAAAGCCTCAGCGGGCTGATTGATAATCTGCTATCCTACAACCTGCTCAGCAGCGGCCGGGTGACCCTGAACCCTGAGCGCAAGGATGTGTTGCGTATCGTACGGGAAAGTGCAGCTGCCTGGTACCCTCTTTGGGAAAAGGAAGGGTTCGAGGTGGATATCAGCCTGGAGGGGGAGCCCTTATACTGGATTGTCGATGAGAGCTGGTTCCGGCGGATTCTCGATAATCTTTTTCAAAATATTGTCCGCCACGCGCGCAGCGGAAGGTATGTCGGCATAGACATTGTGGTGCGTGAAGAAGGGCAGGCTATTGTCATCTCTGACCGGGGCCGGGGCATGGACAGTTCACCCGGGTCAGCGGGTGCCGGGCTTGGCCTGTCGATTGTTGATCTGCTGCTGAAACGGATGGAGCTGGTATCGGAGACAGACAGCTCTGCGCAGGGGACAACGGTTACAATCCTTCAGCTGCCGGAACGAAATTTAAACAAAATTTAAACTTGCTGCAGCCGCTGCTTTAACCTCGGGACGTTATAGTGGATACCGAGGTGAATGACTAATGAAATCAACTGTAATCAAAACGAGCGGATTAAGAAAAGTATATCGTGGCCGGGCTGCGGTGGAGCATCTGGAGCTGAATATCGGACGGGGGCAAATCTACGGCTTCCTCGGACCCAACGGCGCCGGCAAAACGACGACCATCCGCATGCTGCTTGGGCTGATCAAGCCTACTTCCGGAGAGATCGAAATCTTCGGCCGGGAGCTGAAGAAACACCGGCTGCAGATTCTGCGCAGGGTAGGCTCGCTCGTGGAGTCGCCGTCTTATTACGGGCATCTGAATGCAGTAGACAATCTGGAGGCAATCCGCCGGATTCTGGATGTTCCCAAGTCCCGGATTGCCGAGGTGCTCGATATTGTCTCCCTGACCGGTGAAGAGAAGCGGCCGGTTAAAGGCTTTTCGCTGGGGATGAAGCAGCGTCTGGGAATTGCCGCCGCCCTGCTGGGCAGTCCGGAGCTGCTGATTCTCGATGAGCCGACCAACGGGCTTGACCCGTCCGGCATTCAGGAGATCCGGTCGCTGATCAAGCGGCTCCCTGCGGAGCACGGGATTACAGTGCTCGTCTCCAGCCATCTGCTTAGCGAAATTGAGCAAATGGCCGATACCGTAGGTATTATCCGCCAGGGCAAGATGGTGTATCAGGATACGATTGCCCATCTGCAGGAACAGGCCGCCGGTGATCTGCGGCTGGCGGTATCCGAGCCGGAGGCTGCACTTGAGCTGGCGAAGCGGCGGGGCTGCGGCGGTTCGCTGCAGGAGAGCCGGATTGTTCTGCCGCGGATGAGCGATGCCCGTGTAGCGCTGCTGATCAAGGAGCTGGTGGAGAACGGGCACGCGGTCTACCGGGTGGAGGAACGGCGGCAGTCCCTGGAGCAGTTCTTCCTGCAGGTCGTTGAGGGGGGAGCCTCATGATGTGGCGGGCGCTGTCGGCGGACTGGCTCAAAATACGCGGCAAGGGCCTGTGGTTTCTTGTCTTTCTTGGACCGCTTGGCCTCACTGCGATGCAGGGGCTGAATTTTGGCATCCGTTATGATTATTTAAAAGGGCAATATCAGACGGATCTATGGGGCGGACTGCTCAGTAATGTAGCCGGCTTCGTGCCGATCGCCCTGTATCTGGGCGGTACGCTGATCTGCTCCCTGATTGCGAATGTCGAGCATCAGATGAGCTCGTGGAAGCAGCTGCTGGCGCTTCCGGTTTCACGCGTCTCCGTCTTTATGGCCAAGCTGCTGCTCTGCCTGCTGCTGCTGGCCTGCTCCTGTCTGCTGCTGTCTGCAGGGACACTCGGCCTGGGGCTGCTCCTTGGCTTCGGCTCCCAGCCGGTACCTTTTGCCGATATCCTGCGGCTTGGGCTGGCTTCTTACGCCGGTGCGCTGCCGGTCATTGCACTGCAGCTGTGGCTCTCCCTCTCCAGCCGCAATCAGACCTTTCCGGTAGCTGCCGGCATTACGCTGTCGCTGCTCAGTATCTTCTCCATGTACCTGTCCGAATGGATGCCGCTGACCTGGCCGGCCCTTGCCTGGGAGGCAGAGTCACCGTGGCTGTTCATCACAGCCGGCCTGCTGCTTGGCCTGCTGGTGATTCTGCCGGGAGCGCTGCATTTCGCGCGAAAGGATGTGGATTAAGATGCTGAGATTCTGGAGAATTCTCTCTGCCGAGAGACTGAAGCTGTCCAGGTCCTCTATCTGGCTGCTGGTAGTGATCAGTCCGGTAATAGCACTGCCGGTGGGAGCATTGGCCGATATGCGGCAGGACGGGGTGGCGGTATCCTGGCAGGTGCTGCTGAATGTCATGTCCCTGATGCATGCCCTGTTATTTCTTCCTGTGCTAACAGGACTGTTCGCGGCGCTCATCTGCCGGTCTGAGCATAGTGAAGGCGGCTGGAAGATGCTGCTGTCGCTTCCTGTAACACGAACATCGCTGTACCTTGCGAAGTTTACTATCATTATGCTGCTGCTTGCTCTTGTCCAGCTGCTCTTTCTGGCGGCGTTGCTGGGCATGGGGATGTACCGCGGGGCAGAGGGACCTGTACCCTGGCCGCTGCTATTCTCAAGCGTGCTGGGCGGCTGGTTTGCCTGTCTGCCGCTTGCTGCGCTGCAGCTGGGTGTCTCCCAGGGCTGGAGCAGCTTTGGTGCACCGCTTGCGCTCAATGTAAGCCTGACGATCCCCAATATACTGGTCGTCAACTCGGCTACGTATGCGCCTTATTATCCCTGGGCCCAGCCGCTGCTGGCTATGTCACCTTTTGGAGGGGACGAGTTCGGGGCCTTCGTTCTGCCCGCTCAGACGCTCATGCTGGTCGTGTCCGTCAGCCTGATCTTATTTCTGGGGGCCGGCCTGCTGGCCTTCCGGCACAAGGCGGTTTAAGCGGTTGCTAGCCGAAACCCGAAACCTCTCGTCCCTCCGGCTCTTCGGTTATCTCAATGGACATTGTCGGGAGTTTTTATTATAGTTAATCGTAGAGAATCTTATTAATGACCGGTGTGACCGGGAAGCTTGATTAGGAGGGCGGAAGCATGGAGCCGGCAGCACTTGAAGAATGCGATAACACCTGCAGCGGTTCGGAGCTGGGGCCGGAGACAGCGGAGCTCATTCTGCCAGACCGGGGAACCACGGACAAAATGGCCGAGATGTTCAAGGCGCTCGGCGATCCGACAAGAGTGCGGATGATCTACGCTTTATCGCAAAGAGAGCTGTGCGTGCACGATTTGTCCACTCTTCTTGATATGGGACAGTCGGCGGTATCCCATCAGCTCCGCTATTTGCGGAATCTGCGGATTGTAAAGCGCCGCAAAGAAGGCAAAACGGTATATTATTCGCTGAACGACGCGCATGTCGAGCAGATTTTTCTGCAGACACATGAGCATATCCGGCACGAATAGAGCAGCTGCATACAAGAAACCGTCCTTAGGGTTATCAGCCCCGGGACGGTTTCTTTTGCGTTCACACTTTTAAATCCTCATGCTGCATAGCGGAGTTTTCGACCTGCAAAGTTACATGCCGGATGCCATACTGCTGCTCTATAAGCTTGACGGCCTGCTGCAAAATATCCTGATGACTGCGGCTGTCCTCAATCAGCAGATGTCCGCTGAGCGCGTCCAAACCGGAGGTGATGCTCCAGATATGGAGATCATGGACATCCAATACACCATCGATGCCTAGGAGTGTAGCGCTGACAGCTCCGGAATCCACAGATTGAGGAGCACCCTCCATCAGAATGTGAAAAGCCTGCTTCACCACGCCCCAGGCGCTCCGCAGAATCAGCAGCGCCACAATTACGCTGATGATCGGATCGGCCATGTACCAGGAGAACAGCGACATAACCAGACCAGCCAGCAGAGCGCCGACAGAGCCGAGAGCATCACTGACGATATGCAGATAGGCGCTGCGGATGTTGATGTTCTCATGTCCGCTGCTCTTACGCAGCAGTGACCAGGCGCTTACAAGGTTGGCCAACAGGCCGATGGCAGCGATAATCATCATGGTGCCGCTGGCGACTTCAGGAGGGGAACCGATGCGCTGGAAGGCCTCCCACATTATAAAGCCGGAGATCACAAACAAGGTAACCCCGTTAAACAGGGCGGCCATAATTTCAAACCGGTAGAACCCGTAAGTATTTTTGGCAGAGGCCGGTCTGACGGCAAAAATCATGGCAACCAGGCTTAATGCCAGCGAAGCGGTATCACTGAGCATATGCCCGGAATCGGAAAGCAGCGCCAGGCTGTCGGTAACCAGTCCCCCGAAAAACTCGAGCAGCATAATGCCGCCGGTGATAATTAAGGCGATCAGCAGGCCTTTCCGGTCGGCCGGGGCGTGGGCATGGGTATGTCCGTGAGCATGACTGTGCTCATGAGTATGGTCGTGCTCTGTTTGATTGCTTTCAAGTGTATGGTCGTGCTCTGTGTGCTTATGTCCTTTAAGGTAACTATGCTGCATTTGGTTGTGTTCATTAGAGTTGCTGTGTTCAGTATATGTATGATCAGATGAAAAACGGTTTCCAGTTTGACTGTTACCTTGAGCATGTTCATTCTCTGTGCGGTGTTGCTCAAGGTGATGGGCGTCTTCGTTTATACTGACAGCTTCGTCAATTGAATCTTGCTTAAGAGCTGAAGGTCTGTGATTGTCATGGCGGGTATTATTCTGCGGCGAACTACTATTAGCTTTTCCGTTGCCGGGGTGGCGGTTTGGATTCATAAAAAAGCCCCTTCCTGGATTAACATATGAATAACTGCTCATATGTTAATCTTATCCCTGTTATGGCAGAATTACAAGCTGCCGTCAGTTATTATTTTTACTTAACTGCACTCTGTACAGCTAAAACGCCTATTTTTCTTAACATCAGCTATTTAACTGCACAGAATACAACTATGCTGATTACCATCTCGACAAGTTTGCACTACGGAAGATTGCTGGCCGCTAGATACTGAGGATTCGCAGTTTGAGCAGTGAGATAAATATCTTCTATATCATCACAGCAAATGGGCATATTATGCAGAATCTGCATTGACACTGTAAGTTTAAGGAGAATATAATGTGTTTAAGTTAACATATGAACAAATACTCATATATTGTTTTATCCAAGGGAGATGAGTCATTTGAGTACGGCTGACGGTATGGTGAAGCGCCAGTGGGTCCTTGACGGGCTGGACTGTGCAAATTGTGCGATGAAGATAGAGAACAAAGTTTCCAAAATCGACGGCGTTACTGCTTGTTCCGTTAATTTTGCTATGAAGACAATGACACTAGAGACCCCTGCTGATCAGGCAGACAGTATAAGCGAGCGGGCCCGGCAGACAGTAACAAGCCTTGAACCGCATGTGAAGCTGCGGGAGCTGAAGGCCGGAGGCGTCCGCACGAAGACGCAGCCCGGCACAGTCCGGGCAGCTCATGCCGACGGAGCCACCGCCCACGGACATGAGCACGCCCACGGCGACCATGGCCACGAACACGCCCACAGCGATGCCGATACGCACGGCCACGAACACACCCGCGGTGATGCCGATGCTCACAGTCATGACCACACGCACGGCGATGACGCCCATGGCCATAGCCACGATCACGGGGCCGGTGATACCCGGCGGATTATCCTGCGGCTTGCGGGAGGCGGCATTCTGGCCGCTGCCGCCATGCTGCTGCCGCTCGGCGGTGTACCGGAGCTGCTGCTCTTTCTGGCCGCTTATCTGATCGTTGGCGGCGAGGTCGTGTGGTCGGCGGCCCGGAATATTATCCGGGGCCGGGTATTTGATGAGAATTTCCTGATGGCACTGGCAACGATCGGGGCTTTTGCCATCGGCGAATATCCGGAGGGGGTGGCCGTTATGCTCTTTTACCAGGTGGGCGAGCTATTCCAGGGAATGGCTGTGAACCGCTCCCGCCGGTCCATTACTGCGCTGATGGATATCCGCCCGGAGTTTGCTTTTTTGAAGGAAGGCGGCGGGCTGCGCCGGGTATCGCCTGAGGAAGTAGAGATCGGGGATATCATTGTCGTGAAGCCGGGAGAGAAGGTGCCGCTCGACGGAACGATCCTGGAAGGCAGCGCTATGATGGACACCTCCGCCCTCACCGGCGAATCGGTGCCGCGTTCGGCAGAGCCGGGCAGCCGGGTGCTGAGCGGCTTTATTAACCGCAACGGTGTAGTTACGGTAGAGGTTACGCAGACGTTCGGGGAATCAGCGGTATCCAAAATTCTCGAGCTGGTGCAGAATGCAGCCGGCAACAAAGCCAAAACGGAGAACTTTATTACCAAATTTGCCCGGGCCTATACGCCGCTGGTTGTGATTACTGCGTTGCTGCTGGCGGTTGTTCCCCCGCTGGTGATCAGCGGAGCCACCTTCTCCGACTGGATATACCGTGCGCTGGTCTTCCTGGTCATCTCATGTCCCTGCGCGCTCGTCGTTTCGATCCCGCTCGGCTTCTTCGGGGGCATCGGAGCCGCATCACGCAGCGGAATTCTGGTTAAGGGCAGCAATTATCTTGAAGCGCTAAACGATGTGAAAATTGTTGTCTTCGATAAGACCGGTACGTTAACAAAGGGACAGTTCACTGTTACAGGAATATATCCGGCGGAAGGCTTTACGGAAGAGGAACTGCTGCGGACGGCCGCTTATGCGGAGAGCCACTCCAGTCACCCGATTGCTGAATCAATACGTGCTGCTTACGGGCAGGAGATTGAAATGGAAGCAACGGGGGACTATGACGAGATTTCCGGACACGGGATTTCGGTTAAGGTGGAGGGCAGAGCAGTGCTTGCCGGAAATGCCAGACTGATGGAGCGTGAGGGAATTGCAGCAATTGTACCTGCCCAGAGCGGGACTGTCGTTCATCTCGCAGTAGATCAGCGGTACGCCGGACATCTGATCATTGCGGATGAAGTGAAGGAGGACTCGCTGGCGGCGGTCAAGGCGCTTAAAGCACTCGGCATCCGCAAAACCGTCATGCTGACCGGGGATACCCAGACTGTTGCTGAGGCTGTCGGAGCCCGGCTTGGGATTGATGAAATCCATGCCGGCCTGCTGCCGCAGCATAAGGTTGAGGCGGTTGAACGGCTGGAGCAGGAAAAGGGCAAGCGGGAGAACATGATTTTTGTCGGCGACGGCATTAATGATACCCCTGTGCTGGCGCGGGCCGATGTCGGAATTGCGATGGGCGGGCTCGGCTCGGATGCAGCGATTGAAGCGGCAGACATTGTGATTATGACGGATGAGCCGTCGAAAATTGCTGCAGCGATCGGGATTGCCAAGCGGACACGGCGTATTGTCTGGCAGAACATTATTTTTGCCCTCGCGGTAAAAGGGCTGTTCCTGCTGCTGGGTGCCTTCGGGATTGCCACGATGTGGGAAGCTGTATTCTCCGACGTAGGCGTTACCGTACTGGCGGTGCTGAACAGCGTCCGCGCTCTGAAGGCTCCCCGAGGGCTATCTTAAATCCGTTTATAATTGTAATTTATTTAATGAATAAATATGAAAATAAGCCTGTTTAGATTCCATAATGTGGGTCTAAGGGCTTATTTTTTATATGAAATATAATGGAAATTGTCTGTTCTTGCCGATATAACAGTATAGATTTACAGCAATTGGAAGCTGCTAACTAATACTGCTGGGAGGACTAAAGGTGGAAAAAGAAGTGAAGCTTTGGACAAAAATGAAAATGAAAGCAAAAAAGAAAAAAACGGCCTCGATGCAGAAAAAATGGTCACTGATTCTGTTGGCCATATCGATTATACCGTTACTCGGATCAACCGTCTTTTTTACAACCTATTTCAGTAAGGTGACCAAAGAGGACAACGAAGCAATCACGGAAACCATCCTGGATATGAATACCACGCGGCTTAACGAATGGCTGATATCCAAAACCTCGGCTGTACAGGAGCTGATCTCCCTGCATCCCGAATTTGATACTGCAGACCCGCAGACGATTTTCCCGGCCATCAGGGTTCTTGAGGACAGCGACAGGCAGTCTGAAGGCTACAGCGTAATTAATGAAAACGGGCTGCTGACCAATATGCTGGGCTTAACGGCTGAGATGGGAACGGCGGACTATTTTATGAAAGCCAAAGAGACTATGCAGCCGGCTGTAGCGGATATGACCTACCTGGAACCCCTGAGTAAGTATGTAATTTCGGTAGTCGTTCCGGTTGCCGGAGCGGACAAACAGTTTGCCGGAGCGATTGCCTTCTCGGTTACCCCTGAGATGATGCTGGAAATGAGCAAGGATATCAAAGTCGCCGACAGCGGCTACGGATATGTTATTTCTAGTGACGGTACTTACTATGCCCATTACGATACACAGCGGATCGGGAAGAATATCGCGGAATACGCCAGCAATCCGGATATGAAATCGGCAGTGGACAAGATTCTGGCCGGTGAGAGCGGCTCGGAAACGTTTAAGGGTGAAGACGGGAAAGAGACCATTACGTATTACAAAACCGTGCCGGGCACGGACTGGAAGCTGGTGATAAGTGCCCCGGAAAGCGAAATTTATGCAAAAGTGATTTCGGCACAGATGGTGGCGGGTATTTTCTTCATTAGTGTAGTTGTAGTCGTTGTGTTGCTGGCGCTCTATCTGACCAGACTGATGGTAAAACCGGTTTCTGCGGTCTCCAAAGTGGTCAAACGGGTTGCAGAGGGTCATTTAAGTGAACGGGTACCTGTGACTTCAAATGATGAAATCGGCCAGATGAGCAAGGGCATTAATGAAATGATCGATTCCTTATCCGGTATTGTAGGAATGATTGATGCAGCAGTAGCTGAAGTGGCGATTTCTGCTAAGGGCTTGCTTGGATATGCCAATGAGTCCTCCAACACCTCGGTGGAGATTGCTGAAGTGATCAAGGAAGTGGCTCAGGGTATGGAAGAGCAGTTCAAGGGCTCGGAGCAGTCTGCACGGGCTACGGAGGAGATGGCGATCGGCCTGCAGCGGATTGCAGAATCTTCGGTTAATGTATCCGACCAGGCGGAAAGTGTGAACGTGGAGGTAGAAAACGGTTATCTGGGTATCCAGTCCACACTGGAGCAGATGCAGGTAATCAGTACGACGGCCGGCCAGACTTCAGAATTGATCGCAGCCCTTACCGAGCAGTCTGAGCAGATCGGGCAGATTGTCGATGTCATCTCGGAAATTTCCAATCAGACCGGGCTGCTGTCGCTGAATGCTTCTATTGAAGCTGCCAGAGCAGGTGAACACGGCCGCGGCTTCGGGGTGGTGGCGAATGAGGTGAAAAAGCTGGCTGAGCGCACGAATACGTCGATTGTGCATATTGTTGAGCTGATCCGGCAGATCCAGACCTCAACGGCAAATGCTGCTGCATCGATGGAGAAGAGCATTACGGAAATCGGTGACGGTATGGATAAAATGAACCATGTAGGCGCGGCGTTCGAGCATATCCGTTCCTCCATGCGTGAAGTTTCGCTGCAGATCCAGGATGTCTCCGCCATTAACGAGGAAATGTCTGCAGGGACTGAGGAGATTACGGCCTCCATTTCGGATATGCTGACCATTGCCAGAGCATCGGCGGAGAACTCCCAGCTGGTTGCTGAGGCATCTGTAGAACAGAGAGATCTGATGGGTAAGGTAGTTTCCGAAGCAGAGGGCCTGACAGCAATGATGGCTGAGCTGAAGGAAGAGGTCGGCAGATTCCGTTAAGCGTCTGTTATAAAAATAACCCCCTCCGCATACATCAATTGTGTGTGGAGGGGGTTATTTGTGCAAAGATAAGTTCTACACGGTTTCCTCGAGCTGCAGGCTTTCGATACCGGCACGGATGATGCCGCAGGAGGTTTTGAATTTAGCCGCTTCCTGCTCGTTAAGATTCAGCTCCAGCAGCTCCTGAATGCCGCCGCCGCTGATAATTGCCGGGACGCCGGTGCACACATTGCTTTGCCCGTACTCCCCGTCCAGGATGGCTGAGACGGCGATGATTTTGTGCTCGTCATTGAGGATGGAGCGGGTGATATAAGCCAGCGCGCTGCCGATCCCGAAATGGGTCGAGCCCTTGCGGGTGAAGATTTCCCAGCCCGCATCCTTGGTCTTGCGGGCCAGATCATCGAGATCGAGGCTGCTGAACCGCTCCCGGTGCTGCTCCATAATCTGCAGCAGCGGCTTGCCGCCGATCGTGACATGGGACCAGGCGACGAACTGCGATTCACCGTGCTCGCCGAGAGCATAACCGTTGACGCTGCGCGGGTCAATCGAGAACACCTCGGAGAGCAGCGTCTTCAGCCGCGACGAGTCGATGGAGGTGCCGGTGCCGATAATGCGGTGGCGCGGGAGGCCGGACATTTTCCATACCATATATGTGACGATATCGACCGGATTGGCAGCTACCACAAAGATTCCGTCGAAGCCGCCGGCCATAATGTCAGTAACGATCTCTTTAGTGATAACGGCCGCGGCGTCCAGCACATCAAGCCTTGTCTGGCCGGGCTTCGGATTCGCGCCTGCCGTCAGGATGACTACATCCATACTGCCGCAATCACCGGCAGTACCGGCATAGACCCTGGTTCTGGTTCCTGTAAAATCCATGCAGTGCGAGAGGTCAAGCGCCTGCGCCATGGCCCGGTCATAGGTACGGTCGACCATCATGATCTCATCGCATATGGCCTGATTGACCATGGAATAGGCACAGCTTGAACCTACATTTCCGGAGCCGACGATTGCCACTTTTCTCGATTTTGTTTTCAATTGCCTTACCCTCACTCTCTAAAAGTAAATACCCGGCTCCGCCTGTGGAAGCTGGAGGTTAAGTATATTTTCATTTTACCTGATCACACAGCAAGTTACCTGACATAGAAACGACTATTATAGGCCGCTGTGTGGCTCTTTTGTCACATGATGGGCAGAAGGCGCCGATAAACCAGGCGTTTGAATATAAATATTATATGCGGGCGATGTTGAGAAGGGATATAAGTTGACAAACCTGCAGCAAATTATCTGGCTCCGGTTAACCGCGGCATCCCGTATAATATAAAAGCATTCCCTATCCGGTGAGGATAAGAAATGCTTTTTGCAGGTTTAGCTCCGCGGCTGCGGAACACGGGTCTGCGGCGGAGACATCAGGGTATAGCGCTTATACATGAACACCCGCCAGTGAAGGATCATGCCGAAGGCCAGAATAAAGAACAGGCCGCCGGACTGCGGGACAGATACATACCGGTTGATGAATTCATGGAGCACGGTGCGGACAAGCAGCAGGCCGAGCAGTATAAAAGCGAAGCTCTTGGAACGCTGGGCATAAATCTGGCCTTCCCGTTCTTCAAATTTGGTGCTGCGCATCAGCGGATAAGCAAAGACGAACCAGCCGGCAAGAAACGCCAGCACCGCCCACCACCAGGGAAAGCGGACATCAGGTACCACGAACATGGCGAAGCCTGTGGACATGCCCAGTGGCGGAATCCATATTTTACGGAGGGTCACCGGCCGTTCGCTTGCCTTCAGACGGATAAAAATAACCATCAGCGCCATAAAAACCGCTCCCAGCGTGGAGCCTATATGCAGAAGCGAGGGATTGATATTGCCCATCATACACGTTCCTCTCTGTGATTTGTGTCACTTATTTCTACATTATAGCAGAAAAATCTTTGCAAACAGAATGCGGGGTAAGCCGATCCGCACAAGAAACCCGCCAGGAATATCCTGGCGGGTTTCTTGTGCAAATTATGCGTTATAACTGTATCAAGGGTTACCCTTGAATGCTCAGCTTAAGAGCGGCTGCGTCCGCCAACCGAACGCAGAATCAGGCTGACGATTGCAATCAGGATTACTGCACCGATGATGGATTGGAAGACATAGAAGTCACTGATTCTTGGTCCCCACTCGCCCAGCAGCATACCGCCGAGCCATGAGCCAAGGATACCGGCGATAATGTTACCGATGATGCCTCCCGGAATGTCTCTGCCCATAATTAGTCCTGCCAGCCACCCAATCACGCCGCCTACGATCAACATCCATAGAAAACTCATTTTGCTTCAGCTCCTTTTGTGTTTGTTCGTGTTACCTTCGATGGTTACTATTAACCTCAAGCAATGCGTTTAAACCATGTGGATAAATTTGTATTGACAAGCCGGTTTGTCTGTTTAGTGTGCCCTGAAAATGGCTGTTTAACAATGGTTATGTCCCGGGTATATAAACATGTTATATTGATTTAAGACGCTTAAAGCAGAGGCAATCTGTGCGCTACAGGGTAAATATTATGTGAGCAAAAGCCATTATAGAATGCAGTTTATTGTAAAGGGGAGACGGATATGAAGCAGCCTAATGAAGTGCTATTTTACATCGGTACATATAATACAAAAGAAAACGAAGCCATTTTGCTGGGAGCTCTGAATAAGGATACAGGCGAGATGCGGGTGCTGGGCGGAAACAAAGGGATTGAGAATCCATCCTATCTGGCAGTAAACAGCTCAGGGACTGTAGTCTATGCGGCAAGCGAGCAGGATGAAGGCGAAGTTCATGCCTTTTCCGTTGAGGCCGGCACGGGAGCGCTGCAGCCTCTGGGCAGCAGAAGCACGGACGGCGGGGCGCCCTGTTATGTCTCGGTTTCCCCGCAGGGTGACTACATATTTGTGGCCAATTACACCGGCGGCAATGTCAATGCCTTCCCGGTTCAAGCGGACGGCTCACTCGGGGAAATGTCCAGCCAGGTCAAGCATGAGGGCTCGGGAATCCGTCAGGACAGGCAGGATGCACCGCATACACACTCGATCATCCCGGACAGTACCGGAGAGCGGGTGCTGGTATGTGATCTGGGGATTGACCAGGTGCTGATCTACCGCCTTGAGGACGGCAAGCTGGTTACACACCGCGAGGTCAATCTGCCGCCGGGATCAGGTCCCCGCCATCTGGCAGTTCATCCGTCGAATCAATGGATCTATCTTATTAACGAGCTGAACAGTACAATAACGGTGTTTGCTAATAATGAACAGCAGGGCGATTTGAAGCTGCTGCAGAGCATCAGCTCGCTGCCGGAGCATTACCCGGCGGGCAGTGATGACACGGCTGCAGATATACATGTGTCACCGTGCGGACGGTTCCTGTATGCATCCAACCGTGGACATGACAGTATCGGACTGTTCTATATTAATGCGGAAACCGGCTTGCTGGAAGCGGGCGACTGGGTGATGTCGGGCGGGCGGACACCGCGTAATTTCGCCATCACCTCTGGTATGCTGCTTGCTGCCAACCAGGACAGCAGCAATATCGTTTCTTTCCGGATCGACAAGGAGAGCGGCCGGCTGATTCCTACCGGTAATGAACTGGAGGTTACTGCTCCGGTCTGCCTGGTTCCGCTGCCGGTATAGCAACAATAAGGGCCTCCTCTGCAGCCGGCTGCAGGGAGGCCCTTAAGCAATATTTATAGAGAATAAGGGCAAACTACTGTAATCTGCCGGGGGCTTCATCTCCAGTGTAGAAGCCGATATCATCCAGCATGATCCGGTCACCTTCCTCTTGCAGATAGAAGGTGATTTCGGTTAATTCACCGGGGTTAAGCGCAGGTTCTTCCTCCAGGAAGCTCTCAAAAGGCAGCTCATAGGTCTGGAATACAGCCTCTGACAGATCGCCGTATTTGCCGTCGCTGACCCGCTCCTCCAGCCAGGGGCTAATGGTGAACTCGGTCTGCGGCAGCGGAAGGATATCCATTACTTCATCCAGCGGCAGGCGGGCGCTGACATCATTGCTGTCAGTCAATTCAACCTCGACATCCGGAGCCGGAGCAGCGGCAGACGCACTATCAGATTCGCTGTCCTCTGCCGGCAAGTCGGCATTGCGGTTCGCCATGGAGAAGGTCAGCCCGGCTGCACCTGATCCGGCAAGCTCCCGGACTATACTGTCCTTAAGCGTAATGCTGTAGGAGCCTGCTTCATCTCCGGCATCGTGTTCAAGCAGAAGGCCGTATGTCGATTTGCCCTTGGACTCGCGGTCCTTGGCCGTTTCCTCGATCCATCCGAGACCGGTCACTGCGGCTGTACCGCCTGTCACCGTGTTCTTGTTGCGGTCCTCGTCGTAATTGGCTACCGGAATAAACCCGCCGCTCTGGAAGCGGCTGTAATAGGCTGTATCCGGCAGCCACTGCAGGCCGCTGCGGTAATCACGGAACAGGTCCTGATATTGGCTTTGCCCGTGCAGTGTAGCCTCCAGGAAGGCTGATACATATACCTTGGCAATCTGCCGCTGTTCATTTCCGTCCATAATCTGAGCCCGGTTTAAAAATAATCCGGCCGGCAGGGACTGGTCATACAGCCCCCAGTCCGTATTGAACTGGCTGTGGTTGGCATCGGCGATATAGAGTGAGCTCTTGAAGGCTGTTGATCCGCTGGTGTAGCTGGAACGTATATATTGCCGGTCCCCGTAGAAGTCATGCACATCACCGTCCCTTGCGCCCTGCAGTGTCAGATAGTTTACATCCTTTAGCCGGGCCTGCTGGTCGTCGATGGCTTTATCGGTCGGAGCCAGGGCAATAACGGAAGAGATGGTGAACTGGTCTGTTACTGCCAGTACAGGATCATCCTTGAACCAGCGCGATGCATCGGCAGCCATGGCGACCGCCTGGCCGCCGCGGCTGTGGCCCAGGAGGGCTGTTTTGGAATAATCGACCTTCTGGTAGAACGGATTTCCCGGCTGCTCCGCATAGGTTCCGATCTGCTCCAGATGCTTCAGAATCATCCACGTCCGCACCTTGAAGTCATTGTCAGGAATGCCGGACCAGGCCGAGTAATTGAGAAAGTTCTCATCCACCGAGACGGCGATGAAGCCGCGGCTGGCCAGCAGCTCACCCAGATAGGCGTAACCCTCCTCAGAGTAATCCTCCATCATGTGGTTGCCGTGCACCATCATCACAAGCGGGAAGGGGCCTTCTCCCTCAGGCATCCACACCTGGGCATTAAGCGGAAGCGCGTTGTAATCAAATCCCCAGAAAATCGTGCGCAGCTTGGGCCAGTTTTTAATGAAGGCTGAGGCATCGGCAGAAGCGGATATCAGGCCGACGTCCTTGCCATACCCGGCCCGGTGCAGGTCTTCTCCGCTCCCGTAAGTGAAGGGTTCATAGCTGTAGCTGCCCGGTGCTGCGGGGTCGGCTCCATGAACAGGAGTGACATCTCCGGCTGCGGCCGTTAAGGTGTCCGTTGCAGGCTGACTTAGTCCGGCGCCATAGAGCGGCAGCGGGGCCAGCAAAATAGCTGCAGCCAGCAGCACGCCAGAGACGGTCCGCCTGCTCCGCAGCAGGCCTGCCGATAAACCGCCGGCCGCTCCAATCAGAGCAGCAATGGCGGCAATGACCGCAGCTGCTTCAATTGCCAGACCTCCAAAGTACAGGATGAGCAGCACAGCTCCGTAGGTACTTAAGAGGGTACCGGCAAACAGCTTGGGAAAGCGGAAGCCGGCCAGCGACAGCAGCAGGGCCAGAAGGTTACCGGCGAGTGCCAGCACAATCGTTCCGGCTCCTGCGGCCAGTATAATATCCGCCGGGGTTCCCATACCTGTCGGAATACCCAGAACGGCAATAATAAAAGACAGCGTACATATTGTCCAGGGACCAGCCAGTGCCGTCCTCCATAATGTTGTATCGTACGCATAAGTCAGCATGATCCGTCTGCCCAGTTCCCCGAATATGCGCCTGATCAGCCGCGGTCTTTGCGGCTGGGGCAGCTGTGGAGCATATTCCAAATCCATTCCCATGTTTTATCCCCCATAAGATGTAGCAATAATAATACTTTACAGCTTTTGCAGCTTTGATAACAAGCGGGTCTTGCAGGAACAACCGCCATTTGCTTCCCGCAGAAAGAGCAGAGTACAATCTTGAAGCCATTTTGAAAAAAAGATTTGACAGGTGGCAGAGATTTCAGTATTATGTGTCTAAACCTACTAAACGGGTAGGAATAATTAAATAAAATGTTCTTACCGTACAGACGGAGGAGCGCCCGCTTGAAGCAAGCAGACACGTGTCTACACGACCGGTTTGACCTGCGATATGTGGGCATTCCTGCGTCTTTTTTTTCTACTACCATGAGCTTCAGAGGCATTTCTATATTAATAATTATGGGGGAGTGGTTGGAATGAAGAAAGGGATCAAGAAGGGGCTTCTCGCCGGATTTACATTAATGCTGACGGCAGGGCTCACTGCTTGCGGGAGCAACGGTAATACGAATAACAGTGCCAATTCAGCGGCCAATGCAGCTGAAGCAACGAATGCGGCAAATAATGCAGCTGCTACAGCCGAGGCGACCAAAGCACCGGCAAAAGATCCGGTGGAGCTGCTGAATGTCTCCTATGACCCTACACGCGAGCTGTATGAGAACTATAACAAGGCTTTTGCTGCTTATTGGGAGCAGGAAACCGGCCAGAAGGTAACCGTTAAACAGTCTCATGGCGGTTCCGGGGCGCAGAGCCGGGCGGTGCTTGAGGGGCTGGAGGCGGATGTAGTGACCCTTGCGCTTGGTTATGACATTGATGCGCTGGCTGATAAAGGGCTGATTAATGAAGGCTGGGAGAGCAAGTTCGAGCATAACAGCTCGCCGTACACCTCCACCATCGTGTTCCTGGTGCGCAAGGGCAATCCGAAGGGCATCAAGGACTGGCCGGATCTGCTGAAAGAAGGCGTGGAGGTTATCACTCCGAATCCGAAAACCTCCGGCGGTGCACGCTGGAACTATCTGGCGGCATGGGGCTATGCGCTGGATAACAACAATAACGATGAAGCCAAGGCGCAGGAATTTGTCCAGGAGCTGTTCAAGCATGTGCCGGTACTGGATACCGGGGCGCGCGGAGCAACGACAACCTTTGTAGAACGCGGCATCGGCGACGTGCTGCTGGCCTGGGAGAATGAAGCCTATCTGTCCATCAAGGAGCTGGGTCCGGACAAATTCGAAATCGTGAACCCGTCCGAGAGCATTCTGGCAGAGCCGCCGGTTGCCATCGTGGACAAAACCGTCGATAAGCGGGGAACCCGTGAGGTATCTGAAGCCTATCTGAACTATCTTTACACTGAGGAAGGCCAGAAAATCGCCGCAGAGAACTACTACCGCCCGACACTGGAAAGTGTGAAGGAGCAGTTCAAGGACCAGTTCCCGGAGATCAAGCTGTTCACCCTGGCCGAGAAGTTCGGTACCTGGAAAGAAACGCAGGAGAAGCACTTTAACGACGGCGGAATCTTCGACAAGATTTATGTGCCGGGAAGCTAATATAACGGATACTGACCGCAATAACCGGATGCCTCAGCCAAAGAGCTGGGGCATTCGTGAATGTACGGGCCTGGGGAGCCTGCTCCGTCAGGGAAGCTGATCGGCGGGCAAGCCGAAGGCAGGAAAGGATGGGTGCTTAGATGAATGTCATTTCTACGACTGCGGCACGGCGCAAGGTGCTTCCGGGCTTCGGCATTACGATGGGGTACAGTGTACTGTACCTGAGTCTGGTGGTGCTGTTGCCGTTATCTGCGCTGCTCATTAATTCAACAGGGCTGAGCTGGGCCAAGTTTTGGGATATTGCCACTGATCCCCGGGTGCTGGCCTCCTACCGTATCAGCATAGGTACTGCTGCAGCTGCAGCATTGGCGAATGCCTTTTTTGGCCTGCTGATGGCCTGGGTGCTGGTGCGTTATGAGTTTCCGGGCAAAAGAATGTTCGACGCTCTTATTGATCTTCCGTTTGCCCTGCCGACTGCGGTTGCCGGCGTTTCCCTGACCGCACTTTATTCCCAGAATGGCTGGATCGGCTCTTTGTTTGCGCCGTACGGCTTCAAAATTGCCTTTACCCCGCTTGGAATCACGCTGGCGCTGATGTTCATCGGGATTCCTTTTGTCGTGCGGACTGTCCAGCCGGTGCTTGAAGACCTGGACCGCGACATGGAGGAGGCCGCAGCAACACTTGGCGCAAGACGCGGCAGGACTTTTCTGCGGATCATTCTGCCCGAGGTGTTTCCTGCACTGCTTACCGGCTTCGCGCTGGCGTTTGCCCGGGGAATCGGTGAATATGGCTCTGTCGTCTTTATCTCCGGCAACATGCCGATGCGGACGGAGATTGCCCCGCTGCTGATCATGTCCAAGCTGGAGCAGTTTGACTATGCCGGAGCGACTGCGGTGGCGCTGCTGCTGCTGCTGATTTCTTTTCTGATGCTGCTGGTTATTAACCTGCTTCAGCGCTGGGCCCGCAAAACATCACGTTAGAATAAGGAGGAATGAACATGGCCGGAACTGTGCCGATGCATGCTCCGAAGCGGAGAAGCAGCACTGTCTCATCCGCAACAAATGAAAGCTCTATAGTAAAATGGGTGCTGATCGCTGCCGCCGGGCTGGTGATGCTCTGGCTGATTGCCCTGCCGCTGATCGTCGTGCTGACAGAGGCGCTGAAGCGGGGTTGGGACGTCTATTGGGCTGCGCTTACCGATCCAGATGCCGCTTCTGCTCTGAGGCTGACACTGCTCGTAGCGGCAATCACAGTTCCGCTGAATACGATTTTTGGCGTAACGGCAGCCTGGGCAGTGACCAAATTCCGTTTCCGCGGCAAAGGCTTTCTGATTACCCTGATCGATCTGCCGTTTGCCGTATCGCCGGTTATCGGCGGTCTGATCTTTGTGCTTGTGTTCGGTTCGAGCGGCTGGTTCGGCTCCTGGCTGAGCGACAATGACATCAAAATTGTGTTTGCCCTGCCTGGTATCGTGCTGGCTACGCTGTTTGTAACCTTTCCGTTCGTCGCGCGTGAGCTGATTCCGCTGATGGAGGACCAGGGCACGCAGGAGGAGGAAGCGGCGATTACGCTGGGTGCAAAGGGCTGGCAGATCTTTTTCCGCGTTACCCTGCCCAACATCAAATGGGGTCTGCTGTACGGCATCATCCTCTGCAACGCCCGGGCGATGGGCGAGTTCGGAGCTGTCTCTGTAGTATCCGGACGGATCCGCGGAGAGACCAATACGCTGCCGCTGCATGTGGAGATTTTGTATAACGAATATCAGTTTTCCGCTTCGTTCGCAGTGGCTTCGCTGCTGCTTTTACTGGCACTGATCACGATGATTATCAAAAGCTGGCTGCTGCGCAAAAGTGCTCATTGACAGGGTTTTGGTTCCGTGCTAAGTTAAAACATAGTATACTAGGTGGAAAAGACGGGATTTAGGCGGAGATAACCCCCTGTCCGGGGAAAGGGAGGCTGGAAAATGGCTAAGCCACTGAAGGTGGATGAGTTATGGCTATCACGAATTTCAGAACTGCTGGACAATATGGAATTCGGCTCTCTGCATATTGTAGTGCATGAGGGGCAGATTGTTCAGATGGAGCGTACGGAACGCAAGCGTTTCGAGAACAGCTCAGCAAATCCGCGTTACAGTGGGGAAACCGGAAGCCGGCGCACCGACACCCGTTCGGCGGGACGGGGATAAATGGAGCAGATATGCTTTTAAAGGCATGATTCTATTTCATAGACAGGAACAGAAACAGAGCAGCGTCCCTTCAATGTGAAGCGGAACCCTGCTCTGTTTTGCTGTAATTCTATAATGTTAGTACTGCGGTCTCCTGCGGTTGCCGGAGAGGCCTTCAACCAGAAGGACAATGGCGGTAATGGCGTGCATGATCCAGCCCACTACCGGAATAAAGGCTACTATTGAGGTAACGATCCCGATAACATTGCCGACGAACGGACCGCGCTCCCGCAGCAGGATAACAACAGCAGCCGCATGCAGCAGAAAAGCGATGCCCAGCGGCAGCCAGCCGTTAGCCAGAACGAATGCACCCCCGATAAACGGAATGGCCAGAAACGCCTCGTACGCGAAAGTCCCCCATTTGAATAATTTGCCCAGTGATGACATGATGGTTCACCGATCCTTTTCAAGTTATAGTGGAGCCTGATTCTGTTAGTATTCATTACCCGTCTGTTTGGGCTGGGAATAGGCTTTGATGTCTGTTGCGGAATTCTTTATAGCATACGTCTGATTTCGTGATCCGTTTCAAAATGAACCCCGGGCTTATCCGCCCTTTGCCTTGATTGCGGCTGCTGCTGTCGTATATATTGGTTACAGTGCAGGGGGCTGGCAGCAGACTCCTGTCAGAGAGCGGGGGGAAGATCAAGGATGAACGATGAATCCAAACCGGAAGTACGCCATGAGCTACCTTCAGTGGAGCAGTATCTGGCTCTGCGGGCAGAGGCCGGCCTGAGTCCGATGAGTGCGGCAGGAGCGGAGGCCGGGCTTCCGCGTTCCTGTTTTGCAGTTACGGTATATGACGGGGAGCAGCTGGTCGGAATGGGCCGGGTCACCGGGGACGGGGGCTGCTTTTTTCAGGTTACAGATATAGCAGTAAAGCCCGCTTATCAGGGCCGGGGCCTGGGAAAAGCGGTCATGCACGAAATCAGGCAGTTCCTGGATACCGTGCCGCAGCCGTCTTATGTCAGCCTGATTGCCGACGGGGAGGCCGCCAGGCTCTACGCGCAGTATGGCTTTGCTCCCGTTATGCCTGAATCGCAGGGGATGTTTCTGCGGCGTTAGGCGGAAGATAGATAGACCTATATAGATTGAAATGAAGGATAAAGCAGCATGCAGGCTGATGAAAGGTGAGGAAATAGAGATGGATGTAGTAGTAATAGGAGCGTCTGGAACCATTGGCAAGGCTATTGTACAGGAAGCATTAAAAAGAAAACATGAGGTAACCGCAGCCGTCCGCAATCCGGAGTCGGTGGAGCTGCAGCACGAACGTCTGCAGGTGGTACGCGTGGATGCGCTTGATCCGGCATCCGTTGCCGGAGCAGTAGCAGGGCACGGGGAAATTATCAGCGCCTTCGGGCCTGATGCGGGACAGGAAAATGACCTGCTTAAAGCGGCAGATTCCATCATTGAAGGGCTGCAGCAGGCCGGCGTGGAACGTCTGATTATTGTCGGCGGCGCAGGCAGCCTGAAGACAGAGTCGGGAGAATGGCTGATGGATACCGCCGGATTCCCGGAGGAGCTCCGGCCGCTGGCTGCAGCGCATGCGCATGCTTACGAAATCTACAGAGGCACGGAGCTGGATTATACCTACATCAGCCCGCCTGCAGCCATCATCTCCGGCCGCCGGACAGGTATGTTCCGGATCGGCCTGGACCGGCTGATTACCGATGAGGAGGGGGCAAGCAGCATCAGTGTGGAGGATTTTGCCGTAGCTGTGGTCGATGAGCTTGAGGAGGGCAACTTCAGCCGGGAGCGGTTTACAGTTGCGTATTAATAAATAGGCGGGACGGGAAGATGTTATTGCCGGCCGGAGGGGATTATCCCGCGGCACAGAGGGGTAAGACTTATTGCAGATGATGCTGTAAGTCTTGCCTTTTTTGATTTTTGTTTGGGATGAATTCACCTGCATTGCAATGTTTGTATGGGCTAGTTGGATTTTAGTCACTTAATTCCGCGAATTACGCTAAATTACTGAAATTAAGTGGAAATCTGCTGCTTATTTTGCGGCCAACATCCGTTTTAGGGTGGAATTGGAATAATGAAGTGACGTTTTTCCACCTAGAGTTTCTGAATCCGTTGTTAGACCGGGAAATAGATAGCGAAATTCCACTTAGTATATGGATTGAATGCCAAGAACAAGCCTGACTTAATGTTAGTCAATGAATCTGTTAAGGGGATGGAGTAAATGGATCTTGTCACGGCAGAGGAAATGCGGCAACTGGACCATATGACAATAGAGAAGCTGGGGATTCCGGCAATTGCGCTAATGGAGAATGCCGGGCGTGCGATTGCTGAGGAAGTCATTGCACTGTGCCGGCAAAAGCAGTATAACAGCGGTAACGGCTGGTATGGCGAAATGCGGCCTGGCCCGGATAGCCCAGTGGACAGTGATATTGTGCGCAGAGGCAGCGGTGGCGGTAATATTGGCGGCGGCGGGGGAATAGGGACCGGCAGCAATGGGAGCTGCGCAGGTAGTAGCTGGAATGTCGGTAATGGAGGAGGCGGAGCTGGGAGTGTAAATGGCGGTTTAAATACAGGTAACGGAGGAAACTGGACTGGGAGTGCGGGAGTGGGCTGGAGTGCGGGAGGCGGCGGTGCGCAGCCGCCGCAGGACTTTACAGTCAGCGCCGACCGGGCGCTGACCCTGGACACTGCCGCCGCCGAGCACTGGTTCATCCTCGCCGGCAAAGGCAACAACGGCGGCGACGGCCTCGCCGCCGCCCGGCACCTGCGTGAGGCCGGCTTCGCCGTCACGCTGGTGTACGCGGCCGCGCCGCAGACGCTGGCCGGGGAAGCCGCCGTGCAGCGTGACGCTGCTGCAGCGCTGGGGCTTCCGGCCGTCGTCCACGGCCGGGACCCTATCGACTTTGCCGGCTGCACCGGCATCGTCGATGCCCTGCTCGGCACCGGAAGCGCGGGAGCGCCGCGCGGTGCCTATGCGGAGCTGATTGCCGCAGCGAACGCCAGCGGCAAGCCGATTGTGTCCGCGGACATCCCCAGCGGGCTGGACGCGGACACGGGAGCGCTGCATGAGCCGTGCATACATGCAGCGGTGACGGTCTGCCTCGCGCTGCTCAAGCGCGGGCTGGTGCAGTATCCCGGCGCGGGAGCGGCCGGGCGGGTGGTGGTCCGCTCCATCGGCATCCCCGCTGCTCTGGCCCGGGAGGCCGGGGTGCAGGCCAGCCTGCTGACCCCGGAAGGGCTGCAGACACGTCTTGGGGTCGACGTGTCGCGCCGCCGCTCGCCCGAAGGCCACAAGGGCACTTACGGGCATGTCCTGCTGGCGGCGGGCAGCCTGCCCATGAGCGGCGCCGGTCTGCTCGCGGCACGGGCTGCGCTGCGGGCGGGCTGCGGTCTGGTGACCTGGGCACTGCCTGCAGCGCTGATGCCCTATGTCATCGGTGCCGCCCCGGAGGTCATGCTGGCTGCAGCCGGCGGCGGAGAGGACGGCACCTGGGACGCGGGGACGGCCGCGGAGGTGCTGCGGCTTGGCGGGAAGCGCGATGTAGTGGCCACAGGTCCCGGGCTGGGCCGGTTTGCCGGAGACAAGGAATGGCTCCGCATGTTATGGGAAGGCATCGGCAGCCCGCTGGTGCTGGACGCCGATGCCCTAAATATTTTGGCGGAATGTAACTATACAGAATGGTCCAGCCCGGATCGGCCGGTGATTCTGACCCCTCATCCCGGAGAAATGGCCCGGCTCGCCGGTGTGTCCACCCCGGAGGTGCAGCGTGACCGGATCGGCCTTGCTCAGGCTTATGCCATAAAGCACGGCGTAGTCCTTGTGCTCAAAGGATCACACACCGTCATTGCCTCGCCTGAAGGAGAGGTCTATGTCAACGCCACCGGCCATCCGGGGATGGGCACGGGCGGAGCGGGCGATGTGCTGACCGGAATCATCTCCGGCCTGCTTGCCCAGGGTCTGGGTGCCGTTCAGGCGGCCGCCTTCGGCGTGTACCTGCACGGGCTGGCCGGCGAGCGGGCGGCCGGCTCACGGAATCATCCATCGGCGCTGGTCGCCGGAGATATCATCGAAGCGCTATAAAACCGGTACTGCACAGGCCTGGGTATATGCACCGTTTCATGTTCGTGCAAGAGCCGACCTAGGGTACACTGCGAGGACCGGCCGGGGGCGGGCGGAGCCGTCCGCCCCCGGCCGGCCGCCGGAATCATCACTCCGCCTATTGCAGAATCAGGCAGAGCAGCGGCACGAACAGAGCGAATACAGGCAGCAGCAGCGGGTAGCGCTCGCCGGCCAGCTGGGCGAGACGGAACAGCAGCAGGACGCCGATGCCGTAGAGGCCGCAGGTCTGCGTATCTCCGCCCTGCTCCGCAGCCAGCCACAGGCCGGCTCCGAATCCGGCGGCAGCGTAGAGGATAAGTGAAGGAATGAGTTTGGAGGAACGGAACATGGACAGCAGGGCGTCGGCAATCAGGGCAGCAGGCAGAGCGTAGGCATAGACAGCATAAGGGACTGAGACCGGCCAGCCCTCCGGAACCCCGTTTGTATGCGGAAGTCCAAGCATTACAAGTGCCACGAGCATAAAGGTGAGGCCGGCAGCGGATAACTTGGACAAGGCGTACATGCCTGCCGACAGTCTTACAGAAGGCAGGTCATAGTCTTTGATTTTGTTCATCTGAAAACGTCCTTTCAGGTTTGTTATCAGCTTGTGACCATGTCTCCACCATTGACATGAATGCAGGTGCCGGTTACATAGGCTGAATCGGGACTGGCTAAATAGACATAAGCGCCTGCGAGCTCATAAGGCTGTGCCGCCCGCCCCAGCGGTGTATCGGTTCCAAATACGCTGACCTCGGCGGCGGAGTAGCTGGAAGGGATGAGCGGAGTCCATACGGGACCGGGAGCCACACTGTTGACGCGGATCCCGCTTTCGGCAAGTGACAGGGCAAGGGAGCGTGTGAAGGAGACGATAGCACCTTTGGTCGAGGAATAATCGATCAGCTCCTTATTGCCCTGGTAAGCGGTAATTGAGGCGGTGTTGATGATGGATGAGCCTTTTTTCAGGTGCGGCAGTGCGGCCTGGCTCAGGAAAAAGAACGGAAATATATTGGTCTGAAAAGTCTGGTACAGCTGCTCCTCCGTAATGTCCAAAAGACTGCGCTGCGGGTATTGCACCCCGAGATTATTGACCAGAATATCCAGCCTGCCGAAAGTCAGCACGGTCTGCTCCACCGCCTGAAAGCAATTGTGCCGGTGCCGTAAATCTGTCTCAATCCGCAGGCAGCGCCGGCCGAGCTGTTCGATGCGCCGTGCGGTGTCGCTGGCATCAGAGGCCTCGTACAGATAAGCAATGGCCACATCCGCCCCTTCCCTGGCAAAGGCGATAGCCGCCGCCCTGCCGATCCCGCTGTCCCCGCCGCTGATCAGAGCCACCTTGCCCTTCAGCCTGCCGCTGCCGCAGGTGTCCGGATCTTCACTGATCGGCCGCGGGCTCATCAGGCTCTCGAGGCCGGGCTGGCGGTTCTGGTGCTGGGGCGGAAAGGCGATCTTTTGTGTGCGGCATACCGTCTGTTCCCCGTAAAAGGGATAAGTTGGATTCATTGCGCTGTACTCCTCCTTGAGTGCTGCCGGTTTTGTATATTTCTATGCATCCGCCCAGAAAAGCGTGCGCTTCCGCCGGCATAAGCCGCGGGAACGGACTGGCGGTTATGCATTTTGCTGTACCTGAAATGAATATTAGAAAGGGTGAAATACAGAATGCGTTATCGGCCAATGGTAGAAGAGGATTACGATGCAGCCCGCAGGCTGTGGGAAAATACGGCGGGGATGGGTCTGAGCGATGCTGATTCGCGGGAAGGAATTCTCCAGTTTCTCGCGCGGAACCCGGGCCTGAGCCAGGTATGCGAGGAGGAGGACGGCACGCTTGCCGGCACCGCTATGTGCGGGCACGACGGACGCAGAGGATATATGTACCATGTAGCGGTCAGCACGTCCTGCCGGGGCAAGGGAGCCGGACGCGAGCTGGTATCCCGGGCGCTGGCGGCCCTGCATGAGGCAGGTATAGCAAAGTGCCATCTGATGGTGATCGAAGGGAATGCTTTAGGACGCGGCTTCTGGTCGGGAACCGGCTGGCAGGAGCGGGAGGGCCTCGTACTCTTTTCCCAAAATACATAATGAAGCTGCCGTACTTAGGTGACAATGAATGTAATAGTGTAGGTTCCGCATTCGTGCAGTATAATGTATAGGCAATTAATATGGCGAACTGGATAAAAGGTGATCAAAACAATGCGCTTCAAGGATGTATTCTCAATAATCGGGCCCGCTATGGTCGGCCCTTCAAGCTCTCATACCGCCGGCGCCGCGCGGATCGGCAGGGCTGCACGTCAGGTGCTGGGCGAAATGCCGCGTGAGGCGGAGGTTATTTTTTACGGATCCTTTGCCGCTACTTACCAGGGGCACGGGACGGACCGGGCGATTGCCGGCGGACTGCTGGATTTTGCTACAGATGACCACAGGCTGCCGGACTCTGTTGAACTGGCTGCTGAAGCAGGGATGGATGTATCCTTCCGGCAGGGAACGGGCCTGTTTCCGCATCCTAATACGGTTAAGCTGCGTCTTGTCGGCCGGGACAGCGGTACAGAGCTGACGCTGACCGGAATCTCGATCGGCGGAGGAAATATTGAAATTGTGGATATTGACGGCTTCGGCGTGAAGCTGACCGGCATGTATCCGACCGTGCTGATTAATCATATGGACTATCTCGGCGTGCTGGCCAGTGTTACGGAGGTCATGCGCAAAGGACAGTTTAATATCGGTCATATGTCGCTTGACCGCAAAAACCGCAGCGGTGCAGCACTCACCGTGCTGGAGCTGGATGAACCGGCAACAGCCGAGCTGCTGCAGGAGCTGCAGTCCCTCACTGCCGTGAAATCGGTCAAAGTGGTGGATCTGAACGGAGTCAAGCAAGAACAGAAAGGGAAGGAAAGCACATCATGAATTTTCAAACACTGAGCCAGCTGGCTGTATTATGTGAGGAGCGGGGACTCGGCATCGGAGCGCTGATGCTGGAGGAGCAGAGCGCGGAATCGGGACGGCCGCAGAGTCAGGAATTTGCAACGATGAAAGAGTATTACGGCGTCATGAAAGAGGCGGTCCACCGCGGCATGACCCAGGATACCACCTCGCGCAGCGGTCTGACGGGCCTCGATGCCCAGCGGGTGGGCGATTATAATACGGCTAGTGAGCCGTTACTGGGCGGACCTGCCGGGCAGGCAATGGCCTATGCGCTGGCGGTATCGGAAGTGAATGCCTCCATGGGGAGGATTATAGCCACTCCTACAGCAGGCTCCTGCGGCATTATTCCGGGAGTCTTTCTCAGCTGCCAGGAGCGTTTCGGTTGGGATGACGATTTTATGGTTTCAGGGCTGTTTGCCGCAGGGGCGATCGGGTATGTGATTGCCAATAATTCTTTTGTCTCCGGAGCGGAGGGCGGCTGTCAGGCAGAGGTTGGTTCAGCAATCGGCATGGCGGCCGGAGCACTGACTGAGCTGCGCGGCGGGACGCCCGCCCAGGCGGTACATGCCGTGGGATTGGCGCTTAAAAATACGCTGGGTCTGATCTGCGATCCCGTAGGCGGGCTCGTCGAGATTCCCTGCATCGTGCGGAACGGCTTCGGAGCTGTCACTGCACTCGCTGCAGCGGATATGGCACTGGCAGGCGTGCGGAGCGTGATTCCTTCAGACGAAGTGATCAAGGTAATGCTTGAAGTCGGCTCGGCCATGCCGGAGAAGCACCGCGAAACCGCCGGAGGCGGTCTGGCCCAGACCCCGACAGGCCGGCAGATTATGAAAGATTTGCGGAACAAGAAGGGGTAAGCGCAAGGTTTTCCGGTCGGCTGAGAACGGTTAGCTTAAAGCCATTTATAGCATACGGAAACGTTCCAGCTGCTCCAGCATTCCCTCGCGCCGGAGAATTTCCGGCTGCTTCGGCCCGAGCAGGTCGAAGTGGGGAAAAGGCCTGCGGTTATGGATATATTGCGCGGGAAGGCCGTTCTGCTCACACCAGCGGCGGAGACGGGGCAGGTCACTGCAGCCTACCTTGGTTACTGTCGTGATGCCCGGGAAACGGGGATCGATCCAGTAATGGGTCAAAAAAGCGATCTCCCCCCGCAGGACCGCCGTCTTCCACTGGTTCAGTTCTTCTCTGTTAATTCCAAAGGCCATAGCTGTCTCATCCACCTTGCAGGAGCGATTCTCCAGGGTATTGTATTACTGATTATGCTAAGTGGAATATCGCCATCTATTTCTGCTGATTTAGCCCATAATAGCGTTAATGGTTAAAAATAAGTGGCGATTTTTCACCTAATGCTGCTTACGAAAGGAGGCTTATCATGAACGGACAGGTTAGAGCGGACATCCGCCCCGGGCTTGAGGTCGATATTGTGCTGAAGCAGGATCAGGCTACCGGCAAGCTTACGCACGGTACGGTAAAAGACATTCTGACCAATTCCCCGCGTCACCCGCATGGAATCAAAGTGCGGCTGGCTGACGGGCAGGTTGGACGGGTCAAAAAGATTACCGGCTGATCATTCAGCTGCATATTGCAGAGCCGCCGGACTGCTGGTTTATAGACAAGCAGGTTCATAGCGGTTGCGACGGTCAAGTGTATCGCAGTGAACTTAATAACGCAAAAAGCAGTTACTAAAGCACCCGCTTTATCTCACTGTGCCCTCCGGCACGGCTGATATAAAGCGCTGGTGCTTTTTGTTGTGCTCACTCTCTCAGCGCCGCATGAACTCCTCCACATCCTTATCCGCCTTGGTCTGATTACACAGATTACAGGCGCAGACACAGTTGTCGGGAGTGGTATGGCCGCCTTTGGCCCGCGGCAGGAGATGGTCAATGGTGTCACCGTACAGGCCGCAGAAATGGCAGGTATAGTTGTCCCTTGTGAGAATAAGCTTCCGGAAATCCTTGTTGCTGTACAGGCGGCGGATGGTCCGGCGGTTGACTACAACAGCAGCACGCTCACGGACCAGTGTTACGGCCAGTTCCAGGTCAATCTCCTGGTGCCAGCGCCGTCCCTTGTCACTGTGGCCGCGCATCAGAATCATCCCCTTGTATGAAGGGACGAGCGCTGAATAATCCTCAGGCTCCGGCTTGGGCCACCCTGCCGCTGGAGGCTTACGCCGCTGCTCGCCCGGCCGCGGCCGCGGTTTGGCACGTTCACCCGGGGCTGCTGCGGTTTTGCCGTCCTTGATGCGTTCTGGCCGGGAATGAAGCTTAGGCTGGGCCGTTTTAAGGTCATGCTGCACGGCCGGGCCGGCAAGAACTGCCTTGGCCGCCTGCTGTGCAGCAGGCCCGGCAGAACCGCGGGCTGTTTGCCCGGTCTTCTTGGCAGCAGAAACGGCCGGGCCGGTTAGCCCCTGCAGCCCGCTGGCGGTGGTGTTGCTTAGGATCTTGCGGCAATCCCGGCAGGCACCGCGGCGGGATTGGCCTTTGGACCGCTTGCCCGTCCGTCTGCGGAATTCGGATAGCGGCTTATGCTGCTGGCAATATGCACATTGTTTGGAAACAGGCAGGCTGGTATCGGTCATAGGTAAGTTTGGAGAGACGCTTAGGCCGCGTCTGTCCGTTCCCCTTATTTTTAATTTATTCTCAGTATAACGTAAAGTACGGCTATACACACGGCGGGCCACAATACGCTTTGTTTTCCCCGTATTGTGATATCTGTCTCGGCACCCCGGAGGGAAAAGATGTAAAATTCATTAAAAATGGGAAAGGGGGAAGCAGATAATGGATCAGACGCATAAGAGGCCGGGTGCCGTTATTATTCTGTATGTGCTGCAGGCTTTTTTGGGAGTTGGAGCGGTTGGGGGCGGAGTGATGCTGCTGATTGATCCGAGCGGTGAAATGATGGGGATGCCGGTCTCGGTGCTGGAAAGATCGCCGTTTGACAGCTTTATGATTCCCGGTCTGCTGCTGCTGCTTATTTTCGGGATTCTGCCGCTTGTAGTGCTGTACGGGCTGGTAAAAAAGCCGGATTGGCAGCGGTATGCCGGGCTCGGTCCGTTCAAGGCGCTGCATCCTGCCTGGACGTTTTCACTGTATACTGGGTTCGGGCAGATTATCTGGATTATGGTCCAGACGTATATGATGAACGCCGTCTCTGTTGTTCATGTTTTCTATACCTGTATTGGCCTGCTTATTCTGGCTGTAACCCTGCTGCCTGCGGTACAAAAATATTTTATGCTGGACGGCCGTGCGTAAAGCAGTTAGAATGGCAGTGAACAAAAAAGGGCTTTCATAAAACCCTGGAGGTGAACCGGATTGACTACCATTTACGATATCGCCAAAAAAACCGGTTACTCCCCGACTACGGTATCGAAGGCGTTCAATAACTATTCCGATGTGCGTGCGAAGACCCGTGAGGAGATTCTGCGGACTGCCCGGGAGATGGGTTATCTGCCGAATGCACATGCCCGGACACTGACCACGAAGAAGTCATGGACCCTCGGTGTGCTATTTGTGGAAGGAACGGGAGCAGGCATCCGCCATCCGTTCTTTGGCGCGGTTATTGAGAGCTTCAAGCAGGTAGCTGTAGACAAGGGCTACGCCCTGATGTTCATTTCCAAGGATGTCGGCGGCAAACAGAGCGGGTATCTGGAGAATTGCCGGATTCATGGCGTGGACGGTGTTGTTGTGTTTCTCTCCGATTATGATGATCCTTATTTCCTTGAACTGCTGGAGAGTAATATTCCTATGGTTATTCTGGATTTTGAGACAGAGAAATCGCATACTGTCTGTTCGGATAACAAGGATGGAGCGATGCTGGCCGTGGATTATCTTACCTCCCTCGGGCATAGCAGGATCGCCCACATCTCGGGCGGAATGAACACGGTTCCCGGTAATCAGCGCCAGGAAGGCTACATTGCGGCAATGAAGCGGCACGGTCTTGAGCTGCGGGAGGAGTATATCGTCGAGGGTGAGTTTTATGTGCTGGAGAATGGCTATTCTGCTATGCAGAAGCTGCTGGCCCTGCCGGAGCGGCCGACGGCTGTATTTGCTTCCGGTGACATGCTGGCGCTCGGGGCGATGATGGCGGCAAAAGACAGCGGCCTGTCTGTACCTGGAGACATCTCGGTTATGGGCTATGACGATATTGAGCTTGCCCGCTATGTGACGCCTGCGCTGACAACCGTTAGGCAGGATACGGCCAGTCTGGGAATCCGCGCTGCAGAAATTCTGCTGGCTACGGTTGACCGCAAAGAGAACGGAATGGAGGCTATCGTGCTGCCTGTGGAAGTGGTTGTGCGGGAATCCTGTGCGCCGCCTGGTGAGAAATAAAGCATTTCACCGGGGCGCGGTTTTTTTTCGCAACAATCGAAACCGGTTTCGATTGTTGTTGGTCATGTGTTTCATACTTTATTTGAGGAGATGGGTTCAGATGGTGACTGTACAAACGACAGTAACAGCAAAAGAAACCGGAGAGCGCCTAAGCCGGCGGGAAGGCCTGGTGTTTGAGCAGAAGGTCAGCAGTCAGACAGCGGATATACAGCTTCATCCGGAGCAGGAGTTCCAGACTGTGATTGGTTTTGGCGGCGCTTTCACTGAAGCTGCGGCCTATACACTGTCGCGGATGAGCCCGGCCAGACGGACGGAGGTGATCCGCAGCTATTTTCACCCGGAGGAGGGACTCAGCTACAGCATGGGGCGTGTGCATATTCACAGCTGCGATTTTGCGCTCGGCAATTATACGTATGTGCAGGAGCAGGATACGGAGTTGGCCACATTCGATATATCCCATGACCACCAGTGGGTGCTGCCGCTGATTAAGGATGCGATGGGGGTAAAAGGAGGCCCCTTTACGATGCTGGCTTCCCCCTGGAGCCCGCCGGCCTGGATGAAAACAAACGGGGAAATGAACAACGGCGGCTCGCTGAAGCCGGAATATGCCGCTGTCTGGGCGCGTTATTACACGAAGTTTATCGAGGCCTACCGCAAGGAGGGCATTCCGGTTTGGGCAGTATCAGTACAGAATGAGCCGGCGGCGGTGCAGACCTGGGATTCCTGTGTGTACAGCGCGGAGGAGGAGCGGGATTTTGTCAAAAATCATCTCGGGCCAGCCCTGCATGCAGCTGGTATGGATGACGTGAACATCGTGATCTGGGATCACAACCGGGACATTATGATTGAGCGGGTCACCCCTATTTTGTCAGATCCGGATGCTGCGAAGTATGTGTGGGGCACCGGAATTCACTGGTACGGCGGCGAGGAGTTCGAGAAGGTGGCGAAGGTGCATGAGCTTTTCCCGGATAAGCATGTGCTGTTCACGGAGGGCTGCCAGGAGGGCGGCGTGCGTCTGGGGGAATGGTTCACGGGAGAGCGTTACGGGCGGAATATGATTGGCGATCTGAACGCTTGGACGGAGGGCTATCTGGACTGGAATCTGGTGCTCGACGAGACCGGCGGACCGAACCATGTGGGCAATTTCTGCGATGCTCCCATTATCGCCGACACGGTTACGGATGAGGTTCATTACAACAGCTCTTATTATTACATCGGCCACTTCAGCAAGTATATCGCTCCCGGTGCTGTGCGGATTGGACTGGATTCCACTGCTGACGGTATTCTATCCACGGCCTTCCGTAATCCGGACGGCAGTATTGCGGTTGTGCTGATGAACGGGAGCGATGAGGCGCGCAGCGTAACGCTTGGTCTTGGCAATGAGCTGGCCGGATGCCAGCTGCCGCCGCACTCTATTGCTACACATGTAATTTCGTAAGGCGTACATCCAAATTTCAGGAGGTTATGATATGAGCCGCTATTATTTTGATTCAGGCAATTTTGTAATGGAGCAGTTTCATGAAAATAAACCGTTTGCCAGCTTCCTGCCGGGGCTTGCCGGGCTTAAGGGAATCCCGATGTGGACGTTCTATGTGAACCGCGGGCAGGGGGTATGCGGCTTCGGGGTACGCGACAAAAATTCGCCGATCATGGAGTTCTCCCCGGCCAGCATCTCTTACAAGAACGTAGCATCTTCCGGGTTCCGCACCTTTATTAAGCTGGGGGAGCAGCGGGAGGTCTATGAGCCGTTCCAGTCCTCGCATCCGGACCCGGCGGTGAAGCGGAGGATGACGATTCTTCCAAACGGGCTGACGATTGAGGAAGAGCATACCGGACATGGACTGAAGACGGCGGTGCATTATTTTAATCTGCCGAACGACGATTATGCTGCGCTGGTGCGGCGGGTGGAGATTGAGAATACAGGCGGTGCGGAGCTGACTCTGGAGCTGCTGGACGGATTACCGGAGATTCTTCCTTACGGATCGGCGAACAGCGCCTACAAGGAAATGGGTAACCTGCTGCGCAGCTGGATGGAGGTTTACAATCTGGAGCATGGTATTCCGTTCTATAAGCTACGGTCCAGCACAAACGATGATGCTGAGATCAGCGAGATTCAGAACGGCCATTTCTATCTGTCTTTTACAGCAGAGGGGGAGCGGCTGCGGCCGGTTGTTGACTTCGAGGTGATTTTCGGGGCGAATACATCACTTGCTTATCCTGACCGCTTCGCCGTTCTCACGCTTGATGAGCTGCTTACGCAGCCGCAGTATCCGGTGAATAAGGTGCCCTGCGGCTTCAGCGGTGTTCAGCGGACACTGGCTCCGGGCCGCAAGCTGACGCTGAATACCATTATCGGGCATGTCAGCGACATCGATAAAATCAACCGCAAGGCCGACCGGCTCTGCAGCGACGAATATATCACCGGCAAAATGCTGGAAGCGGCTGAGCTGACCGACAATCTGACTGCGGATATTGCTACGCGCACTTCATCAGCTATTTTTGACGCATATTGCCGGCAGTCCTATCTGGATAATTTCCTGCGCGGCGGGTATCCGTTTCTTTTTGACAATGGAAAAGACGGCTTTGTTGTGCACCTCTACTCACGCAAGCACGGCGATATGGAGCGGGATTATAACTTTTTCTCGCTTGCTCCCGAGTACTATTCGCAGGGCAACGGGAACTTCCGCGATATGAATCAGAACCGGCGGAACGATGTGTTTTTTCATCCGCAGGTCGGCAGCTTTAACATCAAAATGTTCTACAGCCTGATCCAGGCGGACGGCTATAATCCGCTTAGTGTGCAGGGAACGAGCTTTGAGGTGCTGCCGGAGCATGCTGCGCAGCTTAAAGAGTGGATCAGGAGCGCTGCAGCGGATCATCAGGCTGAGCTTGCAGCGCTGTGTCTCGGCAAATTTACACCAGGCCAGCTGATTAATTACATCGCCGATCATCAGGTGCAGCTCAAGGCGGATGAACAGGAGTTTCTCAGCGGTGTGCTGGCCCTGTCGCAGCAAAATATCGAGGCCGCCTTCGGCGAAGGCTTCTGGAGCGATCACTGGACCTACAATCTCGATCTGGTCGAAGGCTATCTGGAGGTATTCCCGGATAAGCTGGCGGAGCTGCTGTTCGGGGATGAATCCTATACGTTCTACGACAGCCCTGCTTATGTGCTGCCGCGCAGCGAGAAGTATGTGATCAGCGGCGGGAAGGTGCGGCAATACGGCGCATTGCTCGAGGATGAGGAGAAGCTGCACCGGCTGCACCGCAAGGCCGGCGATACCCAGTGGCTGCGCACGGAAGGCGGCACCGGGGAGATCTACCGTACCAGCCTGTTCGTCAAAATGCTCTCGCTGGCGCTGAACAAGTTCGCGACGCTTGATCCATACGGCATGGGCGTGGAGATGGAGGGCAACAAGCCGGGCTGGAATGATGCGATGAACGGCCTGCCGGGCCTGTTCGGCTCCGGGATGAGCGAGACGTTCGAGCTCAAGCGGATGCTCGTGTTCATGCTGGAGGCGCTGGAGAGCCTAGGAATGCCGGAAGTAGAGGCCGCGCGGGAGCTGGCAGGGGCCCAGGAGCTGGAGGCAGTGCAGGGGTTGCAGGAAATACAAGGAGCACAAGGAACGCAAGTATTGCAGGGATGGCAGGAAGTACAAGGAGCACAAGGAGCACAAGGAGCGCAGGGCTTTGGGGAAATGCAGGATTTGCAGGATTCACAACCGGTGCAGGAGCTGCTAACGGGCTTGGAGGCTGCTGTCGGAACAGTATCGCTGCCCGTGGAAATCGCACTGCTGCTGGAACGGGTGCTGGGGGCAGTAACTAAGCTGTTGGCCGGCGGGCTGGATGACTTCGGTTATTGGGACACCGTATCTTCGGCGCGTGAGACTTACAGGGAGAGTATCCGCTTCGGCATTAACGGTGAGCAGGCTGCGGTAAGTCTGGCTGTCATCCGTGAAGCGCTGGGCAAATTCCTGGACAAAGTGGACGCAGGGATTGAGCGGGCGGTGGCGCTGGGCGGCGGACTGGTGCCGACTTACTTCCGGTTTGAGGCTGTGCGCTTCCAGCCGGTAACCGATGAAGCAGGCAAACCCGTGATCAGCGGCTATGGTTTACCCAAAGCTATCGTAGAGGAATTCGAGGCTGTAGCACTTCCATACTTCCTGGAGGGCCCGGCCCGCTGGCTCAAAACGCTGGACAGTCATGAGCAGGCCAAAGAGATTTACAGCAGGGTTAAAGGCAGCAGTCTGTTCGATCCGGTAACCTCAATGTACCGCACCTCGGTATCACTTGAAGCGGAAACACATGAGATCGGGCGAATCCGTGCCTTCACACCGGGCTGGCAGGAGCGGGAGTCGAACTTCCTGCACATGTCCTACAAGTATCTGCTGGCTCTCCTGAAGAAGGGGCTGTACGAGGAATTCTTTAGTGAGATGCGAACCTCACTGATCCCGTTCCTTGACCCGGCTGTATATGGACGCAGCACGCTGGAGAATTCCTCCTTTATCAGCACAGGCGGCAATCCGGACCCGCTGACCCATGGCCGGGGCTTTGTGGCCAGACTCAGCGGCTCGACGGCAGAGTTCCTGAGCATGTGGAGAACCATGATGGCGGGAGGCCGGATGTTTGCGTTTGAGGATGGCGAGCTGACGGTGGAGCTAACACCGGCGCTGCCGGGCTGGCTGTTCGACGAACAGGGCGAGCTGATGTTTACCTTCCTTGGCGGAACCGAAGTGACGTACCATAACCCGCGCCGGGCTGATACCTATGGCGCAGAGCGTGCGGTTATCGGGCAGCTTACGCTGACCTACAGCGACGGAAGCAGCCGGCAGGTTGACGGGGCGCTGCTGCGCGGTGCGGAGGCCGAGGCCCTGCGCCGGGGTGAGATCACCGCGATCCGGGCGGAGCTGGTGTAAAGTGTTTGAGGGAGGCCGCTGAGGCCTCCCTTTTTTTGCTGCTCGGGCGGCGGGCAGGCGAATTCGCCGAGGAATTCCGCCGCGAGCGCGCCCGGTGCGTAAATCAAAGGGGAAAATCCTACTAACTCAGCCCAAAGCGGCACGAACGCACTCAGTAGAGGGAAAATAGCATCTGATTTCGCGGAAAGTGTGCTGGTGGGCGAAATGAGAGACAAAAATGCCTCTGATTTTGCGGAAAGTGGGCTGGTGGGCGAAATGAGAGACAAAAATGCCTCTGATTTTGCGGAAAGTGTGCTGGTTGGCTAAATGAGAGACAAAAATGCCTCTGATTATGCGGAAAGTGGGCTGGTCGGCCAAATGAGAGACAAAAATGCCTCTGATTTTACGGAAAGTGTGCTGGTTGGCGAAATGAGAGACAAAAATGCCTCTGATCTGGTGGAAAGTGGGCTGGTTGGGGTAGCGTCAAGAAGTTTGTGTAAAAGAGCAGAAAGTAGCTTCTCGGGGTGCTCGTTAGTGAGTGTGGATGTTCTTTGGGGCGGGGGAACCCCGCCCCAAAGTACAAGGTAATCAGGCGGTTTGTTCCTGCCCATCCTGCGGCGGGTAGCGCTCCTCAAACATCTGGTTCAGTTTCTTTTTAACCTCCAGATCACCGAAGCCGCGAATCACCCGTTCGCTAAAACGTTCATTGTAGTCCATCACGTCGAGGTAGACAATTTTCTCTGCCGCATCCATATTTGTTAGACTGTTCATTGGCTTCAAGCGCTTGCGGATTTCCTTGTTCATTCGTTCAATCGGATTGGAGGTGTAGATCGCCTCTTTCACGAGTGCCGGATACTTGTAAAATGTCAGCAAGGTGGACAATTGTTCCTCCCAAGAACGCATTTCTTTGGGGTACAGCTTGCCCCACTTGGCTTTCACGGTGTCAAATGCAGCCAGTGCCAGATCGTGGTCTTGCGCGGTGTAGATGGTCTTCAGATCCTCAATGACTTCCGTTTTGTGCTGAATCCGGATCTTCGGAAAGGTGGAGCGAACCTTGTGAACGATACAGTGCTGTACATCGGCTTTCGGATAGGTCTCCTGGAATGCCGCATCGAGTCCCGGTAGCCCGTCAAATACACCCAGCAGCACTTCCTGCGCTCCGCGTTGGTAGAGGTCTTTTAACACCTCCCGCCAGCCATTGGCGCTCTCTTGGCCGCCTACGTAAAAACCAAGGATTTGCCGGTGCCCGTCTTCATCGATTCCCATCGCGAAGTAGACGACTTCTCCTTTGACGGTCCCGCGTTTAAGCTTGACGTAGAGGCCGTCCAGGTAGATCACGGAGTAGCGCTTGCTTAACGGACGTTTCTGCCACTGGTGGATGTCGTCGAGTACCGTAGCGGTAATGTTGCTGACCGTCGTCGGGGAATAATGGCTCCCAAACATGCTTTCAATAAAACGGGCTACATCCCGGGTACCCATGCCCGATTTGTACATCTGGATCACAGCCTCCTCCAGCCAGCCGTCTCGTCTCTGGTATGGCTCAAACAGCTGAGTCTGGAACTGTCCCTGACGGTCACGCGGAACCTCTAAATTCTCCACATTACCGTACTTTGTGTGCAGATTTCGAGTGTAATATCCATTACGGCTGTTGCGTGCACCTGCCTCATCGCTCGACATAAATGCCTGGATCTCCGCGCGCATGATGGACTCCATGTTGTCTTTTACAAACTGAGTGACAAGATTTTCAAATAGATTATTGAGCTGATTTTCGGGTAGAATAGTCATCGAGTAGGGTTCCTTTCTTGGTGGACTTCGCAATCCCGAGAATACCCTACTTTTTTGTTGCCTGACTAGGCTCCAAATCTTGGTACACAGACTATTTTACGCCGTCCTGGTTGGCGAAATGAGAGACAAAAATGCCTCTGATTTTGCGGAAAGTGTGCTGGTTGGCGAAATGAGAGACAAAAATGCCTCTGATCTGGTGGAAAGTGGGCTGGTGGGCGAAATGAGAGACAAAAATGCCTCTGATCTGGTGGAAAGTGGGCTGGTCGGCTAAATGAGAGACAAAAATGCCTCTGATCTAGCGAAAAGTGGGCTGGTTGGCGAAATGAAAGGCAAAAATGCCTCTGATTTCGCAGAAAGCGGGCTGGCCGCTCCTTCCAGGGCTGGATCGGCCAAACAGAAGCACCATCGGCCACGCCACTTCCCCCACCCGAAATTTGCGACCCCAAACCGGAAATTCGCTACCTTCCCCCTCGGGGTGAATGCGGTTACAATAAGCACATAGAGCAACATAAGCTTTTCACCACATTACAGAAAAAAAGATTTAGCTTGGAGGTCCATACGATGGAGAACAAAACAAGCGGCGGGGTTAGCCGGATGAAAAAACAGCCCGTTCCGGCCCTGATCGAAACCGGTTCAGGTCACACAAGGTCACTTTGGAAAAGGCTTCTGGCCCAAAAGCACCTGCAGACAATGGCGCTGCTAGGCGTGGCCTGGATGATTATTTTTAACTACATTCCGATGTACGGGATGATTATCGCCTTCAAGGAATATAACATCGTCAAATCCATTGCCGAGGCCCCGTGGGTGGGACTTCAGCATTTCCGGGAATTATATGAGGATGAGGACCTGAGATATGTCATCAAGAATACGCTCGGCATCAGTTTAATCAAGCTGCTGATCGGGTTTCCGCTTCCTATCATTTTTGCCCTGTTTCTCAATGAGGTACGTTCGATCCGCTACAAAAAAGCGATTCAGACCATCTCCTACCTGCCGCACTTTCTCTCCTGGGTCGTGCTGGGCGGCATTCTGGCAACGTGGCTTGCAGATGTTGGGATCATCAACAATATTCTGCTGGCACTGAACCTGATCGACAAACCGATTTCTTACCTGGCGGAACCAAGCTACTTCTGGACCATTGTTATTTCCTCGGATATCTGGAAAGAGCTCGGCTGGTCAGCAATTATATACCTGGCGGCCATTGCCGGGGTATCCCCGGAAATGTATGAAGCTGCTACCATCGACGGCGCCGGACGTTTTCAGAAAATGTGGTATGTCACGCTTCCGGCGATCCGCGGAACGATCAGCATCCTGTTCATCCTGGCGGTCAGCGGCGTGCTCAACTCCAATTTTGACCAGATTCTGGTGCTGCGCAACTCCCTTAACGACAGTGCCAGTAATGTAATCGACTATTACATCTACTATACAGGGATCGTCACCAGCCGCTTCTCCTATTCTATGGCGGTCACGTTGATTAAATCAGTCATTGCGCTGATCCTGCTGCTGATTGCCAACCAGGTAACCAAAAAAATCAACGACACATCGCTGTTCTAGAAGAAGGAGGATCTAAACCATGTTTTCTCTCAAACGCAAAACGATGGGCGAAGCCATTTTTGATATCGCCAATAACCTGGTCATGCTGTGCATCTGCTTCATCACCCTGTATCCGATCTGGTATGTGCTGATCAACGCCTTTAATGACGGCAATGACGCCATGATGGGCGGGATTTACTGGTGGCCCCGCATGTTCAGTCTGGAAAACTTTGAAGCGGTCTTTGCCAGCTCCGGCATTATGACGGCGATGGGTGTTACGGTAGCCAAGACGGTTATCGGGGTGGTCCTGCACGTATTCTTTACGGCTATGGTAGCCTATGCGCTGTCCCGCAAAAACCTGATCGGCGGAAAATTCTACATTCTGCTGGGTACCATCACCCTGTTCTTCAACGGGGGGCTGATTCCGACCTTCCTGCTGAACCGGGATTTACATCTGCTTGATAACTTCCTGGTCTATATTATTCCTGTCTTGTTCAGCTTCTTCGATCTCATTATCTTTATGACCTTCTTCCGGGAGATTCCCGAAGGGCTCGAGGAAGCGGCGTGGATCGACGGTGCCAATGACTGGTCCATTCTTCTGCGGGTGGTGCTGCCGGTATCCATGCCGGTTATCGCAACGATCGCGTTGTTCCATGGGGTGTATCAGTGGAATGATTATTTTGCAGGTATTATCTACATCAACAATCCGGATCTGCAGCCAATCCAGACGTATCTGTTCCGGGTAGTTGCCCAGTCCAGCTCCAACCAGATGATGGTCGCCCTGCAGGGCAGCAGCGTTACGAAGACCGTAACCTCACAGTCCATCAAGCTGGCAACAATGGTAGTAACGACGCTGCCGATCGTATTCGTCTACCCGTTCCTGCAGCGTTATTTCGTAAAAGGCATGATGATCGGTTCGATCAAGGGCTAATCAGCGGCCGTGTCCAATCAGGTAACTCCTCCGGAGGCTGCAGCCTGCTGCTTCCGGGGTTGAGCTTATAAAGGTAATCATTTATAACATTTTAGAAAAGGGGTAAATAGCATGGGCATGAAACGCAAGCCAAAATCTATGGTGCTGCTGCTCTTGGGACTGATGCTCGCGATGACGGCATCAGGCTGCTCAGGCAACAACAATGCCGGAGGCAATGCCAACGCAAATAAGGAGAACACCAATACGGCGGCGGCAACAACCGAGGCTTCGGCCGCACCAACGGCTGCTGCACCGTCGGGAGATGAGCCGGGCTGGCAAAGCGATACTTCACCGATCACCTTTGACTGGTATCTGAATTTCTCCTGGTTTCCAAATAAATGGGGTGTAGACCCGACCTCGCAATATGTAACGAAAAAGACCGGCGTCAACATTAACTTCATCGTGCCTGCCGGTAACGAAAATGAAAAGCTGAATACAATGATTGCTTCCGGCCAGCTGCCTGACTTCATAACCCTCGGCTTCTGGGAAGATGCGATCAAGAAAATGATCGAAGGCGATATGGTGCTGCCGCTCAACAAGCTGGCGGATGAATATGACCCTTACTTCTACAAGGTTTCCGATAAAGATAAGCTCGGCTGGTACACCCAGGAGGACGGCAATGTCTACGGTTATCCGAACTCTTCCTCCTCGCCTGCCGACTATGAAAAGTATGGCGCAAACTATGTATCCAACCAGACCTTCGTAGTCCGCAAGGATATTTACGAAGCGATCGGCAGCCCGGATATGCGCACACCGGAAGGCTTCCTGAACGCCCTCAAAATGGCGCAGGAGAAATTCCCTCAAGTAAACGGCCAGCCGCTTATTCCACTCGGCCTGCATGAGTTTACGGAGAACGGCAATGACTCCCTGGAAGGCTACCTGCAGAATTTCCTGGCGATCCCTTGGGAAAAAGACGGCAAGGTGTATGAACGCGAGACCGATCCGGAGTATGTACGCTGGATGAAAACACTCCGTCAGGCGAATCAGGACGGACTGCTGGCTAAAGACATCTTCATTGACAAGCGCGCTCAAATGGAAGAAAAAATCGCTCAGGGCCGCTACTTTGCAATGCTGTACCAACGTACAGATTTCGCTTCCCAGCTTGGAACGATCTACCAGAAAAATCCTGAGCAGACCTATATTGCTGTTGACGGACCTTCCAATACCGCTCTTGATCAGCCAACCCTGAACGGCCCTGGTATCTCCGGCTGGACAGTGACCCTGATCTCCAAGAACGTAAAAGACAAAGCACGCGCTATCAAATTCCTCAGCTACCTGAACAGTGAGGAAGGAAATAAAGATTTGTACCTGGGTGAAAAAGGCGTCAGCTATGATACAATTGATGGCAAGGACCAGTTCCTGCCTGAAGCATTCGCGCTGATGAACAGCGACCGCGCGGCATTCGACAAGAAATACGGCTCTTCCTTCACGTTCTGGATGATGCAGAACACGAACATTACCGACCAATGGGCTCCTAAATCGGTAGAACCGTTCAAGCAGCTGGAAGACTGGACCCGCGGTAAGGCCATTAACACTTCTGAGTTCCAGCTGATCGATCCTACCGGCAACTCGCCGGAAGGCATTGTCGCTACCAAGCTCAAACAGCTCCGCGGCAAAACGATGCCGAAGCTGCTGATGGCTTCCTCCGATGCCGAGTTCGATGAAATCTGGAGTGACTACCTCGCAAAGAAGGATAAAGAAGGCTTTGCGACCTTCGATGCCTACAGACAGACCAAGTATCAGGAGAACAAAAAGAAACTCGGTATGGAATAGCATAGAATAAGACCCAATTGCCCGCTGACCGCGGGCTTTTGGGTTGTTTGCTTCTATTTAACGCTTTTAATAACAGGTCTGATGCAGCCACGGGAGAGTGCGTATGCGTAAACGGATTAGAGAGCTTTGGAGCTCTTTCAGCTACTGGTGGGGGCGCAGATCGCTGCAGAGCAGGCTGGTGGCGGCCTATATTTTTATCATCCTCGGCCCGAGTCTGCTGGTCTCCGTGTATTCCTTCAGAACGATTAACAATACTTACGTCCGTGATGCCGTGGACAAGAACAATTACCTGCTGCAGATGGAGAAGCTCCACATCGTCAATCAGATTGAGGTGATGGAGCGGGCGGCGCAGATCGCGTATTCCGACTCGGCTGTACGAAGCTATCTCTCGAATGAGAGCGCTCTTACGTTAGGGGAGCTTGTTGATTTTAACAACACAACGTTTGTCAATTTAAGCCGGATTCAGTTGAATAACCCTGGCATCGAGCATCTGCGGCTGTACTCAAACAACGAGAGCATGTATGAGATCTGGCCGATTATTTTGCGCGAAGACCGGGTTTATGGGGAACCGTGGTACCAGGAAGCGCTGAAGCTGGAAGAAAGGGAGCTGTGGGTTTTTCAGAGCAATGATCCTGATGTCATGCAGCGCTACACCAATTTATTGACAGAGGGGCAGCCCAAGGTCTCTCTTCTGCGGGCAATCAGCATTCCGGCGGGCCATCATGTCGGAATGATCCAGGTCGATATGATGCTGAACAATTTTACACCAAAGACCTATACAGATGTGCGCGACAATCAGTCCCAGATGTTCATTGCGGATTCCGGCATGCGGCTGTTTACGCGCAATGACAACTCTTTTACAGAGAACTACACCCAGCTGGAAAAGGCCATTACCGAGCGGCTGAAGCAATACGGGGAGACCGGGGAATGGGATATTCATTACAAGGAGAACGGCAGCTCGTTCATGCTGATTCATACTCCGCTTGAGCGGATCGGCGCTTCGCTGATCAATGTGGTATCCATGGAAGATGTAATGAAGCATATCTCCCAGACCCGCAATCTGCTGATCGGCGCCAACATCGGGTTTATTTTTCTGGTTACGCTGATCGCTTATGTCATGAATGCCTTCATTCTCAAAAAGCTGCGGCTGCTGACCGAAACAATGAAAAAGGTGCGCAAAGGCGAGACCTATACGGGGCTTGCCATCCGCGGAGGCGGGGAGGTCGGGGAGCTGGCGCATCACTTCAACAAGCTGATGAACACGATTAATACACTGGTGGCCCAGGCCGTCCATAAGCAGGCGCTCACGAAGGAGGCCGAGCTGCGCACGCTGCATAATCAGATTGACGCACACTTCCTCTACAATACGCTGGAAAATATTAAAATGCTGGCGGAGATTGAGGATCAGCGGACGATATCCGATGCCTTGACCTGGCTGGGCGGGATGATGCGCTATAACTTTAAATGGACAGGCGAATATGTGAAGCTGCGCGATGAAATCCGCCATATTCAGAATTATATCGAGATTATGAATATCCGCTTTGAACACCCCATCCATCTGGAGTTGAACATAGATCAGGTTTATATGGAAGTCGAAGTGCTGAAAATGTCGCTGCAGCCGATTGTGGAGAACAGTGTGAAGCATGCCTGGAATACCGGCGGGGATGAGCCGGAAGGCCGCTGTATACGTATCGATGTGACCGAATCGGAGGGGGAGCTCTTTATCCTGATCGGTGACAACGGCTGCGGGCTTACGCCGGAGCGGCTGGCCGTCCTGCATGAGAGCATTTATGCCAAAGAAGAGCAGAGCACAGAGTTTTCCGGTGCGGTAACCTCAGGCTATAAAGCCGGAGGTATCGGCCTCAGAAATGTGCATCAGCGGCTGCAGCTGTTCTACGGCGAGGCCTACGGGCTGGAGCTGCAAAGCGAGCCGGGAAAGTGGACTACGGTCTTCATGACGCTGCCTAAAGTACTTTTGACGGGGGATAAAAGAGGATGAAGAAGCTGCTGATCGTCGATGACGAGAAAATGATCCGCCAGGGTCTTAAGGCAATGATTGAACGGGAATATCCTGCGGTTTATACGATTGGGCTGGCAGGCAACGGCCAGGAGGCGCTGGAGCAGTTCCGGCGGGAGCCGGCCGACATCATTATTACCGATATCCGTATGCCCGTAATGGACGGAATCACGCTGCTTGAACATTTATCGGAGGAAGTACTGCCGGACCGGCGTCCGGCCGTGGTCATTCTGAGCGGCCATGATGATTTTGAATATGCCAAAAGCGCGATCCGCCACCGGGTGAAGGACTACCTGCTGAAGCCGATCCGCCGCGAGGAGCTGTTCGGTATCCTCGAGCAAATTCAGCAGGAACGAAAGGCGCAGGAGAGCGGCGCAAGCCGGCAGGCGCTGGAAACCGAGAAATACCGCAAGGAGCTGCGGACCGCCCGCCTCCAGCGCTTGCTGCAGCAGCAGGATGTGCAGCCCGCCCCTGAGCAGCTGGAGGAGCTGGGAAGGCTGCAGCTTCCGTATATGATAGGCGTAGTAAACTATTATTACGGAGATGGTACGCGAATGAACGCGGGTGAGGTGCAGGGACTGCTGGAACGGCTGGCGGGGCCGCTCGAGCAGCAGTTCACCGAGATTCTGACCGACTGGGAAGGGAAGCTGGTCCTTGCAAGCGGGAAGGCTGAACCGTTCCTGAACCTGTACAGAATCGCAGAAACGAAGGAAAATAAAGGGCTGCTGATGGGTGTAAGCGAGCTGACGGGCAACCCGGAGGATGTTCAGGAATGCTATAGACAGGCCTGCCGTGCCCTGCAGTATACGTTTTTGACCCCCCAGTCCGGCTTTATGGAGTACGGGAGTATCCGTGCTGACCGGCTGAGCTTTCCCCTGCCGGAGGAGGAGCTGCGCAAGCTGCTGAATATGCTGGGGACCGAGCGGGAGAAGGAGATTAAGAGCCTGCTGGGGAGTATTTTTCAGACCGAGCATTTGCAGCATCTGGATCTGGCTTACGTGGAGAATGTGGCCCGCAGCATCAACGAACGTGTACTCGATGAGGTGTTCCGGGTGCACGGGGAGGCTTCCGTTGAGGTGCTGAAGCTATACCGTACAGTGGGCAATTTATATAATTACCGCCATTTCCATGACTATTACCGCGCGCTGGAGCATTTGCTGCTCAGTGTAAACGATTATATTATAGGAGTACGGTCTGCACATACCGAGCATGCCGATATGGAAGCGGCGCTGGCTTATATCGAGGAGCATTACGCGCGTCCCTTGAATATGGCGATGGTTAGCAATCATGTGTCGCTCAGCTATTCTTATTTCAGCGAGGCCTTTAAGGCCTATACAGGCGAGAGCTTTGTCATCTATCTCAAAAAAGTGCGTATCCGCCATGCCAAAGAGCTGCTCGCAAGCAGCCGTATGCTGAAGCTGTCGGGGGTGTCGGAGGCCGTCGGATTTGAGAACAGCAAGCAGTTTACCCGTGTATTCAAGGAGCTGGAGGGCATCTCCCCCGGAGAATACCGGATCAAGCTGCTGGGGACAGGCGGTGTAAGGCCGGAGGATAAGGAATTTTATTAAGGAATAGACGTTTGGAGGCAGGTGTCAAAGTGGAAGAAATACAAGGCAATCTGATTACTGTAGAGACGCTTGCGGCTGATTTCCGCAGGCTGGGTGTACAGGAGGGGATGACCCTGCTGCTGCATTCCTCTTTTAAGTCACTGGGCCAGTGGGTAGCCGGCGGCCCCGTGGCTGTTATTCTTGCCCTGGAGGAGGTGCTCGGGACGGAAGGGACCCTCATTATGCCGTCACAGTCCTCTGACCAGACTGATCCTTCCGGCTGGAGCAGGCCGCCCGTTCCGGAAGCATGGTGGCAGACGATTCGCGAGCAGATGCCTCCCTATGATCCGGACCTGACCCCGCTGCGGGGCATGGGCGTTATTGCGGATACGTTCCGCAAGCAGCGCGGGGTCAGGCGGAGCAGCCACCCGATTGATTCCTTTGTAGCCTGGGGGAAACACAGGGATTTCATTATTAACGGGCACGGGCTGGAATTCGCCTTTGGCGAGCAGTCGCCGCTGGCCCGGATCTATGATCTGCAAGGGCATGTGCTGCTGCTGGGCGTAGACAGCCTGAATAACACCTCGCTGCATCTGGCGGAATACCGGGCAGGGTATGCCGGGAAGCAGGAGGTCATTGCCGGCACACCAATGCTGGTTGAGGGGAACCGGCAGTGGGTACAGTTCAGGGACCTGAACTGGGATTCGGAGGATTTTGCGGCGCTTGGCGGGGACTTCGGCCGGGAGACCCGGCTAATCCGGCACGGCAACGTGGCGGCCTCGGCCGCCCAGCTGATGCCGCAGCGGGAGCTGGTGGATTACGGCGTGAAGTGGCTGGAGCGGAAACGGAAGTAGGCGGCGGAGCAGCAGGAGAGCATGGCAGCAGGATAGCTGTGCAAAAGGACTGAAGGGCTGAAGGGCTGAAGGGCTGAAGGGTAGAAGGGCAGCGATCGGGCAGCGGGAAGTCTGACCGCTGGCGGGACAGCTGACCGGTGGACACGTACGGTGGGAGCCGCGATAATTGTCAGGGATCATAGGCAGTCTGCGGGTTTCCAGCACGAACAGCGGTATAATTGAAGAAGTCTGCAGAGGGGCAGCGGCTGGAAGCCCAAATATTTCTGGAGTCACGGCTAATCCTAAAACATAAAAATCACTAGTTCGAACTATATTGCCCAAGGCAGGTTAAAGGAGGAGTTACCTATGGCAACAACTACGGTCTATTTAACCCGGCACGGCCAGACAGAGTGGAATGTGCAGCAGCGGATGCAGGGGCATCAGGACTCGCCGCTTACTCCGCTTGGGGTGCAGCAGGCCGAGTGGCTTGGCAAGGGGCTGCAGGAGGTGCACCTGGATGCGGTGTATGCCAGCTCCAGCCCGCGGACACTGCGGACTGCGGAGATCATTCTGGGAGAACGCAAGATTCCCGTAACCGCCTGCGACGAGTTCAAGGAGCTGTGCATGGGAGGCTGGGAGGGCTGCGAATCCTCAGCAATCAAGCTGGCCGAACCGGAGCAGTTCCGGTATTTCTGGGAAGACCCGGAGAAATTCGGTGTGGAGGGCAGTGAGACCTTCGCCCAGGTGCAGGAGCGGGCGCTGAACAGGCTGCAAGAGATTGTAAGTACCCATGAGGGGCAGACGGTGCTTATTGTGACGCACACAGTTGTAATCAAAGTGTTGATGGCCTACTTTGAAGCACGGCCGATGAACAAGCTGTGGGATCTGCCTTATATTCATCCAACCTGCCTGTGCCGGATCGACATCACGGATGGTGTGCCGGAGATATTGATGCATGGGGACATTAGTCATTACGAGTCCGCTGATGCTGTTATGGAATCGTAGGGATGCAGGCTGTGGCCTCTGAAATTCATTTGTTTCATTCACCCTCTGCGCAGGATAAACACGGAATTAAGTGACATTTTTCCACTTAGCAGCTCCATTCCGGGGAGATTACTCCTAAATAGATGGCGAAATTCCACTTAGGTAGATCAGCAAGGCCCCGGTAGGCTTATTTTCATGAAGCTGGATAGCTTTAGAATGCATTAATAGCTGTAACAGCAGGCAGTGCCCGTACACGGCACTGCCTGTTTGTGCTGCTTATTTGGCATGCTGTACCCGGCTTGCAGCCGGAACGCCCAATCGGGCTCCGGCCGCAAGCTGTGTCAGATCACCGTCCAGTGCCTTCAGGCCGGGGAGCAGCGCCGCAAGTCCGGCGCAGATGACCGGCAGCAGCCCGGCGGCCACGAACAACGCCGGAACCCCGTAGAATTCGGCAACCGCCCCGCCGGCCAAAGCGCCAAGCGGCTGCAGTCCGCCGCCGATCAGGAAGCGGATGGAATTCACCCGGCCCTGGTGGCTTGCCGGGACCAGTTGCCCGTGAAGAGCGGAGCTCAGGGAGCCGAAGAACGGTCCGAAGACGCCAGCCATGAATGCCGCAGCAAGGGCGAACGGATAGCTTGGAATGAGCCCCCACAAAGCGGTGACCAGCCCGATTCCGATCAGGCTGCCGAGCATGAAGGGCCGTCTGCGTCTGATCTCACCGATCAGCGAGACGATACTGATTCCGCTCAGGTAACCAAGCGCCGATGCCGTACCCAGGGAGCCCAGTGCGGCCGCATCACGGTGCAGCACTTCACGGACATAGGGGACCATCATGGTCCAGATGGCAACCGAGCTGAGATTGCTGACGGAGACCAGAACCATAATAGTCAGCATGGCCGGGAATTGCCTATAAAAGCTGAATCCTTCGGCGATTTCTCCCAGGTATTCCTGAAGGGAGAAGCGGCCGGCTACTTCCCGGGGCTTTGCCAGCTTCGGCAGGCTGAACAGAGTGGCAATGGCGGCTGAATAGCACAGCGCATTGATGCCCAGAGCCGGCAGCGCACCGCTGGATGCGGTCAGCACGCCGGCCAGCGCCGGCCCGAGCAGGACGGCGGCGCCCTTGCAGCCTTCGATGATTGCAAAGGCCCGCATCAGCTTGCGGTCGCCGGCTATGCCGGGGACGACGGCGGTTGCAGTCGGCAAAAACAACGCAGAGCAGGCACCGCTGAGCATTGCTGCAGCGAAGAGATGCCAGAGCTGCAGCTGGCCTAGAAGCCCCATGCCGAGCGGCAGGAGGATGGCCAGCAGCCGGAACGATCCGAGGCAGGCCATCAGGCGCACACGGTTCAGCCGGTCGGAGAGCGGAGATCCCAGCAGCCGGATGAGGAGCTCCGGAATGCCGGAGGCGAGCACAAGCGCACCCATGGCCAGCTTGGAGCCGGTCAGCTCATAGACCAGCCATTCCATGGCCAGGAGTCCGAAGGTATCGCCGAAGGTGCTTAAGGATATAGTCGCCAAAAGCCCGTAGTAACTGTTTTTTTGTTTGAACACGTGTAAATCTCCTTCCTTTCCTGATCCGGATCAGCTCTCCAGATACTTCCCGATTTGCTCCGGCAGCGCCTGCAGTGCCTCCAGCCGCAGGCTGTAAGAGGCCGTTTTGCCAGTGCTGTGGACGATGACCAGTCCGGCGGCGCGCAAGGCGATCAGATGGTAATGGATCGTGCTTTTGGACAGGCCCACCTGTTTGACGATTTCAGTGAAGCTCAGCTGCCGGCTGGTCAGCAGCCGGAGGATATACAGCCGCGTCTCATCGGACAGCGCCCGGGTAAGCCGCAGAAGCGCCGCAGGGGGACGTCCTTCCTCCGGAGGAAGCACATCACAAGAGTAGCTGGTGAACACAAACTCATCATAAAAAGCTGTAGTAACGAGCGGCCGGGGATGATATTGGGGAATAAGAATGACCTGCTTCAGCTGCTCTGCCGGATACAGGCGCATGCCGGCAGTTGCCTGTTCATAAACCTCCATGTCATTCCCGCCGCCGAGCGTCTTTCTCCGGCTGTCTGCTTCGCTCTGCAGTCCCGCAAGAATCCGCGGATCAATACCGCTGAAATAGCGGGCATCCCATTCGCGCAGCATCTCTGCCGCTCTACTGCGCAGCTCAGGAAGATTGGCAGGGACGGATTGGCCGAAACGTCCGGAAATCTCAAATAACTCCCCTGTTGTCAGCTCCTCAAACCAGCTTAGAAATCCGCTGACCGTCCGCTCACCCGGACAGCTCCAGATATAGGGATTCAAATTGAAATCCTCAGACAGGCTGATAACCTCCCGCATCTTCTGAAGCTGTACCGGGGCGAACCGGTCTTGCACTTCACGGACCCATAGCTTACCGGCATCCATGGCATTATGATTCTGTTTGTATAGAAAAGCGTTCAGACTGGCGATACATTCATACATAGGTGCAAAATCGACTTCAATACAGTAGCCCATAGGGAGTTCCTCATTTCAAAAGGTAGGGTAGATAATACATTTACTACTTGTTCTATAAATATAGAACTAAACCATGGTTTTATTATATGCGAACTAAAATGATTATTCAAGCGATAAGAATACATTTGATGCATTCGTCTGCAGCAGATTTTAAAGCCAACTTTTTAATCATTGTCACAAAACGCAGCTTTTTCAGTTATATAGGCATAGAGAGGGGGGAGTTTATGAAGGAGCCGGCACATACCGGGAGAAACAACCGGGAAGAGGAGGCGCTAGTAGTCATCGTGGAGCAGGTCCGGCAAGGCGATGTGCAGGCCTACAGCCTCATTATTGAGCATTTTCAGCGGTCAATTTATTTGTACTGCTATTATCTGCTGGGAAGCCGGGAGGAGGCGGAGGATGCCGCGCAGGATATTTTTCTTAAGGCGCTGGAGCATATCGGCGGTTTCCGGCACACCGTCTCTTTCTCTGCATGGTTGTACAGGATTGCGCGAAACCACTGTACAGACCTGCTTAAAAAGCGGAGTAAAGGCTTCAAACTGTTCGCCATGTACAGGCAGCAGGCTGAGACCGAGGGAACCGGGCCCGCGCTTACAGACAAGGTTCATGAGCTGCTGGCCCGGCTGAATCCTGAGGAACGGCAGATTTTGCTGCTGCGGGCGCTCGAGCAGTACAATTTTGAACAGATAGCGGTTATTGTAGGCATGAATCCGGCCAGAGTCCGCAAGAAATATGAGCGTCTGCGGGACAAGCTGGGCCGGCCAAAAAAGAAGGGGGAGATCAGGTTTGGTGAACCGCACAGTGATAGAGGATAGTGAATTGGGCCGGCTTGAGCAGATGATCCGGGACACTCCTGCTGAGATTGATCTGACCCGCGGGGTTATGGACCGGTATGACCAGAAGCGGAGGCAGGTGAGCCGGGAGGCAGCGTCAGGGCGGCGGGGATGGCGGAAGCCAGCTGCAGCGGTGGCGGCGGCTGTACTGATCATGGCTACTGCAGCAGGAACCGGACTGATTTCTCCGGCGGCGGCAGAAGCATTGCGGCAGATTCCCGGAATGGAGCGGGTATTTCAGCTGGCCGGGGACCTCGGGCTGCGGGCTGCGGATGAGCAGGGCCTGTATAACAGTCTGGTAGTAAGTGATACGCATGGCGGTGTCAGCGTGGCTGCGACGGCGGTGGCTTTTGACGGGATAAGGGTCTCGGTCGGTCTTGAGCTGACAGCCCCGGCATCCGCCTCCGGAGCAGAGTCGCAGCCGGAATCCTTGCAGGAAGCCATGACTGACGTTGAGCTGTCGGTTAACGGGCAGCCGCTGAACGACTACGCTCCTTATGGCAGCAGCATCGGCCTTTTCCTTTTCCCGATTCCGGATAGTGATAAGCTGGTGCTGGAATTTTCGGATCTGCGCAATCAGGGCGGGCAGGCGTTTCCGCAGCAGTTCGCGCTTGGCTTACATTTTAAAATGGTCGGGGTAGAGGAGCCTTTCCTGCTTGATATACCGGTAGAGCTGAACACCCGGGACAATCTGGTGCTGGCACCCGCGGCTGCACAGCATTACGGGAATATCACGATGCAGGTGGACAAGGTTGAGCTGACACCGGTGACAACCAATATAACGACCCGGCTGGAGCTGGACGGCATGACGATATCCGAAATGCACAGCAGCGGCGGCAGTATCGGATACGATCTGTTTGATGATCAGGGGAACAAAATCCCGATGCTGTCAGGAAACGGGACGAGCGCTACGGGCGGCAATGTGTTAATTGAGGACTCAAGGTTCGCGCCACTGGCGTCTGTACCGCAGTCAATAACCATAAAACCGTATCATTTTGTATACAAAGCGAACAGTATCAGTGAATTTCAGCTCGATGCCCAGGGGAAAGTGAAGGTCGAGTATATTCCGGAATTAGAAGCTACTGTACCGGTAGCAGCGGCTAAATAATATTTTTGCGTCAAAAAAAAGAGGCGGCCCCCGCCGGATGTTATCGACATCCGGGTGGACCGCCTCTTTAAATGGAGTTACAAGGGTTTAGTTGATAAAGCCAAGCGCCAGCAGGGTTTTCTCCAGCATTGTAGCAGCTTCCGCGCGGGTTGCTGATTTCTGCGGAGCGAACGAGCCGTCCGGCTGACCCTGGATGATGCCCTCAGCAGCAATTTCAGCTACAGCTGCCTGAGACCAGGCAGGAAGGGCAGCGGCATCGCTGAATTTGGCCAGCGCCGCAGGATCATTGTTCAGTGACTTGCCGGTATACTTCATGGCTTTGGACAGGATTGCAGCCATCTCCTGACGGGTGATCGGGCTGTCCGGCTTGAAGCTGCCGTCTGTATAGCCGGTGATCAGCCCCGCAGCAGCCGCTGTGTATACAGCATCCGCATACCATGCACCTGCATTGACATCACTGAAGGTAGTGCCGCTGCTTGCTGTTGCCAGACCGAGCGAGCGGGTAATCAGGGCGGCGAATTCTGCGCGGGTCACCGATTGTGAAGGTGAGAAGGCAGTATCGCTTGTTCCGGTGATAATCAGCTTGGACGCCAGCAGATCAATCGCTGATTTTGCCCAGTGGCTGGTGATATCTCCGAATGTCTTGCTGGACTGGACAACAGTGTAATAGCTGTTGCTGTTACGTTTGATCGTAACTTCCGTAGTTCCGTCGGCCAGGGTAGTGATTACGGAAGGCACGAACGAGAGCTTACCGGTTACCGGATCATAGGAGACAGCAGTTGCATTGTCCGGATTTAATCCTTGAGTTGCTTTAATCGTGCGGCTTACGTAGGTGCTGCCGAAGCTGTTCAGCGGTACGCTGTTATTACCGGCCTGAGCGGAAATGGAGAACTCAATTACCGGTGCTGCCAGAGTAACCGAACCTGCTTGTGCAGCTACTGCCTGATTCACACTGCCCAGCACAGCGGTGCTGGCTGGCAGAATGGATACAGTGATCGTAAAGTCGTTTGTGCCGAGTTGTGCGGCAAGTGCAGTTCCGTTCACAACGCCGAGCGGAAGCGAGTAAGAAGCTCCGTTTGTTGTAGTAAAGGTAATCACTGCTGCCGGATTAGCTGCGGCCTGCTGAATCAATACGCTGGCTGGAAGTACAGCCTGTGCTCCGCCTGTTGTAGAAGTCAGCGGGATGACCAGTTCATTGCTGCCTGCAGGCAGTGCAGCAAACTGGGCTGTCAGTGTCGCAGTTGCAATGGTTGTTACCTGCGCAGCAGCCGGTGGTGCCGGTGTAGCTGTTGCTGTCGCAGTAGGTGCTGCTGTTGCCACTGGTCCACCACCGTTATTGCCCGGCGTTGGAGTCGGCGTAGGTGTAGGTGTAGGCGTTGCACCCTTCAGATCCTTAATGCGTCCTTCTGTACCGATGTTCACTGTCTTCAGCTGTGCCAGATAGTCTGTGAAGACTTCATAATCCGGCAGGTACAGCTCGTAATAACGTCCGTCTGCCTTTGCAGCTGCCAGGGAACGGTAGAAGTCACCGCCGCCTGCCATAAAGGAGTTGGTGGACAGGATGTAGTAAGCCTTAGGGTCGATGGCGGTGTAGCTGCCGTCAGCCTGCTTGATGTCTACAGAGACGATGCGCTCGCCGGCCTGTTCAACAACATTGGTTGTAGCATTAACGATTTCCGCTTTTTTGGTGGAATCGTAAGTGTAACGCATGCCTGAGACTTGAGCGAAACGTCCCTGGTCACTTTCCAGTCCGCTGACGCCGTTCTCCAGAGCAGCGATAATTTCCTGTCCGGTTACTTTCAGGGCAACCAGGCTGTTGGAGAATGGCATTACAGTCAATACTTCACCAAGGGTGATTTCGCCCTGATCAATACCGGCGCGGATACCGCCGCCGTTCTGAATGGCTACGTAGCCTTTGATGGAGGACTGCTCAGATTCAGGGATCAGCTTGCTTACAAGTTCCTTGGCCTTGACGTTGATACCGTCGGCAATCAGGTTCCCGAGGTTGGTCTCTTCATTACGGACCACACGGGTCAGCTTGCCGTTGATCATCCGGTCATAGACCAGCGGAACTGCAGTGTCGCCGACTTTGGTCTGACGGATTTCTGCCAGCTGAACATCATACTTGGCCAGCATTTCTTTGGCCGCAGCGTCCTCAGCATATTTTGTCGTATCGATCAGCTTACCGTCATACTTCGTAATTACGCCCTCATCGTCGAAATTGACATCGAGCTCACCGAGATACGTGCCGTATTCACCGGTCTGTACAATCAGTGTAGGCTCAGTGTTTTCGTTGAAGACGACCGGAGCATCCAGCTTGGTGTGGGTGTGGCCGCCGACGATCACGTCGATGCCCGGAACCTCTACAGCCAGCTTCTGGTCAACATTGTAACCCAGGTGGGATACAGCGATGATCTTGTTGATACCCAATGTCTGCAGGGACTTCACTGCGTTTTCGGCGCTGGTTTTGTAATCCTTGAAGGCGATGTTGTTGCCCGGAGAGGACAATCCAACGGTATCTTCTGTAGTCAGAGCGAAGATCCCGATTTTCTCACCGTCTACTTCTTTAATTACAGCAGGGTAGATATGACTGTCTTCCACCGGAGTAGCGTTATCCGAACCGCCAACCTTGTTAACAAAGATATCCTTCAGCTCGTTCTCTTTCGAAGTAAAGTCGATATTCGAGCTGATGAACGGGAAATCGGCCGCGTCGATGAAGGTTCTGAGTGTCGGCAGGCCTTTATCAAACTCATGGTTCCCGAAGGTCATGGCATCATAGCCGATGTAATTCATAAATTCCAGATCGGCAAGACCTTCAAACTTAGTGAAATAGAGCGTGCCGGAGAATACATCCCCTGCATCAAGCAGGATGGAGTTGCCGGTGCGTTCCTGTTTGATTGCCGTCATCCGTTTAACAACGGTTTCCAGATGGCTGTGTGTATCATTCGTGTGCAGTACTCTTAGCGAGAAGTCCTTCTCTGGAGCAGCACCCTTCAGATCCGTAATGCGTCCTTCTGTACCGATGTTTACTGTTTTGAGCTGCTTCAGATAGTCTGTGAAGACTTCATAGTCCGGCAGGTACAGCTCGTAGTAACGTCCGTCTGCCTTCGCAGCTGCCAGGGAACGGTAGAAGTCACCGCCGCCTGCCATGAAGGAGTTGGTGGACAGGATGTAGTAAGCCTTAGGGTCGATGGCAGTGTAGCTGCCGTCTGCCTGCTTAATGTCTACAGAGACGATGCGCTCGCCGGCCTGTTCAACAACATTGGTTGTAGCATTAACGATTTCCGCTTTTTTGGTGGAATCGTAAGTGTAACGCATGCCTGAGACTTGAGCGAAACGTCCCTGGTCACTTTCCAGTCCGCTGACGCCGTTCTCCAGAGCAGCGATAATTTCCTGTCCGGTTACTTTCAGGGCAACCAGGCTGTTGGAGAATGGCATTACAGTCAATACTTCACCAAGGGTGATTTCGCCCTGATCAATACCGGCGCGGATACCGCCGCCGTTCTGAATGGCTACGTAGCCTTTGATGGAGGACTGCTCGGATTCAGGGATCAGCTTGCTTACAAGTTCCTTGGCCTTGACGTTAATACCGTCGGCAATCAGGTTCCCGAGGTTGGTCTCTTCATTACGGACCACACGGGTCAGCTTGCCGTTGATCATCCGGTCATAGACCAGCGGAACCGCAGTGTCGCCGACTTTGGTCTGACGGATTTCTGCCAGCTGAACATCATACTTGGCCAGCATTTCTTTGGCCGTAGCGTCCTCAGCATATTTTGTCGTATCGATCAGCTTACCATTGTAGGTTGTGATTACACCCTCGTCGTCGAAATTGACATCGAGCTCGCCGAGGTACGTGCCGTATTCACCGGTCTGTACAATCAGTGTAGGCTCAGTGTTTTCGTTGAAGATAACCGATTTATCCAGCTTGGTGTGGGTGTGGCCGCCGACGATCACGTCGATGCCCGGAACCTCAACAGCCAGCTTCTGGTCTACATTGTAGCCCAGGTGGGACACAGCGATGATCTTGTTGATACCCAGTGCCTGCAGGGATTTCACAGTGTTGTCGGCGCTGGTTTTGTAATCCTTGAAGGCAATGTTGTCGCCTGGTGAGGACAGCCCTACCGTATCTTCAGTAGTCAACGCGAAGATCCCGATTTTCTCGCCATATACCTCTTTAATTACGGACGGATAGATATGTCCGTCTTGGACTGGAGTATCTTTATCCGAACCTCCAACCTTGTTAACAAAAATATCCTTCAGCTCGTTTTCTTTGGTTGTGAAATCAATGTTGGAGCTGATGAACGGGAATTCCGCTTCATCGATGAAGGTTCTCAGTGTTGGCAGCCCCTTATCGAATTCGTGGTTCCCGAAAGTCATGGCATCGTAGCCGATATAGTTCATAAATTCCAGATCGGCAAGACCTTCAAACTTAGTGAAATAGAGCGTGCCGGAGAATACATCCCCTGCATCGAGCAGGATGGAGTTGCCGGTGCGTTCCTGTTTGATTGCCGTCATCCGTTTAACAACGGTTTCCAGATGGCTGTGTGTATCATTCGTGTGCAGGACTCTCAGGGAGAAGTCTGCATTCAGGTCAAGCTGTGCCAGAACCGGATCATGGTCGGAAACTCTTCCGCGTGATTCCGGGAAATCGGCATTCAGATGCACGACATCAATCTCGGCGGACGCTGTCAGGTTTTTACTTACCAGCAGATGGTCCAGCACCTGAGAGTTGCCGTCGTACGTGTAAGTGTAGCGTTCGTTCAGCGGCAGCTTGTCGATCAGATTATCGAGCTCGTTGCCTTTAAGAATGGTTGCTGTCTGAGTGAACTGGAAATCGTTAAGATCGCCAAGAGCAACGATGTTCGCAGCAGGATTAGCTGTCAGAACCTCTTTTACAAAACCGTTCACTACTGCAGCAATGTTATGCCGCTGGGTCTCACTTGAAAGCACAGGGGGCTGTACATTTCCGAAAGGACCGTTATCGCCGGATTTGGAGTTGAAGTGGTTGGCGATGACAATAACTTTTTCACCGTTAAATTCAAACTGGGCCGCAAGCGGTTTACGCGAGCTGGCAAAAGCACTGTTAGCCGGGTCGATTCTTCCCGGATTGTAAGTCAGCTCGTCAGCAGTGACGTCGTAGCCGACAGCCTGTGTAGCAGAACCTTTTTGGCCGTTGATGCTGTCAGCCAGTTTAACTCTTGCGGCATTATAGAGGAAGCCGACCCGGATATTTCCGCCCGGAGCCCCGCCGTCCGCGTTATTTACCGGAGCAATATCTACATACGTGTAAGCCGGGCCTCCAGCTGCCTGGATCGCCTGAATCAGCTCGGCTGCACTGGCTTCAACGTTACCGTTGTTGCCTTCACCATCGCTGTCCTGCATTTCAACAACGCTGATGATGTCCGGTTTTTTCATATTTACTGTAATGGATTCGGCCAGCTTCTGGATCTTTGCTGTTCCTACGCCCGGATAGTAGTTCTCAATGTTGTAGGAAGCAATCAGCAGCTTGTCTTCGTCTACAGTGATCGTTGAGGTTTCTTGCTTGAACGTGCTTGTTGTGATACCCGGCAGGCTTCCGTTACCCGGAATAACCTTGTAATTACCGTTGTTGTAGCCAATTACACCTGTAATATCACCATTGAATTTGTCGCCTGTACCGACTTCCTGTCCGGGATCGCCATAAGCAATCAGGAGGCGCTGCGGATTCAGGTTATCCAATCCTTTCAGGACAAGTCCTCCGGCTGGAGTTACGACGTCCTGAGGTGTATTTTCTACTCTTACAGGGATGTTATAAAGCAATGAATTCCCGCCGCCGCTGGTCCAGTAAGGACTGATAATGGTCGGGCTTGGCAGGGTAACGCGCATGCCTTCAAGGGATTCGTAGAAATCAACCGCATCTTCAGAAGGCTGGAACACTGTCAGACCGTCATTATCGATGATGGAGTCCGGAATAACCCGTCCGCCTGCGCCAAGCACTACAGCTGCCGGCAGTTCTACATCCTTCGCAATGGTCTTGATGGAGCTGAGCGTAATTTGGGTGGAAGTCAGGTTGCTGCTGCTTCCTTCATTGTACTCGGAGACAAGACCCGTAACCGCCACATGATCCCCGATTGCAGGCTTCAGGCTGGCATTGGTGCTGTATACGAAAATCCCTTCCGAGGTGTTGATGTTGTTGTCAGGCTTAGGATCCTGGATGAAAAAGCCTTTATAATTGCCGTTTGCAAACGTGTATCCAAGCTCTGTAACGATACCCTCTACATCCGTAACCGTCTGTCCGGCAAAGCTGGAGGTATGGGATTCGCCCTGAATGTCATGGATACGCGGCTGTCCTGAAGCTTTGTATTCAAAAGTGTAGACTTTGCTGGTCTGGCCGCCCAGTACGGCAACTGCCTTGATCACAATGTCTTTGTCGACAGTGATTGGTGCTGTATACAGCGGGCTTGCTGCTGTCGGTGTAGCACCGTCAAGGGTAAAGTGTACTGTTGCGCCTTCAGTAGGGCTGGAGAGCGTAACCTGTCCGCCAATGATGATTGGACCCGCACCCGGGCTGGCAATGACGGAGAACAGCTCCTCTACCAGACTTTCGGCACCCAGCGGAATGAGCTGATAAGTCGAGTTAAATTGCTCAATTACACCTGTAATCTGGTCAAAATGCTTACCTGCCGCCAGCTGGGAAAGGCCGGAGTAGATAGTGAATGTCTGATTGCCCTGGCTGGCAATGACAGTACTTCCGTCTTTACTGTTGATGGTTACATCCTTGAGCGTGACGAGCTGAGCTTCATGAGCTTCACCGTTAGCGGATGAAAGATCTGCAGCGGTGATCAGCTTGGGAGCCGGAACACCTGCATTTGCAGTGATTACCTTATAAGTGAGGCCGGTAACCGGTTTGAGCTCCTGCAGGTTGCTATAGATATCCATAGCGCCTTGAACGTCTACGAGGTCTCCAACTTCAGCAAATGCCGGGAAACCGTACAGCACGATGGCTGCATCCTTGTCCTGGATGTACATTTTAGCGCCGTCGATGCGGGTTACAACGCCTTCAGTCCACACATTGTCGCCTTTTTCCGCAGGTCTTACAGCGGCGATATCCTGTTTCGTCAGGATGGTGTAGTCAAAAGTGGATACCGCGCTGTACACCTCTTCTGCGACAGAGGCATAGGCCTTAATCGTCGTCGGCGCGCTCAGCTGGATAGGTCCGCCGACCGGCAAGTAGGCGGCTGGAGCGTTGTCTATGTAAACTGCAGCATAGACCGAAGCGCCTACTGTGGCGGTGTTAAGGGATACAGTAGTACCCGCTGGCCAGGCGTTTGGCGCTGGTGAAGCGGTTACGGCTTCTACAGCCTGCTTGATGCCGTAGCTGCTGTTGCGCGGGTCGGGAGTTTGGACTACAAAGTCGTTAGCGTTGTTGTCCGTGTCCAGGCCGCGGCTGTCAGCCGGAGCACTGTCGGCAGCTTTGCGGATAGCGGCAGTGATATTGCTAAGGGCTTTGGTAGCAGTTCCCTCAACATTGGTGGCTGTTCCATAGCCGACCAGATCAACTGTTACATCAGCGTTGTTTACTAGGTCAACTTTCCCGTTTGTTCCGCCCATCAGTATTGTTCCGGTCACATCAGGGGTCGGAAGATTCTTGGTGCCATTATCACCGGCAGCTTCCTGAATCAGGAAGTACCCGTTGGCAGCGATTGTTCCGGTTAACGGAGTGATATTGGAGGTTTGCGAAAAATTGCCTGTCGCGCTGGCATATCGAACCTTCCATCCGTCGAGGTTTACCGCCTTATCAGTAGGATTGTATAATTCAATGAAATCGTTCTTAAGTTCTGCGGCGTTGCTGCCAGTACCGTTGCCGCCACCGCCGTAAACCTGTGAGATTACAATATTACTGTTATCTGTTGCTGCCTGTGCAACTTGTCCGGCAGGCATTACGATGCCGATCAGCATCAGCATTGCCAGTCCTGCGGACAGCCATTTCTGCATCCTGTGAGAAATAACCATTACTCTAAACCCACTCCTCTCAAAACTATGATTTACAACCTAGTAAGTGTAACATCCGTTTGTTAAATGAAAGGTTGTCTCACATGAATATATATTAATTCTGTATTAAATAAAATTAAAAGGCCGAAAGTTTATATATAATGCACAAAAACAAAGGGATATGTAGTGAAAATCTATGAATGCTCATACTATTTTTCATTCAGAATTAAAATGAAATCAATGATTTTGTAAACTTAATGTTATGATCATGTAATTTGTATGTGAAAATATATGTTGGATTTGATGTTTGGAGTGTAAACGGCGGAACCTTATATTATTTAAATCAATCTAAATCTCAGGTTCTGGTGTCGGAGCGGATAGTTGTAGTTTGTGCAGCTAAAAGCAGCGGAAATTAGCTTTTGCCTCATATAAGTGTATTTGGTGCAGCTAAAATAGCCCGAAACAGACAAACGGGGCTTTTTATCGCTTTTTAAGTGTACAGAGTGCAGTTAAAGGAAGAAATGAGCGGGAAACGGCCGTTTTAGTTGTACAAAGTACAGCTATGTGGGCAAAAGGGGAGGGGTAGCAAGGAGGAAAACCAGATAGCCAGAAAAGCAGCAGAGCGGCGTCCTGTGAACGCTCTCTGCTGCTTTTTATTGAACAACTTATCCTAGTGCTAGTGTGTAAGGCAGCTCATCACGCTGCCCTATGGCTGTTACACCTGCGGTACTTCAAGCCGCTCCAGGCCGTTCATGTATTTACGCAGCGCTACCGGAATATAGATCGATCCGTCCTCCTGCTGGTGGTTCTCCAGCAGCGGGATGAGAATCCTTGGCGTAGCGACTGCGGTGTTGTTCAGCGTGTGGCAATACTGCAGCCGGCCCTGCTCATCACGGTAGCGGATGTTCGAGCGCCGGGCCTGGAAGTCATGCAGATTCGAGGCCGAGTGGGTCTCGCCGAATGCATCCCGGCCGGGCATCCAGGTCTCCACATCGTATTGCTTATGCGTCTTTAACGACATGTCGCCGCTGCAGACTGCAACGATGCGGTAAGGCAGCTCCAGCAGCTGCAGAATATGCTCGGCGTTGGTCAGAATCTCCTGCAGCATCTGCTCCGAGGCTTCCGGCTCGTTCCTGCAGAAGACGACCTGCTCAATCTTCGAGAACTGGTGCACCCGGTACAGGCCGCGCACATCACGTCCCGCCGAGCCGACCTCGCGGCGGAAGCAGGCCGACATTCCGGCCAGCCGCAGCGGTTCTTCCAGCTCCACAATCTCATCGCTGTACAGCGAGACCAGCGATACCTCCGATGTGCCGGCCAGCCAGCGGTTTTCGCCGTTCAGCTCGTAGGTCTGATCCCGCCCGCCGGGGAAAAATCCCGTCCGCTCCAGCGCCTCCGGACGCACAATCACCGGCACATCCATCGCGGTGAAGCCGCGCTCGGCCAGTACATCCAGTGCCAGCCGCTGCACGGCGAGATGGAGATTGAGCCCGGCGCCCTTCAGCACATAGCTGCGCGGGCCGCCGGCTTTGACGCCGCGGGGGATGTCGAGGATGCCGTGCAGCTCGCCAAGCTCCACATGATCGCGCAGGGCGAAGCTGAACTCCGGCAGCGTTCCGCAGCGCCGCAGCTCAACATTCTCGCTGTCGTCCCTGCCGATCGGCGTGTCAGCCGATACGGGATTGGGGACGAGCAGCTGCAGTTCGCCGCAGCGGCGCTCCGCCTCTGCCAGGTCCGCTTCGAGCGTGCCGAGCAGGGCATTAAGCGCACGTACCTGCACCTTAGCCTGCTCACCGGCAGCAGGATCGCCCTGTCGCAGCAGCCGCTCGACCTCCTTGGTCAGCGTGTTGCGCTCCGCACGGTGCTGCTCGGTTTCGCGGCGCAGCGCCCGCCGTTTGTCGTCCCATTCCAGCAGTTCATCCAGCGGGAAATCGACTCTTTTCCACAGTGCCGTATTTCTCACAAGCTCTTGATTTTCCCTGATCCAGTTCATGTCCAGCATACCGCATTCGCTCCTTTTGTCTTAAAAAAATACAAAAAACGCCCTCATCCATGGGACGAGGAGCGTCAGCTCGCGGTGCCACCCAGGTTGACCGAACTTGCGGAAATACAGGCTTGCAGGAGGTTCGGTCCTCTTTGGTCTTCGCGGTAACGGGCGAAACCCGGTGAACTTAGGGAACAAGAAACTGCTCCGGTCGCAGACGCCTCACGGTTGGATGCCGGTCATTGGCAGGGTTGCAATATAGGTTTGCCGCTCATTATATCTCAGGAAACGGTCATGTGCAAGCAGAAGGATCAAAAACGGGCTTTTAGAAGCGCATTTTGAGGTTTGACAATATTCCGTCCTTTTTGATAGGATTATTAATAATTTAAAATATTTCGGACCGCGGTAAGCGGCATATTCTCTTATAAACAATAACGGAAGAGGTGCAGATGTGGCCAAAATAGTTGTCATCAACGGAACGCCATCCCTGGTATCGCGGATTAACGCGGTCATTGAATATGCAGAGGCGGATCTGCGCGGGCGCGGTTTTGAAGTGGAGCGGATTAATGTGGCCGAGCTTCCGGCAGAGGACTTGATTCATACCAAGTTCGAGAGTGAAGCGATTGTAAAAGCTAACGGGCTCGTGGCTGAAGCCGACGCGGTAATCGTAGTTAGTCCGGTTTATAAGGCTTCTTATACAGGGGTGCTGAAAACATTCCTCGATCTGATTCCGCAAAAAGGCCTGGCCGGCAAAATCGTGCTTCCGCTCTTCATGGGCGGCAGTCTGGCGCATCTGCTGGCAATCGACTACTCGCTGAAGCCTGTATTGTCTGTGCTGGGTGCACGGCACATTCTGGGCGGCGTGTATGCTGTCGACTCGCAGGCTGTGCGTAACGACCAGGGTGTCGTTGAACTGGCCGACGAGCTCAAGCTGCGCCTGAACAGCGTGCTAGAGGAGCTGGCGGAAGAAACTGCAGCGAAGGCAGCACGCAAAACGGTTTAGTCACGTTATCTATTGAAGCTGCTGAGATATGCAGCACAGCAAGAAACAACAGCAAAGCCCCGTATTGCCGGAAATCCGGCGGTACGGGCTTTTTATTTTTTTGTACGAGTATGTGAATCTGCAGGGAATCCGGCCAGCTTCAACGGAGTTAGATTTAACTCTTCTAAACAGGAGCTTGGCCAAGCAGCAATCTTTGCGTATCTACAGCGCCGCGGGCTGCCAATGCACAACCTCGTCGCGGCCCAGACTGGCGGGTATATTGATAATCCGCTGGTTGCTGCTTCCCCGGTAAGGGAGTGTAGTGTCCTTAAGCTCCTCGACGAACCGGCCGTCGATTACCACCTGGCACAACGCCAGCAGGTTCCATTCCGGCGAGCCGGGAGCTGCGGTCAGCTCCTCGTAGGTGTAGCCGGTGTAGATCCAGACCGGGAAGTCCGGCAGCACACTACGGAGCTCATGGATGAAGCCGCAGGCCTCATCCGCCGAGAAAAAAGGATCGCCCCCCGCCAGCGTCAATCCGTCCAGCAGCGGGTTCGCGGCCATCTCGGCGATAATCTCGCGCTGCCGCTCCAGTGTAAATGGTTCTCCAAAATTAAAATTCCAGGTCTTTGGATTGAAGCAGCCGGGGCAGCGGTGGCGGCAGCCGCTGATAAAGATAACCGCCCGCATGCCTTCTCCTTCATTAATAGACTCCGGATAGTAGCCGCAGATATTCATAGGTGCTTGATGCGGTCTCTCACTTCGGCCTGCTTGGCGGCATTGAAGCGGGTCTGGTAGTCGCCGGTCAGATATCCGGTTACCCGGCGCAGCCGGCGGATGTGTACGTCATGCTCATGAACGCCACAGGAAGGGCAATTGGTGCCGATAACCCCTTCATAGCCGCAGCCCGAGCAGCGGTCAATCGGGTGGTTAATGCTGAAATAGCTGATCTGCTGCTCCAGCGCGTATTTGATGATTTTGACAAAAGCCGCCGGGTTACTCCGTGCATTCCCGTTCAGCTCCACATAAGAGATCGCGCCGGCGTTGCAGTACTCATGGAAGGGAGCTTCCAGACTGATCTTCTGGGCTGCGCCAAGCTCATGATATACAGGAATATGGAATGAGTTCGTATAGTATTCGCGGTCCGTTACGCCCGGGATCGAGCCCAGCACCTTACGGTCCACCTTGGTGAATTTGCCGGACAGGCCTTCAGCCGGTGTAGCAAACAGCGTAATGTTCAGATCCAGCTCTTCGCTCTTACGGTCGCAGTATTCACGCATGTGGCGCACGATAGCTACCGCTTTGCCATGAACCTCCATATCCTCACCGTGGTGCTTGCCGTACATTGCCTTCATGCATTCGGCCATTCCGATGAAGCCGAGGGACAGACTGCCGTGCTTGAGCAGATCGCCCACGATGTCCTCGGGAGCCAGCGCCTCGCCGCCTTCCCATACGCCTTCACGCATCATAAAATCAGAAGCTTTAGCTTTCTGGGCTGCCTGGATCCGGAACCGGTGCAGCAGACCCTCCAGCGCAATGTCCATATAGTGGTTGAGATCATCATAAAAGCCTTCTTCATCAGCAGCCAGCCGGCGTCCTGTAATCGTGCCGTGGGCAAGACCGAGACGAACCAGGTTCAGCGTGTTAAAGGACAGGTTGCCTTTGCCGGAGCAGTGATTACGTCCAAAACGGTCACCGAGCACCCGTGTACGGCAGCCCATTGTTGCAAATTCAGTATCCGGGTTTGACGGATCATAGTACTGCAGATTGAGCGGTGCATCCAGGTTTGCAAAGTTCGGATACAGTCTGCGGGCCGAGCATTCAGCCGCCTTCAGGAACAGCTCATAGTTCGGATCGCCCTGCTGCTGGTTCACACCCTGCTTGCATTTGAAAATCTGAATCGGGAACACCGGCGTTTCCCCGCTGCCAAGGCCGTTCATCGTTGCAGTCAGCAGGGAGCTGATAACCAGCTGTCCTTCCGGAGTTGTGCAGGTACCATAGTTAATGCTTGTAAAAGGAATCTGTCCGCCCGAACGGCTGGACATCGTATTCAGGTTGTGAATCATGCTCTCTGCTGCCTGCAGGGTTTCGCTCTCTGTTTCTTTCTGGGCGAAACGGAAGGAGCGCGGATACTGCTCAGCCAGATCACTGCGGCTCATCGTGATATCACCGGCGATTTCGCTTGCTTCGCCTTCTTCGAAGTAGCCGAGGCCCTTGCGGAACAGCTTGGCGAAGGATTTGGTCACATAAGGTGCTAGGTCAAAATCAAGCTTGTTGGCCGATACACCGCCATATTGGGCATTCTGCTGGGACTGGAAAATAATCGCCACCAGCGACATTGCCGTCATAATTGAGTTAGGAGGGCGGACGCTGCCGTTGCCGGTGTTAAAGCCCTCGCGAAGCAGCCGTTCAAATGGAATGAAGATGCAGTTGGTTGTTCCGATCGCATATTGATCCAGGTCGTGTACGTAGACGACATTATCGAGCGTTGCCTGTACGAGCTGCGGCGGCATGGTGAAATTGCGGGCATACCATTTGGAATACTCACTGCCGAATTTACTCATTTTGCCGGAAAAGCTCTCTCCGTTCAGGTTGGCATTCTCACGCAGCAGATCAAGATCCGCGCTTTCGATAATATCCCGGCCCAAATGTATTAATTCTTCCAGAAGTACCTCCTGTGCAGCTTGTCCGCTATTGTACCGTTTCTCCAGCAGCGTCATATGTAACTCTCTCCTCTCGATAATCGTTAATCGTTCCTGCAAATGTATGGTTCAAATCTGTCCACTCTATACCCAGTAAAAAGACATCTCCCGCCTTGGAGGCGGAAAATGCCCGGATGCGTTCCAAATACCTTATCTTGTGCAGAAGCCGATAGCTGAAGGCGATAGTGCCTATCATCCTCAGGTATCGGCAGCCTTGTGTTGCCGGTCATCCGGCAAGGCTGAATCTGCTGCTGCAGGCCGCATGCGGACACCTCTCCTGTTCCTCGCAGGGGTGAATAGCGGTGCCCGGAAACAGGCAGGCCTCCTGGCTTCCGGTGCATCCAGCGGCTCCTTCCCGGGGGCTTGTCCGCCCTCAGTGGCATATGCCGGAGGATGTGCCCTGCAAAATATTGCTCACAGCGGGCACCCGGTTACAGTGGCGGGACCGCAGCGGTTTTGCACCGCGCTTCCCTATTAAGCTTGTACTCTGTTTACTAGAGTAAAGCACCTGCTTCCACTATATTTGGTTGATGTTAATAAAAATACCCCAATATATTGTGTTTGTAAACCATTATTTACAAACCCGCGCGGGGAGCGGCTTCAGACCGTTTACTCACAGGTGATCCACAACTAGTCCACAGGTAATCCACAGGCTGAGCATAAATCGGGGTTGTTATGATTCATAAATTGTCCGAAAAGCTGCCACAAAGACTTCATATCTCTAGTGATTCTGACACTAGTTTTACAGAGCGGAGCTTATGCATCCTGCAGGTTCTGCATAGAAGAAGAATGATGAACTTTTTGTGGCTAAAATTTGTGGGGGAGCAGCGGAGTTGCTACAATATAGTGAGGTTAAAGGAATCTAGGTCAGGAGGGATCTAACGATGGCTATTGGCGAAGTTACAGTCATTCCGATCGGTACAGGCAGCACCAGTCTTAGCAGTTATGTAGCTGATATGCAGCGTGTGCTGCAGACGGTGGAAGGAATCACCTTTGAACTGACCTCTATGGGAACGATTATTGAGGGCCCGGTATCCAGGATTTTGGCGGCTGTAGAGGCACTGCACGAGTCTCCGTTCAATGGAGGAGCACAGCGCGTATCTACTTCACTCAAAATCGATGACCGCCGTGACAAGCCGTCCACGAGCCGTAGCAAGCTGCAGTCGGTCAAACGGAAGCTGCAGTAAGAGAAGGGCTGGTGGCAGGATAAAAGGGACTTGGCGATTTTCGCCAAAAGTTGTATAATGTTTTTGTTTATGACGGGTATCCCAAGCTTCAGGCTGGTGTAGCTCAGGGGTAGAGCAACGCACTCGTAATGCGTAGGCCGGGGGTTCAATTCCCTTCACCAGCATGTTTACAAATTCAATTATGGCGCGGTTTCCGGGGGTTTCGGGGCCGCGTCTTTTTCTGTTTTCTACCATCCTTCTGCCCTTGCCCGAGTAAAGCCGCGCTATCCCCCGCCCAGCAACCGATGAATTCGTGCCGCCAGCTTTTGGCCGGCATTGGCTTCAATAAGCGTGACATCCCAGAATACCGCATTGGTTCGAGGGTCGGCAGTATCGTTAAAGACAGTAATCGTCAGCTCCTGCTTGCCTTCAAGCGGCACACGGAAGGATAGCGGCTGATTCTCGCCCGGTACGATATTGATATCCATGGAGTAAATCTCTTCTCCGTCGGAGCTGATAATGACACGGCTGCTGCCGCTGCTCGCCGCATTTATAACGTCGTCAGGGACGGCCAGATTACCGGAAAGCTCTTTGAACCGTCCATCAAGGCGCAGTGAGAACTCGTGGCTTCTCGGATTATCACGGCTGTATAGATTGACCGCCGGTTCGATCCGCTCCTGCGCTGCAGTGAAACCGGTGAGTCTTGGTTCCCACCTCACTTCGCCATGCTCAAGGGGGAGCTGGTCCAGCGCCATGATCTCACCGCGGCCATTATCAAGATAATGATTAAGACCGCTCACGCCGGAGTAAACGGCCAATGTCAATACTGCTCCGGAGAACAGCAGCTTGAGTAAACCTCTTGGCGACGTACGATCGCGGCGGACCAGCCGCTGGGCGCCATAGCCGACACTGGCACCCAGCGTATTAATGACAATATCGTTAATATCAAACGCGCCCAAATGGGTCACCATCTGGATCAGCTCAACCCCGGTAATCGCTGCTAGGAAGACTAAGAGGAACGGCAGGAACCGGCAGCGGATCAGCAGCGGAACCGCCAGTCCAAACGGTACAAATGCCAGATAGTTACCCAGGTTGAATAACCAAAGATTCGAAAAACCATCGCCCGGAAACCTCAGTGGAATACCGTCAAATACCAAATGATACCGCAAGCCCGTCTCTGGCAGAGCCGATGACCGGCTGAAGCCAACGAATAAGAAAAATAGAGTAAGGCCTGTATACAGCCCGAACCCGATCCAAGCGGCGGTCCTCGTCCCTTGAAGCATGATATACGACCTCTCCTTATAGCTAAATTTAGTGTCCTTGCAGGAACCCGGTATTACACAGGAATTGTTATATGCGCCGATCCCAGTCTCGAAATCTGTGAGAACAAAATAGCCATCTCCGCCGGAGATAAGTCAAAATCCCTTTGAATCCAGAACTGCATGGTCCCCACATAGGCGGAAGAAAGATACGCAAATAAATATTGATGTTTGACAGGAATATCTGCAGATGTAATCTGTTGATGATTTATGAGGTAGGCATTAATTAACTGCTGATTGATCAGCTCTGTCATTTGAAGGGAAAGATTAGTGTCGCCTCCAAAGCCCAGCAATCTTTTGAAAAAATGCTTTTGCTCAAGGACATACTCGAATGGGCGTACATAACCTGAGGGCGGATCAATAAAGGGCCCGCTGGCTTCCCGTACGGTTCCAAGCTTCTTAATAATGCTGTTGAACTGCTCCAGCACCTCATTTTTATACTGCTCATAGAAATCATGAATGTCCTGATAGTGCAGATAAAAGGTTCCCCTGTTTAATCCGGCGGTCTGTTTTTTCGTTCACTGCGGGTTCCTCTCCTGAATAAAATAGTATCTTTACTGATCATTCTGCAGCTTACCGTTGATTAATGAACATAACGATGATTTATGATCATCGACTTTTGTGTTGTTCTGATTATAATCAGCGGGTGAACGTTAATCAACACGCTGTTTAGTAAAAGGAGAGCTGATATGAATAGTCAGGACAAACAGAATGAGGTGTCTCAGCGGAGGTCGTTCATCCTTACCCTTATGGCTATTATTCCCGGAATGATGATGGTGATGATAGACAGCACCGCAATGAACGTAGCCATCCCCAGCTTGTCTAAGGATTTTGGAGTTTCCTTTAGCACCTTACAGTGGGTAATTACGGGTTATATGTTAGCCATGTCGGTTACGATTCCGCTGGCTGGCTGGTTCTCGGACAGGCTGGGTTCTGCAAAAGCGTACATTATAACCATTATCATGTTTGTTGCCGGATCCTTGCTATGTGCGCTGGCCCAGAATTCCTTGCAGTTAACGGTCTGCCGGATCCTTCAAGGGCTTGGTGGGGGAATGGTTCAGCCGATAGGAATGGCTATGATATTCCGCCTAGCACCGGAGAATAAGAAAGGTCAGGTCATGGGGATGCTGGGTATCCCGATGCTGCTGGCACCGGCCTCCGGACCGGTTCTATCCGGCTGGCTGTTAGAATCAATAGGCTGGCAATGGATTTTTCTCATCAATCTTCCTTTAGGAGTACTTACTGTTTATTTAGGGATACGTTATTTGCTAAAGGCGAATGTACTACGGTCGGTCCGATCCGCTTATAATAAGCAAACGTTAGATGTGGTCGGCTTTTTTCTGGCTCCTGTAGCCTTTGTTTTACTCGCTTTAAGCATGAATGTGGATGGCTCCCAATGGTTTCTTTGGTTATTGAGGGCAGTGAGTGTCCTATTGCTAATCTGGCTGTGGTTTCATGAGACGAGGCATCCGCAGCCCATTCTGGCTCTGCAGGCATTCAGAGAAGTTAGCTTTCGGAGAGGGATATTTGTAAGCTGGATTCAATATGCGGCTCTAAACGGGTCTCTGGTATTTATCCCGCAGTACCTTCAGCATTTTAAAGGATATAGCCCGTTTCAGGCAGGTCTGGTCATGAGTATGCTGGCCGTCACGTCCGGACTGCTTATGCCGGTTGGCGGAAGGCTTTTTGATAAGGTGGGTATACGCCCGCTTGCCGGTTTGGGTTTAGGGACGATATCCCTGGTGTTATTACTGCTTTCACAGTTAGGCCAGAACGTAGGAGGAGGAATGATTGGGGGAATGGTGGGGCTGCTCGGAATTGGAATGGGGCTATGCATGATGTCTCTGAATACCTATATTCTGCAATCCGCTCCTTCGGAGCTAATCAGCCGTGTTACACCTTTAACCTCAGCAAGCTCCAACCTGGTAATCCCTATTGCAATTGCTGGCTTGAGCAACTTCCTGGCATTCCGGGCTAACGCGCGGATAACGATGGCAGGCGGTAGTGCAGCATTGGCAGAAATGAAAGGGTACTCCGATACCTTCCTGTTAGCGGCTTGCATTGCTTTGTCTGGAGCATTATTCAGTCTGCGGCTGGGGTCGAAACGTCATTCGTAGTATTCGGTTATAAAGAAAAGAAAAAGAGCTGCCGAAGCAGCTCATTCAAGAAATTTATTCCGGCATGATCCAAACAATCTCACAAATGCGTACAAAGAATTTTCTGCCTCTAGTATCCAGTACAACGTGATCTGGCTTAACATCCATCACACAACCGCTGATTCCGCCGCGGGTAGTTTCCAGAACCACCTGCTTACCCCTTACGGACATTAAGGTTTCAACGACATATGGATCAACAGGATAGACAGTGATAGCATGTGGCATTGTGTACATTGGCTGATAATTATTCAAGGTTTTACCTCCCAATTGGTTATGCCTCATCCTATGCAGAAGCCCAACGAAAGAGCTGGGCGAGGGCCCATTTGGGAGCAGTCCTAAACGTTATGACACGAATACGACAAGAGAATACCTTCCAGCCTCTTATTTATTTTAAAAAAATGCTGGTAAAAAGAATAATAAAAAGATAATTAGTACGATAACACTGCTGATTCTGCTCATCATGAGATAGGCATCACTGGGCTCGGAATCACCTTTTACCATCCAGCCATAACGCATGTACCAGCCTGCAGCTGGAAAGAAAATATTCAGTACCGCAATTAGCACGAAAAGAGTAGCGAAGATCACCATTTTTACCAACTCCTTTAGTCATCTTACGCAGCCTGTGATTAAGAAGTTGCATATCGTGGGGGTTATTGATAAATTAGATGGCGATTTTCCATTTAAATTTTAGGTGAACATGTGGAGTTCCACACAATAAAAAAACCGCCGGGAATCCCCGGCGGCCTAAGGGGCGGCGACGCCCCTTTTTCTATGCATAGCTTGTGTTATTTCGTGCTTATTGCTGCTTAGAAACTAAAGTCCTCATCACGCAGCGGCTCCACGTTCAGCGCACGGACGTAGCCGTTGCCTTTTTTGGAGAAAAAGTCATGCTGCTTGGTGTGGGTGCTGATCCCGTTCTGGACGATCGGGTTGATCTCTTCCTCGCCAAAAAGCGGGTCGTGGCCGAGGTTCATCATCGCCTTGTTGGCATTGTAGCGCAGGAAAGTCTTCACTTCCTCTACAAGTCCGATTGGCGCGTAAATCTGCTCGGTGTATTGCTCCTCGTTGGCATGCAGCAGACGCAGCAGCCCAACGAGGGTCTGGTACACGTCACGCTGGTCGTCCTCGGACAGCTCCTCGAAAATCTCCTGTGCCAGCACGCCGACATAAACGCCGTGGATGCTCTCGTCGCGCAGGATCAGGTCGATGATCTCGCCGCTGCAGGTCATTTTGCCCTGGCCGGCCAGGTAGAGCGGGTAGAAGAAGCCGCTGTAGAACAGATAGCTCTCCAGCAGGACGGAAGCCGCCATCGCCAGATAGAGATCCTTGGGAGTCTCAATTTTTTTGTAATACTCGGAAATGGTCTGGGCCTTGAACTGCAGGAACGTGTTGTCCTCCACCCAGCGGAAGATGCCGTCGATCTCCTCAGTGGAAGCCAGCGTCGTAAAAATACTGCTGTAAGACTTCGCATGAATCTGCTCCATCATTCCCATGAAGCCGAGGACCGCCTTGCGCTGCAAGCCGTCTACATGCTCCATAATCTGCGGCATCCCTACGCCGCCTTGCACGGTGTCGAGCAGGGTAAGCCCGCCCAGCACCTTCATATAAGAGTCCTTTTCAATGTCGCTCAGCGTCAGCCAGGACATTTTGTCATCGGATAATGGAATTTCGTCGTCGGTCCAGAACTGCATAATATTCTGGTTCCAGAACATCAGCGAGAAGTCGTCGTCAGGACGGTTCCAGTTCACGGCTTGAATTGCGCTCATAATGGTCTAATCTCCCTTTCTGTAGCCGTACAGCCCTTTAAATCGAGCAGGTCAGGCATTCCTCGACGGACAGCTTTTTGGTGCGTGTGTAATACAGCGACTTCAGGCCTTTGTGTGCCGCATACAGGTAGCAGCGGGCCAGCTCCCGGGTTGTTACATCACTGTTCACGTGCAGGACGGTCGAGATACCCTGGTCGATATGGGGCTGGATTTCCGCAATCAGATCAATCACCTTGAACTGGTCCATCTGATAAGCGGATTTATAAAAGAACACATTGTCAGGCTGCAGATAAGGCATCGGATAATAGGTGGTCGAGTTAGCATAGGTACGGGTCTCGATCTGCTCTACAATCGGCATTACGCTGGATGTAGCATTCTGAATATATGAAATGCTCGCAGTCGGTGCAATCGCCAGACGGTAGGCATGGTACAGGCCGTTTTTCTTAACAGCTTCGCGCAGCTGCTCCCAGTCTTCCTGAGTAGGAATGTAGATGCCTGCGAACAGCTCCTGCACTCTGGCCGTTACCGGCTGGTAATTAATAGATACGTAACGGTCAAAATAAACCCCAGTCGCGTAATCAGACTCAGCATATCCGTAGAAGGTTTCGCCGGTTTCAGCAGCAATTTCCATACTCTTTTCAATCGAGTGGTAGTTCATGGTCATGAAGAACGTGCGGGCAAAGTCGCGGGCCTGCTCACTTTCATAAGCAATCTTGTTCTTAGCCAGGAAACCGTGCAGGTTCATTACGCCAAGGCCGACAGAGTGCATCTCTTTGTTCGCTTTAGCTACGCCCGGAGCATTGGAAATGCTGGTCATATCGCTGACAGCTGTCAGGGCAAGCATGCCCTCATGAACGGATTCGCGGATTTTGCCGTGCTGCATCACGTTCACGATGTTCAGGGAAGCCAGATTGCAGCTGATATCGCGGCGGATCGCATCTTCCTGGCCGTAGTCGTTAATCTCGGAAGTCTCCTGCAGCTGGAAAATCTCGGTGCAAAGGTTGGACATTTTGACCTGGCCGACATTCTTCAGGGCATGAGCCTTATTGGCATTGCTCTTGTTCATAATATATGGATAGCCCGATTCGAGCTGGATCATGGCAATTTTCGTCAGCATTTCGCGTGCGCTCATGGCGACTTTTTTCTTCACGCGCGGATCAGCGAGCAGGGTGTCGTACATTTCGTCGAGATCCATGTCGTCCAGATGAGTGCCGTATGCCTGGAAAACAGTATAAGGTGCAAATACATGCAGCGGCTGATTATCCTGTGCCAGCTTGTAGAAGCGGTTCGGCACGATCAGACCGATGGACAACGTCTTCAGGCGTGTCCGCTCGTCGGCGTTAATTTTTTTGCTGTCCAGGAATTCAAGCACGTCCCAGCCGAATATATTATAGTAAGCGGCACCGGAACCCTTGCGCTGGCCCATCTGGTCAGCATAGGAGAAGCCGTCTTCCATCAGCTTCAGGACAGGCATGATGCCTTTGGCAGCATCTTCAACACCTTTGATGGTCTCGCCGCGCGCGCGCAGCTTGGACAGATTGACAGCAACGCCGCCGCCGATTTTGGACAGCTGCATGCAGGTGTTCAGCACATAGTTGATCGAGTTGAGCGAGTCGTCCATCTCCAGCAGGAAGCAGGAAACCATCTCGCCGCGGCGGCTTTTTCCGGCATTGAGGAAGGTTGGTGTGGCCGGCTGCAGGCGCTGCTCCATCATGGAACGGGCCAGTGTGCGGGCAGTTTCAACGTTTCCGCGTCCCAGGTGCAGGGCTACTACCGCTACGCGGTCCGGATAATGCTCGAGGTACTGCTTGCGGTCATTGGTTTTGACGGCATAGTCTGTATAGAACTTGGAAGCCGCCATATAGGAAGGGAAACGGAAATCATATTCATGGGCGATCCGGTAGACATCCTCCATTTCAGCTGCGCTGTAACGGTCATACAGGTCTTCGTAATAATCGTTGGCGATCATATAATCAATCTTGGCTTTAGTGCTTGTAAAGGTCAAGCTGCGGCGCTCCACATCACGCATGAACTCCGCTACGGCCTCCTGGTCTTTATCGAGCTGGAAAAATCCGGTCTCGTCTCTCTTCATCAACATGTTATTCAATTCAATATGCCGCAACCCGGTTCACCTCCTGTTTAATTCGCTCCACATCGCCAAAAGTACCTGACAGCTCAAACTTGCCGACTACCGGCACATTATAGCGTTCTGCAATCAGGTCTGCGCTGTGCGCGTACAGCTCACCCCAGTTTTTATTGCCGCTCGCGGCAATGCCTTTCAGCCTGGAATGGTTCTTCTCCAAAAAAGAAGACACCTTCTCGGGAATCTGCCCAAATCCGGTGGTGTATGTAACAAGCACGTAAGGCTCGTCGATCGTCATATGCTCTTCGATTTGTACAGCAGGCAGCTTCAGCTTGTTGATAAACCGTCTGACATTGCCGGTTTTGGAATCGTAAGCAATCAGCATAGTCACTCTAACCTCCTATAACAATGGTTCTATTTATACTTTACTAACCGTACTCGGGTATTCCGCTAGGTATATGAGTTTAACTACTATATACACTACATTTAGGTGACTTCAATCATTTTACTACCATATGTTGAAAAGTCAAGCGAACAAAAGGACCTCTTTGCCCTCCTGAAAGCCCTTCAGAAACGGTAAGGCCAGGCCCCGTCTGCAATCTGATCTCTAAAATTTTATTCTATTATTTTTAATAGAGTCTGAGCTGCCGGCAAAAAGTGCCTTCACGCATCCGGTCCCCAAAAATCCATGCCCGATCCGTTCTCCGTCTATGGTACAAATCTCCAAAAGCTTTCATAATAACGAAAGAAACAACGCCAGAGATAAAGGTGAGAGGATGAAGGCCCGATGTTTGAAGTACAAGAATTGGACTGGCAGGGACGCCGGCTGACGGTATTCCTGCCTCCTTCCTATGCATTATCCCAAAAGCGTTATCCTGTTGTGTACCTGCATGACGGAGCTGCGCTGATGATGAATAACTTAAACTATATGTACAGGCTGTTCCGCGAGGGGCTGCTCACCGAGCTGATTGTCACCGGCATCAGCAGCTCTTCCCGAAATGATGATTATACACCCTGGCCTGAGTCTGCTGCAACCGAAGGAAGGCCGGATTTCGGCGGCCGCGGGCCTGCCTATCTCGATGAAATCGCTGACGGCATCAAGCCTTACATTGATTCCGTCCTGCGGACGGCTCCGGAGCCGGAATCCACCGGGCTGGCCGGCTATTCGCTGGGCGGCCTGGTGACACTGCTGGCAGCTTACCGCCGCCCGGATGCCTTCGGGCGGTTCGGCATGCTGTCCCCCTCCATCTGGTATGAGGGGATGCTTGGTTTTACGGAAGCTAACCCGCTGCCGGATGCAGGACAGAAGCTATACCTGTCTGTAGGTAACCGTGAAGGGGTATATAAGCAGAATATACAGAGGCACGCTGTAACCAGCACACTGCAGCTGTACCGTAACCTGCGGAGCCAGCTGGCCGATGAGCAGCGGCTGCGGCTCTCGCTTACCGACGGGGCGGCCCATGACCTTGTCTCTATGTCTGCGCGGTTTCCTGAAGCGCTGCAGTGGCTGTACGGGGCAGCTGATGAACAGCAGACAGGGGAGGTGGTGCAGCGGCCTGGTGCGGAAACTGAGATGATGTCGCAGGTCGGCGCCTGCCTGCTGCCTGGAACCGAGGTATGGGACATGACCTCGCTGTACAATGGCCTGACCTACCGGGTCTTTGTCCACCTTCCGCTGAAGCCTCCGCCGCCGGAAGGCTACCCGGTGCTGTACACGGTCGACGGCAACGCCTATTTCGCTTCGCTGAATGATGCGATGCGGCTGCAGACCCGGCATCCGCGGGGGCTTCCGTCCGGTCTGGTGGTATCCATCGGTTATCCGGCAGACGGGCCGTTTGTGGCTGAGCGGCGCTTCAGGGACCTGACCGTGGCGGATGTGCAGCCCGGGCTGCGTCCCGACGGCTCGCCCTGGCCGGTGAACGGCGGGGCGGATGCCTTTCTCGATTTCATCGAGCTCGAGCTGATGCCGCTGATCGGACGCAGATACAGCGTGGATCACTCCCGGGCGGCGCTGTTCGGGCATTCGCTGGGCGGCTTCTTTACCCTGTATACGATGATCCGCCGCAGCGGGCTGTTCAGTACCTATATCGCCGGCAGTCCGTCCCTCTGGTGGAAGGGGCGGGTGCTCTTTGATCTGCTGCCTGAGCTGGAGGAGAAGCTGCGCAGCGGGGAGCTCGAATGCTCCCTGATGATCGGCATCGGCTCGGAGGAGGGTGGCATGCTGGAGGATGCCAGGACATTCTATGAGCGCCTGGTCCCATATACCGGCAGCGGGCTCAGCCGGCTGTCCTATAATGAAATCCAGGGTGAAGGCCATATGTCTGTACTGCAGCCGTTGTTCAGTCCGATGCTGCGCTTTGTTTTTGCGGCAGAGGGAGCGGAGCTCTGTATTTGAGCTGCTGGGAATCAGTTTCATTTGAACTGGACCCGGGTTTGCTTTATATTAGTAAGGGAGCAGAATTCCGGATTCATGCAGACGTAGGCTAGAATCACACAATTGATGCAGCGCGGAATCCGAATTGTACCGGGTTCCGCTTTTTTTTCTTCTATATATAGGACAAAATTTGTACTGGTATAGTGGTATGTATCTGTTATCCCGCGGGTATCTTTTAATTATAGAACAGGAATCAGGAAGGAGTGTATGCAAAGGAAATGGGCAGTCTCCTTATTGCGTGGCTTTGTATGCTGTGTTTATTTTTCACCTTCAGAGATAAGGTGAGCCGGAGAATCCTTTATCCTGTAGCGCTGGTTGTTGTGCTTGGCACTTTAGGCTGCTGGACTATTTTAATGTAATTTTCAGGTGTCTATCAGCTGATTTTCAGGTTGATCCTTTATATTAGAACTACCAAACACCCCCCAGTGTTATATGGTACCCTGCAGGTCTTGTCAACTCCCATGACAAGGCCTTTTTGCTGCACAAAATTAACAAAAATCATCAATGGTGTGATATTTTTCACAATAAAATGTTTAGAATTGTTTTATATTGAATTTGAAATACTGAAGATAAGAATAAACCTGCTGAAAAGGAGCATGATGATGAATCACGAAGGAAGTCTCCGCCGCGGTCTGTTGTTTGGTCTGGTTTTAAGTATCCCGCTTTGGATGTCAATGATCGGCTGGCTGCAGCTGCTCTAAAATACAAGGTGCAAGACGGTCAGCAGGTTATCTGCGGCAGTCTTTTTTACTTGGCTGTTGAGTATAATATCTAAGGCGGTACTAGTAGTTCAATTCTACTAGAATTAAACATTTTGAATATATTAAATTTAAAATAAAAAAAGAGAGTATTCCGGAGTATAAAAGAGGATTACTTTGATAATAGATAGAGTTATATAGGTTTGTTACTGAGAATCTTCCATACAGGCCATTTTCCCAGAAAATTCTAATATTATTGCCAAATTATTATAAGGAATAGATTGACAATATAGAGGATCAGGGAATACACTGAGTTTAGTGCTAAAGTAACAAATGTCATAGACTAGTTATTACAATTTAAATTACATACTTTCTCATGTATAATCGCAAACCGCATGAAAGTGCGGGACGCAAAGCCAGGAGTCTACAGCCTCGGGAGAAGAGCGCTATGATCGTCCGGCCGCCGTGAAGCTTGTCTTCCTGGCGGCTTTTTTGTTGTTTTCAGGCGGGGTGCTGCTGTAGCCAAGCTTTAAATTGTTATCTTACGGGAGGAATTATTAATGAAACGTAAATCCGTATTGAAACTGTCCTTTGCTTTGGCTATGGCTGCTGTCCTGCTGGTTGGGGGTTGGCTGACTGCTGCCGGCCAGGATAAAATAAGGGCCGACAGCACACCTCTTCCGGGCATTGCGGGCAAATACAACGTATTCGTCCTTGGTGATCTCAAAGGCTACCACAGTGATTCTGAAGGCAGAATGGCGGCAGGCGGTAACATTACGCTTTCACAGGGCGGATATTCGGTAGGCCACAGCCTGAGTAACGAGGAGCGTTCCGAAATGGATTCGCTGGTTGCGGGCGGTAACCTGAACTACGAGATGGGGGAAGTAAACGGCAGCGCCGTTTATGGAGGTACATATACAGGCTCAGGCAAGCCTAGAGGCGGTACAGGAACCCTGCGGCAGGAAGCGAACGTTATTAACTTTGTCTCGGAATTTGCCTTGCTTCGTACGAAATCCCAAGAGCTTGCAGCTCTGACGGTGAACGGCAAGACTGAAGACAGCTATGGAAATATTAAACTGACTGGTACCGATCCCGTACTGAATGTATTTTCGGTTTCCGGCAGCGTGCTAACGGGCGCCAATGAGCTGCGGATCACTGCTCCGGCAGGATCAACTGTAATTGTTAATATAGACGGCAGCTCTGTCACATTCAAAAACGGGAACGGGCTGACAGGGGTCAGCCAGAATAAAGTGCTTTATAATTTCCCGCAGGCGACTGCCCTGCGGCTGGAAAGTATCGGTGTGATGGGCACCGTGCTGGCGCCGAATGCGGCGATTACCTTTAATAACGGGCAGATTAACGGCAGCATGTATGGCGCCTCACTGGAAGGCAGCGGGGAATTCCACCATAAGCCGTACACCGGCCGTGACAACGGAACACCAGCTACACCAACACCAACACCAACACCAACACCAACACCAACACCAACACCAACGCCGACAGTAACACCAACACCAACACCAACACCAACGCCAACGCCGACGCCGACAGTAACACCGACGCCAACGCCGACGCCGACAGTAACACCGACGCCAACACCGACGCCGACAGTAACACCAACACCAACACCAACACCAACACCAACACCGACGCCGACAGCAACACCGACGCCGACAGCAACACCGACGCCGACAGTAACACCGACGCCGACAGTAACACCGACGCCGACAGCAACACCGACGCCGACACCGACACCAACGCCGACAGCAACACCGACACCGACGCCAACGCCGACAGCAACACCGACACCAACGCCGACAGCAACACCGACACCGACACCGACACCAACGCCAACGCCGACAGCAACACCGACGCCAACGCCGACGGCAGGGCCAACAAGCACGCCAACACCGGTTCCTACCACTGCAGCGACACCGACGCCAACTCAGGGGACGCCGGCAACGGCACCGCCGGCAGCAACACCGACAACCGGAACTCCGGTGACGACTCCAACAGCAACAAACGCCGCCACACCGGCTCCGACCAGTATCGTTGCTATCCCGGGGGGCACCGTACCGACACCGTCAGGCCCGACAGTCATAGGCACGATCGTAACCGATGAAGAACTGGCTATTGATGATAATCCTGTACCGCTTGGTCCGGGGCCTAGTGCAACGTCGGCTGTAGGAGGTGTAATAGCCGTGCCGAAGACTACACCTGCGCCAAGTCCGACAGCCGGACCTGGCCCCGAGGATGAAATTGTGCTTGATGATGAGATTCCGCTGGGCAGCGTAACGGATCCAGGCACTACAGTAAAGGCAACGGCAGCTGCTACATTGCCTCAGACCGGAGAAAACAGCCCGGCTCCGTATTATATTACAGGTCTGACGCTGGCCGCCCTGGGACTGCTGCTGAACAGAACCAGAACCGGCAAACGCAAAAGCTAGACAGTAAAAGTGCGGTGGATGGAAAGGTTCATTCCGCCGGGATACCTTATAGGCTGCTGCCGGAAGGGTTATAGCTCCGGGCAGCCTTTTTTGGTCGTAAAGCATTTTAATGCTTTCGGGGTCTCAGCAAAGTCCCTGAGTCAGTGTCCATGAGAGGCCCCACTTTGTGGGGTTATTCTATGCCGCTTTTCGTGGCGCCTGCCAGTTTAATATCTATATAAATGCAAGGAGGCGATATCTATGTGGTTGATCATAATAGCGGCAGTTATTATAGTAGCGGCCGCAGCGCTGCTCTTTGCGGGCTTTTTCTTTTACGGAGTGGCAATCAATCGTGCGCCGAAGGAGTTTTTGGCCAGCAGTCCGGACCTGAAGCTTGATCCGCCTGTTGCTGGTGCGTCCTGGGGGGAAGGGGCCGAGTGGGTTTCCCGCCAGCATTTCCGGGATGTCCAGCTGGTGTCGGATGACGGCCTGCAATTAAAGGGTTATCTGCTGCTGTCGGAGCGTGCAGAAGGCCGCACTGCGATTATTGCCCATGGTTATTCCGGTAAGGGAAAGGACATGGGGGCTATCGCCAAACTGTACTATGAGCAGCTGGGCTATAATGTACTGCTTCCGGATGCGAGAGGTCATGGACAGAGCTCGGGGAATTATATCGGATTCGGCTGGCCGGAGCGCCGGGATATGGTGAAATGGATTGATTTCGTAAGGAAAGAAATGGGACCAGAAGCCCGGATTGTGCTGCATGGGGTATCGATGGGCGGAGCAACCGTGCTGATGACTTCGGGGGAAAAGCTTCCGGCGCAGGTTAAAGCCATCGTTGAAGATTGCGGGTACAGCTCAGTGAAGGCCCAGCTATCCTATCAGCTCAAGCGGATGTACCGGCTCCCGGGGTTTCCGTTTGTGCAGTCCGCCAGTCTGGTTACCCGGATCAAAGCAGGTTACTTTTTCGGTGAAGCCTCAGCACTCAGACAGGTGCGCAAAGCAGAAGTGCCGATTCTGTTTATTCACGGGGATGCTGACAAATTTGTACCCTTTTACATGCTGGAGGAACTGTATGAAGCCTGTAATGCTCCGAAAGAGAAGCTGATTGTGCACGGGGCGGGACATGGTCTGGCTTATGATACGGATAAGGCGGGGTATGTGGCCAGGGTAAGTGATTTTGTGCGGCGGTATGTACACTGATCCGGAAAATATCCCTGAAAAGTAGACGTGCCCGATATCCGCCTGCTGGCGGTTACCGGGCACTAATATGTTCCACACATGGCCTGCATTAGCAACGTATATGCAGCTAAACCATGTCTTATAGGTATATTTCATCCCCCGCCGTCAGTGAGTGTAACGGGTGTCAAAAGTTCCTTGTTATTTCCAGCAGCCGTATGGCGAGATAATCCTTCCAAAACGATAAGAGCCCTACCTCTCTCTTATCCTTGCGGCTCCGAGGCCGCGCCAGTGTGAATCGGAATGCTATGTTCGAATTTGATCTCATAAAAAGGAAGAGTGATGCAAGAAAACGTAAGAATTTGTGTCCAAATTGCCGATAATAGTAAGAAGTAAAACAATCGGCCTGACATCTTCTTGAAGGGGATACATATACACCTAAACAAATATTCCTATATTATATCACGAAATATATATAAGTGCAAATATAAATAGGGACTGGGTAAGACCGGGGATGGGGGAGCAAATGAATATATACGGGGCATTTTTGAGAAAGCAGATCAGCAATTATTTATTCGGCTCCGTTGTTGCGGTCATGGCGGTTGGAAGCCTGATCCTTCTTTCTTCTCTGGAGATCAGTGTCGTTGAGTACGGCCGGCTGTTAATTGTACTCCTGCTCTCCTTTATTATAATGGCAGTTACGGAAATAAGCGTGTTTCTGAGGCAGCTCAGGCCGATCCGGACAGCAATGCTGGAGGCTGAGCCTTCACTGGATGTCCTGGAGAAGGCGTACCTGCATACCCATCAGCTGCCCCGGCATGCAGTAATGCGGATTCTTGGTCCTCATCTTCTGGGATTATCCCTGCCTGCAGCGCTGATGACCATGTGGATGATTCACAACGGCCTGCTTTCATTACCGTATTTTTATCTGGTGATGGCTGTTATCGGAGCTATTATGGTTGCCAGCATGCATGCGCTGATCGAATTTTATCTGACCTGCTCAGCGATTATCCCGCTGATTAAAGAATTCAGAAACCGGGCAATGAAGCTGTATAGTGTAGATTTTTCTCTGGAGGGGCATGTTTTTGTGCCGATCCGCCCGAAATTCCTGATCAGCTGCATGCTGATCGGTACATTTCCGCTGTTCCTGTTTATAATGGCAACCCACATACGCATGAGCAATACAGGAAGCGGTATGCTGGTCGGCTTTCAGAACTACTGGGCCTGGGCGGGGATGGTGCTGCTGATCGGCACCCTTTTTTCATCAATTGCCGCCCTTCTCCTGACTAACAGCGTGCAGCATCCGATTAACGAGCTGTATAAAGCAATGAATAATATCAGGGACGGACAGCTCCTGCAGGTGCAGGATGAATATTCCGATGAATTTTCCAAGCTGGTCGCCGGCTTCAACATGATGGTGCGCGGACTGCAGGACCGTGAGCAGCAGAGCCGTCAGCTGCTGGACAGTTATTTTACAACGCTTGCCGTAGCGCTGGATGCCCGCGATTCCTATACGGCAGGCCACTCGCTGAGGGTGGCGGAATATTCGGTTATTATCGGACAGCTGGCCGGTCTGACCGGACAAAGCCTCGACGATCTGCGCAAGTCGGCGCTGCTGCATGATATCGGCAAAATCGGCGTGCCTGACAGTATCCTGTTCAAAGAAGGCAAGCTGACGGACGAAGAATTTGACATGATCAAGAGCCACCCGGTGCTCGGGGAAAATATACTGCGCCAGATTGAGCCGGTTGAGAAAATGGCCCCCTATCTGGAAGGGGTGCGCTCGCACCATGAACGCTATGACGGCAAAGGTTATCCTGACGGGCTGGCAGGCATCGCTATACCGCTTCACGGCAGGATTATTGCAGTCGCTGATGCCTACGATGCGATGACCTCAGACCGGCCCTACCGCAAGGGTATGGAGCATGAGCAGGCCTTGGCCATTCTGGAGAATGGCCGTGGCAGCCAGTGGGACCCGCAGTTTGCCGGGTTATTCCTGACATACTTCGGCAAAAATATAGACAAGGAAAAGGAAGATTATCCGGAGCGTGCGGGATAGCCAGAATGTTATACCTGCTTGACCGGACGCCTGCCCTTTCGGCGAAAGCGGATACCATCCAGATTCTGGAGGTATCCGCTTCTGCGTGCGTGCCTATTTTGTGAACAGCTGTGTAAAACCGACAATTAACGACTACATTCATTGAAGGATTATGGGCAGACCGTTATAATTATTAAGTCTGGTTTTTAATTAAAAAATAAGGAGAATTCTATGAAACGCGCAGACGTACTGCTTATTTCCATCGTGCTGATTGCTGCGCTTGCCTTCCTCGTGCCAAGATGGCTGGGCGATGACAAAGGCGGGCCTGGCAAGAATCTCGTGGCCAATATAACAGTGGACGGCAAGCTGTTCAAGACCGTGCAGCTCACAGAAGAAGAACAGAGCATTGAAATCCGCACAGAGCGGGGCTATAACCTGTTAAAAGTACATGACTACGGGATCGAAATGTATGAAGCGGATTGTCCCGATCAGGTATGTCTCGGCTTCGGCCGGATTACCCAGCCCAAACAGACCATCGTCTGTCTGCCGCACCGGGTACTGGTAGAGATTGCGGGGCCTTCAGAAGGAGATGAAATCGATGGCTATGTCCAGTAAGGAGTCGGCGACGGCGCTGAAAAGAACGGTAATCATTGCGATCTTTTCAGCTGTTGCCGTAGTGCTTAGTATAGTGGAAGCCCAGATTCCGCTTGCCGGAATGGGGCTGATGCCCGGCGCCAAGCTGGGCTTTGCCAATATCATGATTCTGACCTGTATCTACTTTTTACGCGGGCGCGACGCCTTTGTGCTGGTGATTCTGAAGACACTGCTTACAGCATTCCTGCTAGGTACCTTTTCAAGCCTGCTCTTCAGCCTCTTCGGCTCCCTGCTCAGCTTTGTGGTGATGTTCCTGCTTGTCCGTTTCAGCGGCAAAAGGCTGAGTGTCATCGGAATCAGCATCGCCGGCGGGCTTGCCCATAATACCGGACAGCTGCTGGCGGCATCCATGGTATTTAATTCGGCTAGTATTCTGTACTACCTGCCGATCCTGCTGATTACAGGGATTGTGACAGGGATTCTGGTTGGCTTTGCAGTGCGTTATCTGGTGGATTCACTTTCAAAGATTTCGCTGTTTGAAGAGTTTTTGGACGGACGGAGCCACTAGCTGCGGAAGGATGACGAACATGAAGGAAACTTACATTGCAAGTGAAGGCGGAGAGGCAGCTACAGTTATCTCTCTGGAAGGGGTAGCGTTCGGGTATGACCCGGAGCACCCGATATTGCACAACATTACGCTGTCTGTTCCCCGGGGGCAGTGGGTAAGCATTGTGGGCCCGAACGGCTGCGGCAAATCAACGCTTGTTAAGCTGCTGAATGCCCTGCTGCCTAAAAGCGCCGGTGAAATTGTGGTCTGCGGACAGCGTCTAGAGGAAGAAACGATCGGATTTATCCGCGGAAGCATTGGCATGGTTTTTCAAAATCCGGATAACCAGTTTATCGGTGCTACCGTAGAAGAGGATATCCTGTTCGGCCTGGAAGGGCTCTGTTTATCCTATGAAGAAATGGACGAACGCCTGAAGCTGTATACAGAAAAGCTGGGGATCAGCCATTTGCTGTCCAAACATCCGGGTGAGCTGTCCGGCGGCCAGAAGCAGCGGGTGGCGATTGCCTCCATTCTTGCTATGAAGCCAGGCATCGTCATCTTTGACGAGGCCTCTTCCATGTTGGATGAGGGCAGCCGCAATGAGCTGCTGGAGATTCTGCAGGGACTGCGCAGTGAAGGCTACACCATCCTGATGATTACGCATGATGCCGACGAGATTCTGGCGTCAGACCGGGTACTGGCTCTGCACGGAGGCAGCCTGGCGGCAGATTTAACGCCGGAAGAGCTGTTCCGGGATCAGGAGCTGCTTGCCACATGTCATCTGCGTGAGCCGTATCCCTGGCAGCTTGCCCGTGAATTGCAGCGTATTGGCATCAAGACAGATGTCCCCGCCAGTGAAAAGGAGCTTATAGATACGTTATGGCCATACAACTACAGCAAGTAAGCTATACCTACGCTGACCGGAGCCTGTGGAAGCAGACGGCGCTGCATGATATTGATCTTGGGATTGCCCAAGGAACCATGGTTGGCATTGCCGGGGCAACCGGCTCCGGCAAGTCCACGCTGCTGCAGCTGTTCAACGGGATTCTGAAGCCGTCCAAGGGGACGGTCAAGGTACTGGATGTTACGATTCAGGCGGGTGAAAAAGCGCCGAAGCTGCTGCCGCTGCGCCGCAGGGTCGGTCTGGTCTTCCAGTTCCCGGAGCAGCAGATGTTTGAAGAAACGGTCGAGAAGGATCTGATCTTCGGACCGCTCAATTTCGGGATGAGTGCCGAAGAAGCCAAAACACGCGCCCGCCGGGCGATGACTGACATGGGGCTGGATCTTGACCTGCTGGAGCGCAATCCGTTCCGGTTAAGCGGAGGCCAGATGCGCAAAGCAGCTATAGCTTCTGTACTGGCGATGGACCCGGAGATTATTGTTCTGGATGAACCGACAGCGACGCTGGACCCGCTGAGCCGGGCTGAACTGATCGGACTGCTGGAGCGGCTCTGCCGTGAGCAGGGGAAGACGATTATTATCGTAACCCACCGGATGGACGAGCTGCTGCCCTACGCTGACCATTGGGCGCTGCTTAAGGAAGGCACGCTGGTCTTTCAGGGGAGCGGCCGGGAGCTTGCTGCAGACCCGGATATTCTGGAGCGTTGCGGCCTTAGTGTACCGCACTCCCTCCGGTATTGGCAGGCGGTTGCACGGCGGCTCGGTCTGGAAGGCGAGCAGCCTTGCCTGACTGCCGAGAGCCTGGCCGAGCGGATATCTTTACTGCAGGCTGAAGGAATGGAGGATGGCCATGAATGAACGTCTGCTGCTTGGACGCAGCATAGAGACCGGCTCCTGGGTACATAAGCTCGATGCCCGGTCCAAAATAACCGGAATGCTGCTGTATCTCGCCATTATTCTGCTCTCACACTCCTGGGCAGCGATGGGGCTGCTGGCCGTATTCTCCGTTTCGGTGATGCTGTCGACGCGCATCCCGCTCAAATATTTTATTAAATCGGCTAAGCCGTTACGGTTCTTGATGCTGTTTATTTTTATTGTACAGATGCTATCGGTAAAAGAAGGTGAAGCCTGGCTGACGTTAGGTTCCTTTTCGCTGTATGAGGGCGGCCTGCGGCTGGGGGCTTTTTCCGTAATCCGGATGTTGTTTCTGGTTACCTTCACCTCGCTGCTGACGTTTACGACAACTCCGGGCAAGCTTAATCAGGGGCTTGAAGGTATTTTGTCCCCGTTCAAGAAGCTCGGGCTGAAGCCCGACCGGCTTACGATGATGATCGATCTTGCGCTGCGTTTCATTCCGACGATTCTTGATGAATCGCAGATTATCCTGAAGGCACAGGCCTCCCGGGGAGCAGATCTGAAGGAACTGCCGCTTAAGGAAAAGGGACGGATGCTCATATCGCTGCTTGTACCTGTAATCACAAGCGCCTTCCGCCGGGCGCAGGATCTGGTCTATTCCATGGAAGCCAGAGGCTTCCGCATGGATGCTCCGCGTACCAGGTATCACCGTCTGAGGTGGGGGGCAGCTGATACTTTATTCGTCGTAATGTTCATCATCATGGGAGTTGCAGTAGCAGTACTGTAATATTAGGAGGAAACAAGCATGGCACGTTATTTTAATGGCAGGGAAATTGAGTTATTGGCACCGGCAGGCACGTTTGAAATCTTCAAGGAGGTCGTGCAGTCGGCTTGTGATGCGGTTTATTTTGGCGGACCGGTCCTGAATATGCGGATGATGCGCAAAGGCTACAACCTGTCGCATGAGGAGATTGCCCAGGCACTGGTGATGGCCCACAATCTTGATAAAAAAGTTTATGTTACCGTCAATAATCTGTTCAGTGAAGAAGATGTGGAGGAAGCCAGAGAGTATCTGCGGTTCCTGGACGAGGTTCAGCCGGATGCGCTGATTGTGCAGGATATGGCTGTGCTGGAGCTGATCCGCGAAATGGGGCTGACGGTACCAATTCATGCTTCCGTTATGATGAATGTCCACAATCTGGAGATGATCTACGCGCTGCGTGATCTCGGGGTCACCCGGGTAGTTACTTCCCGTGAGATGGATCTGCAGACAGCAAAGCTGCTGGGCCAGAGAAGCGGTATGGAGCTGGAGTATTTTATTCACGGTGATATGTGCTCAGTGCACGGGGCCAACTGTTATTTCAGCTCCCAGGTGTTCGGGATGAGCAGCAACCGGGGCAAATGCATGAAGCCTTGCCGCTGGGATTACCGGATTAAGAAGGACGGCTATGTTTTCCCTGCTGAATATCCGCTGGCGGTCAAAGATATGTTCATGTATGAGCATCTGCCGGAGCTGATCGAATCAGGAATTACCTCGTTCAAAATTGAAGGCCGGATGCGCGACAAGGAATTTATGGTGATGCTGGCCAACAGCTATGGCGAAGCGCTTGACCGCTATATCGATGATCCGCTTGGATTCGACCGCACCGTAGATTCCAAAACGCTGTACAACAACCGCAAACGTGACTTTTCCACCGCATATGCTTTTGGCAAGCCGGGATTATCGAATATTAACCGCCGCTATGAGGGGACAGGGAAATTTTACAGTACAGGAAAAGTGTTCAGTACCCCTACTGCAGAGCGGGAGCTCTCTGAGAGCCGGGTAATTCAGCTCCGTGAGCGGATGGCCGAAGGCAAAAAAGAACAGGCAGCCAAACCTGAGCTGGCCGTGCGCGTTAACAATATGGAACAGGCCAAGCTGGCGCTTGCGATGGGTGTAGAGCATCTGTATCTGCCGGGCGATGTGTTTGAACCGGATCTGCCGCTGACCAAACAGGATATTAAGGAACTGGGTGCGCTAAAAGGGGAGACGAAGCTGTATCTGGGGATGCCGCGGATGATGACGGAGCTGCATTTTGACCAGTTAAGCCAGCTTTTGAGTGGTGAACGGCTGCCGGTAGACGGTTTGCTGGTTACGAATCTGGGGGCGATCCGCCGCTTTAAGGATATGGGCTATCCGATGATCGGGGATGTGAACCTCAACGTGTACAACCATCTGGCTGCAGAGCTGTATACCGGACTTGGGCTGCAAAAGCTGACGGTTTCGCCTGAGATGACTTTGGAGCATTTTGCCGGCTTTACCTCCCGCTGTAACCTGCCGCTTGAAGTAGTTGTGCATGGCACACCGGCACTGATGTATATGGAGCATGACCTGTTCGAAAACACTGAGGTTATGGAGCCGATCGGCGAGGAAGATAATATATTTGTCAGCAATGACGTGCTTGTGCTCAAAACAGACAAAGGTGAAAATCCGGTCTACCGCGACCAATACGGACGCTGCCACCTGCTGTTCGCCAAAGAGCTGTGTTATCTGCCGATGCTGGATGAAATGAAGGGCCTTGGAATCTCCACCTTCCGGATTGAAGGAGCTACCTACAGTATTGAAGAGCTGCGTACCATTATCTCAGCTTACCAGGCTGCTATTGGCGGCAAGGGGAATCAAGAGGATCTGCTGGGTGGGCTGAAGCCGGTGTATGCCGGATATACGTTGGGCTCGCTGCAGTTTAATTAATATTTCAAATTTAAAATTATAGGGTTAAGCTTTTTATTTTGCCAGAGTCCAGAATTTCAAGTGACATTTTTCACAATATCTGAGGTTTGAAAGATTAGCAATCTTCTATCCATATCCAGGTCTGCAGACGATATAATAGTTGGTAAAGCAATAAGAACGGATCTGCCGTCCTGAACCAGGGCGGTATCCGGTTCTGCACAGAATTCATCGAGTGAAAGCGAGGCTTCTTTATGGAACAGACATCATTTATCGGCAGAGAGGCTGTAGCCGCCAAACGCAAGCAGTATTTCTATCCCTGCACCGCACACTTTTACCGGGATGCCCCGCAGATTGTCCGCGGAAGCATGCAGTATGTTTATGATGAGAACGGCAAGGAGTATACGGATTTCTTTGCCGGGGTTTCAGTAGTCGCCTGCGGCCACTGCAATCCGGCTATAACAGACCGGACTATCGCCCAGCTTCAGCAGCTTCAGCATACGTCGACCGTATATTTGACCCAACCCAATGTAGATCTTGCGGAACGGCTGGAGGCGGTGCTTCCGGGGAATCTGCGGCGCAGCTTTTTCGTGAACAGCGGCTCTGAGGCGAATGAGGGAGCTTTGCTGCTGGCCAGAATGCATACCGGACGCAAAGGATTTATTGCCCTCGAAAGCGGTCTGCACGGGCGTACCAATCTGACGATGAGCGTGACCGGGCTGCAGATGTGGCGGACGGATAACTATCTGGACGAGGATGTTACGTTTATTGAGCGTCCTTATCATCCTGATCTGACCCTGGAAGAGGCGGCTGAGCGTTCGATTGAGAGTCTTAAGCGGGTACTGGAAGAAAAGGGTGATACCATCGCCGCGATGATCGTTGAACCGGTTCAGGGCAACGGCGGCATGATTATGCCGGCTCCTTCGTACTTCCGTGAGGTCAAGGCGCTGCTGGAGCAATACGGCGTGCTGCTGATCGACGATGAAATCCAGACCGGCTACGGCCGAACCGGCGCTATGTTCGCAATCGAGCATTTCGGAGTCGTTCCAGACATTATCAGTATGGCAAAAGCGCTCGGTAACGGCGTGCCGGTCGCAGCCTTCGCCACGACAGATGAAATCGCAGCTTCGCTGAACCGCCCGTCAGCTTCCACCTTCGGCGGCAATCCGGTCTCCGCAGCTACGGCACTGGCCGTGCTCGATTACATCGAGAGTGAGCAGCTGCCTGGGCGTGCAGCAGAGCTGGGCGGACGGCTGAAGACCGGGCTGGAGCAGCTGCGTGCAAGCTATCCTGCGCTGATCACTGACGTGCGCGGCACCGGCTTCATGCTTGGGGCCGAGCTGGCCGGCAATACTGCAGTCAGTGCTGCAGAGCTGACCGATGATGTGCTGGAAGAGTTGAAGGACCGCGGCTATCTGATCGGCAAAAACGGCATCGGCCGCAATGTTCTGGCCTTCCAGCCGCCGCTGGTTGTTACAGCAGAGAATATAGACGGGCTGCTTGAAGTGCTGGGTGAGGTGCTGCTGCAGGCCTCCAGCCGCTTGTCTGCCGCTGTGCAGGCTTAAGCGGCAGACACAGGAATCAAAGGTAAAGGACGAATGCAATGGTTATTATGAATGCTTTTAAAACGGCGGCGCTGAAGCTGAAGATGTTCAGTGAGCTGGTTATGTTCTCACATACGCTTTTCTCTCTGCCGTTTGCTGTCATCTCGATGGTATGGGCCGCCGGAGGGTGGCCTTCCGGGCATATGATGCTGTGGGGTCTGATTGCCCTGATCGGGGCGCGCAATGGCGCCAACGCCTTTAACCGGCTGGTGGACCGCACCTTCGACAAGCAGAATCCGCGGACGGCGCACCGGCATCTGCCGCAGCAGCTGCTGGCGGAGAAGGAAGTTATTCTGTTTATTATTATCAACTATGCCGTGTTTATCGTTGCCTCCGGCATGCTGAATATGCTCTGTCTGATTCTATCGCCTGTAGCGATTGTCCTAATTTCCAGTTACTCGTATACTAAGCGCTTCACGTTCCTTAGCCATCTGTATCTGGGCTTTGTCATCGCCTCCGCGCCGATTGGCGCATGGTTCGCTGTGACCGGGAATATTGCCTTTACGCCGTTCGTGATCGGCACGGTCGTTATGCTGTGGATTGCAGGGTTTGACATCATTTACGGCACCCAGGATATCGAGTTTGACCGGCGGCACGGCTTATGGTCGATCCCCAGCTTCTTCGGGTTGAAAAACGCGCTGCTCATCTCCAAGGGCCTGCATTTCATCATGGTCATGCTGCTGCTCTTCTTGTACCTCTGGCGCGACCTGGGCTGGATGTATCTGGTCGGTATCGGCATCGCGACCCTGCTTCTGATGACGGAGCATCAGATCATCAAACCGTCGAACCGGAAGCTGATGAAGGTGGCTTCTTATAATTTGAATCAGGTGATTAGTATGGTGATTGTACTGTGCACGCTGATTGATTATTTTTATGTTAGCTAGGGGCGCGCTCGGTAGGGGAAGCTGGCTGGTGTGCTCGCCTTCACGCTCGGTGGGAAGGCTCTGCTGCGAGGAATGTTTGGACTTCCGGCCGCTGTTATGTTTGGATTTCCTTATTTAAACCGCTGTCCGCGGTAGAAATCCAAACATAGCTTATGCTTCCGATGCTAGCTTTCCTTTGGAAAGCTTTCAGGCGGACGCTCCGCTCCTCCAGTTCCAAAATTCCTCTCCGCTCGCTCTCACCTCACTTGGCTAACAACAAAAAGACAACAGGCCAGCCCAGTTTTGGGGGGCAGCAAGGGCGCGTAAAAGGCTGGCTACGCGCCCTTTTTGCTGTACCCCGAACCCCGAACCCCGAACCCCGAACCCCGAACCCCGAACCCCGAACCCCGAACCCCGAACCCCGAACCCCGAACCCCGAACCCCGAACCCCGAACCCCGAACCCCGAACCCCGAACCCCGAACCCCGAACCCCGAACCCCGAACCCCGAACCCCGAACCCCGAACCCCGAACCCCGAACCCCGAACCCCCAACCCCAACCCCAACCCCAACCCCTCCAAAAGATCAAACCAACACCCTCCTGCTAAACAACGCTCACGGGCGCTGCGCTGCATTTGCTGGTTTAGTAGAAAGAGGTAAGTTGAGCTCAAATTCCTCTGAGATGCAGGTCCCGAGTATCTAAGTGGATTTTTGCTAACTAAATCCCCCGTTTTTCGAAAATTGTAGCTAATAGGTGGAGAATCAACACTTAGTTTAGCTGGCAATTCCCTTTTGACGCAAAAGAGATCATATTAAGTGTGCTTTTACCATCTATTATCTTATTTTCAGAAGTTTTTGGAGAATTAGATGGCGAATTTACACTTAGTTGATCGTCGCATCTCTCCGCATCCCCGAAAGCACTAAAATACAAAAAAAAGAGCCCGAAGGCTCTTTGGATATTAGTTAAAAATTTACACGTTTAAGGCATAGCATAATGTGTTTATACATACATGAATATCTCAGTAATCGCGGCCGGCAAAATACTGCAGCAGGGTCTGCAGATCGGCATGAGCCGGATATCCGGAGAGCTCCTGCACGATCGCTGCGGCCTGGTCCAGATAGCTCTGGCTGACCTCCGCAGTCCGGGTAAGGGCATCGCTCCCGGTGATGAGATTAAGTACATAAGTAACCTCTGCTTCAGAGGAATCAGGGCCGATCTTGCGGATCGCGGGAGCGAGCGCAGGGTCCTGAAGGGCAAATAGGACAGGTAGTGTTACCTGGCCATGCCGCAGGTCACTGCCGGCAGGCTTGCCCAGCTTCTCGGCAGACTGGGTGAAATCAAGCAGATCATCCTGGATCTGAAAGGACATGCCCAGCGCTTCACCAAAGCGGTACAGGAGCTGTGAGACCTCTTCGGGGCTCTCTGTGGAGAGTGCACCAACCCGCAGGCAGGTAGCCATCAGCATCGCTGTTTTGTTAAGTGATTTCTCCAGGTATTGCTCAAGCGTCAGGTCATAATCGAAGGCATGCTCCAGCTGCTGGTATTCACCAAGGCAGAGCTGGGCAGTAGCTACGGATGAAAGGTCATGAACGTAGCGGTTTTTGTCTCCGGTATATTTACTTAACAGCTCGATGACTCTGGCCGACATATAGTTGCCGATGTGAACAGCAGAGAGTACGCCGGTCTTTACATGCAGGGCGGCCCCGCCGCGCCGCAGCTCGGCATCGTCGATAATATCATCATGAATTAAAGAGGCAGCGTGAATAAATTCAGCAGCAGCAGAGAGCTGCAGCGTTCTGCGTCCGGCAGGCTTACGGCCGAACCGGCCGCCGACAATGACCATCAGCGGGCGCAGGCGTTTGCCGCCGGAGCCGACCAGCTCCAGAATGCTCTGGGCAAGCTGCGATTTTTTGGGAACATCCTTATCACGGGCCACTAGATTTTCGATTTCGCGGTTGATTTCATTCAGGTCTATGTTTAAGGCTTCATGCAGCTTCATCTATCGGATTCCCACCTGTCAAATGGCTTTGCTTGTGCGGCTTCGCTGTTTGCTCTCCTGGAGAAGGAATTCATCAATTCCAGCCGCCGGATTATACTCTGCGAAGTCTTCATTTGAACGTCTGATCTGCATTTTCTTAATGGATGGAGCCAGATAGGCGACCAGATCCAGCTCACGGCATTTCACTGCGAACTGCAGGTAGAAGCTGTATAAATAATCTCCGTCCAAAATGTTGCGGGTAAGGTCGGGGTGATGTGGGACGCATTCCATATGACGCTGTGCTGCCATAGTAAGAATGCTATAAATACCAAGCAAATGGAGTTTACGGTCATATTCCAGATCATGGCGTTCCAGTACCGCGAGCATCCGCTCACATTCCGCCGGAGAGAGGTCCAATTGAATACCGGCGATTTTAGACATTTCAGCCTGTAATTGCCGGAAAGTATCTTCAATGAGTTGTCTGTTCATTAAGTATCTCTCCTTCATGTCGGTTTTGACGGAAGCATCCACCGCCCTGATTATCCCTACAAAACCAATCTTTAAAAGCTTATTAAACAAGGAGAGTAATGTGTCCCAGGGACACATTACTCTTGAAAGAATCTTATTCAACTGTAGCACATATGCGCTGTGCATTGTTAAAAAGGTGTGAATTCAGATCAGTCCGTGTACAGATACCAGCGTCGTACGAGCGGAAGTCTCTTCCACTGCTTCTTGAGCCAAGGCAGAACGTAGTAGTCCAGACCGAAGATGCTGCCGGATCCGCCGATAGTCGCAATTGCTGCTGCAACATACCAGAGCATTTCCGTCGATGCCATTTGACTAGACCAGATCATAACCGCCATGGCGATCGTTCCGATCGAAGCGATAGCTGTGAACAGACCGACAATAAGCATTACACCGAAGACGATTTCGGCGCAGACCATACCGATTTGGAACCATTTAGCAAGGAAAGTATAAGTACCGTCATTATTGTAGAACATCAGATCCATGAACCAGTTAGTCATGTCATGTACGAATCCTGGAACCCAGAGAGCTTCTACCGCTTCTTTGGCAGTGGATACTGCTGAAGCTGCGGATTGGGCATCTACAGTTGTCTTAACGGCATCAACAGCCACACTGGCCGAAGAAGCAGCATCTGTAGCGAATGGAGCGGCAGGAATCAGGAAAATCTTATCCGGATCTTCCCAAATCTTCTTAAGCTTATCGATACCTTCATACAGCCACATGCCACCGAGCAGAATACGCAGCGGAACGAGCCAGAAGTTAGGCGAGCGCTTGGAGAAGTGACCGCCCACAAAGCTCTTGCGGTTCTCCACATGGAAGAACTCGTGCATCATGTAAGTCCATACTTTGTTAAAACCTACCACTTGAGAGAGGTAGAACATGTTGATAAAATGTTTGGACAGCATAGCCATAAAGCCGGTAAGCATAAACAGCTTGCCTGGAAGACCTACGTTCGCTACGCCGTAGCGGCTGCCGATGGAAACCATCGTACCGTGGAATCCCGGTTTGTAAGCCTTTTTGGCGGTACCTTTAATATCAGCTTCGATATTTCCGGCAACCAGCGGAGCTGCCTGTTCAGCATTTTCAACCATTTGCGGTACAGGACGGGTTTCGCCTTCAGGAATGAAGAAGATGTTATCCCCGACAACATATACATTCTTGTGATCAACGCTTTCGAGGTGCTCATTGGTAACGATACGTTTGCGGCCTTCCTGTTTAACTTCGAGATTGCCTACGATTTCGGAACCTTCAACACCGGCAGTCCAGACAATGGTCTGAGCTTCAACAACGTTTTTCTCGCCGAGAGCAACACTGCCTTTGCCCACTTCGGTGATTTTAGCGCTGGTTACGATTTCCACGTTCAGCTTGCGCAGACGGGCTTCAGCCTTTTGAATCAGCTTATCCGGAAGAATCGGCAGAACCTTAGGAGCCATATCGGCAACAATCAGGCGCACATCGGAAGGATCGATATAGAACTCTCTGCACAATTCATCGCGCTGCTCAGCCATTTCACCGACCAGCTCGACACCGGTGAAGCCGGCACCGATAATAACGAAGGTCAGCATTGCACGGCGTACAGCCGGATTTTTTTCTTTAGCCGCTTTGGTGTACATATCGCGGATTTGACGTTTCAGCGCTACAGCGTCGTCATAGGACCAGAAGGAGAAGGTGTTCTCTTCAGCACCAGGAATTCCGAAGAAGGTCGGTTTGCTTCCTGTGCCGATTACCAGGTAATCATAAGCATAAGTTGCTTTATCTGATTTAAGCTTCTTGTTCTTGAAATCAATATTGCTTACTTCGTCAAGAACTACATCAACTTTAAGACCTGCAAAGATTTTCTTCAAATCGATCTTAATTGAATCCTCAGGCGCGCGGTTCGCTGAAACCTCATGCAGCTCAGTCAAAAGAGTGTGATAGGGATTCCGGTCGATCAGTTTAATTTCTACATCTTTGTCGTTCTTAAATTTCTTTGCCAGTTTCTTAGCCGTGAGTACGCCGCCGTAGCCGCCGCCCAAAATGACTATTTTCTTCAAGAGAAATTCACCTCATTCGTCTGATTAGCTGCAAGAGGAGAGCGAATGTATTATTTCGCGCCTTCGAGTGCTTTTTCTGCAAGTGTAAAGTATTCGCCTACGTGGATGGATACACCGGAAATAGCGTCAGTTTTGCCTTCAGCGTCCAGGGCAGGTGCTGTACCTTTATTTTCAAGGAAGTACTTTTCAGCCAGTGCGATTTCTTCGTGCCATTCAGCAGAAGCGCCGCCGGCTTTCATGCCATATTTGCCGTCAACGGAGTATTGTTTCTTGTCGTCGCCAGCAGCATTTACACCGCTGAAGTTAACAGCTACAACATTACCGTTAGCTACAGTAAGGGCAACAGTGGATTTCCAGCCGGAATCAGCATCCATTTCGCCCTCAGCTGTGTAGCCGCCGTCTTTGTAAGGACCAGCTTCAGCAGGGCCGGCAGCAATAGCAGCCTGGGCAGCAGCAACAAAGTCATTTACGTGTACGGATACGCCGGAGATAGCATCGGTATGTCCTTCTGCATCGACAGTGATAGCAGCCGGATCTTGTTTTTCAATCAGGAATTCTTCAGCTTTAGCAGCCTGTTCGTGCCATTCAGCTTGAGCGCCGCCTTTAGCAACGAGGCCGTAGTTACCGTCTTCGGAAACTTTCTTTTTCAGATCGCCTGCATTTTTAATGTTAAAAGCGTTCCAGTCAGCCTTGGTGATCTTACCGCCTTCTACAGTCAAGAGTGCATAAGTCTGCCAGCCTGTTTCAGCATCAGCATCAATAGTACCGAAATAAGTGCCGTCCTGGTATTGACCAGCTTCGGCCGGAGCATTGGTTGCTGTTTCAGTTGCAGCTGGTGCAGTTGTTTCTGCAGGTGCGTTGGTAGCAGCAGTGTTAGCGGCATTGTTGTTGTTTCCGCAGCCTGCCAGCAGGGTGCCAAGAACCAGGGCGCTCGACAAAATTACAGAAGCTTTTTTCATTTGTGATGACCTCCAAATTAGTTTAAAATATATATATTAAAATGTAAAACATTTTAATAGACTTGGAAGTGACATTTATCACGTTATAAATGACAAATGTCACTCTTATTATCGGCATTGGCTTCATTTTGTTGCAGTACTATGACACTTATCAGTAAACAAAAGGGAAAATTTTAAACATCTTCTTTCTGCTCCGAAGGCATTTTAGCATATTAGAACGCTCATACATGTGAAAATAATCACTTAAACCTAAATTAATTTATCTATACGTAATTTATCTATGCCTGGATTATATCAAATTTTAAAAGATTTGAATACCTCTTATAAAAGACTATTATGTGACAAAATCCGACGCTCCCAGCCAGCCGTTCCAGTTTCATAGCCGGCGCCGCCGGGTAATTAAAGAATAGCACGTTAAACTCTGAACATACCTTACAACTACAGGGAAACTAAGGAGATGAACATGTATGGACAGCAACGTATTTAAAGGGAAATGGATGCAAATTAAAGGTGAGGCCAAGAAACAGTGGGGCCAGCTCACTGACGATGATCTTAATGTAATTGACGGAGAAAAAGATAAATTGATCGGCAAATTGCAGGAACGCTACGGCCACACGAAAGATCAGGCTGAAGAGGAATACCGGAACTGGGAGCAGTCTGTACGCAACTAACGGTTGCTGTTCGGTTAATTAGCTAGTCACATTCGCATGAAGAGGCGGTGTCCCATGTACAAGTCGACCGTCGTCACCGGCAGGATTATTGAAGTGCAGGCAGATCGTGTGCTTACCCAGCAGGGTGATATGTTCTGTACCTATAATCCCCGGTATTATAAGTTTCCTGATGCAGAGCCATGGACACAGGCTGAATGTGAGCCGGACAAGGTGCCGGAACCTGTTATTGGAAAAATAAGCGGACAACAAGTGCCGAAACGGCGCTGGAATCCGGTGTGGCCTTTATTTTCGCCTCAGAAGAAGAGTGCAAATCGTATATGATTTGCACTCTTCTTCTTGTTATGCGCACTTAATATTAGTATACATACGTACAGCGCGTTAGAACTGTATTTTTATGAATTCAAGGAGCTAATATGATAGTATGGACGAGAAGCTGTTTATTCGAGCTGTGGGAGTGAGGCAATGGAATATCTTAAAATCTTTTTTGTCAATACAGCGCTGCTGATAACATTGGCTTATCTGGGCAATTTAATATATAAGCACACTATTACATATGCGCCTGAACGGGTGAAAAAGATATGCTGGGTTCTTGTGGCGATTTTTGCCGGCTGGATCAGCTCGTTTTTCGGATACAGGCTGGACGAGAATGTCATCTTTGATTTGCGAATTGTGCCGCTGATCATTTCCACCCTCGCCTATCCGCAGCCGTTTATTCTTATATTGATTGGTGTGGGAACCGGAATTACGCGGCTGACCTTCGGGGTAAACGAAGCAGCGATGGCCGGCGTTATTAATCTGTCTATTCTGGGATTTGTCTGTGCTGCTCTCAGCCTGTGGGTCAGCCGTTCTAATACAACACTCCGCTTCAAAAGACTGACGGTAATCCTTATAGTCAACCTGGTCAATACGGTCAATATCCTTATTTTCGGCGTCATTCCGGACCGGATCTATCTGTCGGATATTATGCCGGTCACGCTGGCAGGCGGCCTGGTCCTCAGTCTGCTGTTTGCGCTGATTATCCGTGACTTCCAGCTGGAGCTGCTGCGCAATGGCCAGATTATCCGGGCCAACGAGCTGCTGTCCGCCCAGACCGAGGAGCTGCACAAGAATAAGATTGCCCTGGAGGAGCGGGCCAAGCAGCTGATGCTGGCTTCGCAGTACAAATCAGAGTTTCTGGCTACGATGTCGCATGAGCTGCGTACACCGCTGAACAGCATCATCAACCTGTCGCAATTAATAGAAGAAAACAGTGACTCTCTAAGTCCGGAGGAAACCGGGGAATATGCCGGCATTATCCACCGCTCCGGTGAGGATCTGCTTATGCTTATTAATGATATTCTCGATTTGTCCAAGGTAGAGGCCGGGAAGCTGGATATCAGCAAGGAGGACCTGAGTGTCAGTGAAATTTCGGAGCTGCTGGTCCTGCAGTTCAGTGTAGCCGCCAAACTGAAGGGGCTGGAGTTTAAGGTTGTGAGTGAAGCAGCGGTTCCGGAAATCATACATTCCGATCCGCAGCGGGTGCAGCAGATTCTCCGCAACCTGCTGGCTAATGCAGTTAAGTTTACTGCGGAAGGGAGCATATCCCTTAATATCCGCACGGTAGAGCAGAAGGACGGGGCCCTGTTACGTCGCTGGATCGTATTTGACGTGCAGGATACCGGCATCGGAATTGCCGCTGAGAAGCATGATATTATCTTCGAAGCCTTCCAGCAGGCGGATGTGACAATCGGCCGCAGATATGGGGGAACCGGACTGGGCCTGTCCATCAGTAACGATCTGGCAAGACTTCTGGGCGGATTTATCACCCTTCATAGTGAAGAACAAAAGGGGAGCCGCTTCTCACTGTATCTGCCTCTGTAGCTGCAGTTTAAGCGGTTTCTGCACTTCCAACTTTCTTTGTGACTTTGCTGTATTGACTTGGAACTATTGCCGAGTAGAATGGAGCCAATGCCGCATCGAAGGAGTGTTACCACCCCCATGAACATCATGAGAAACAGGCTGCCCGGAACTCGTACCAAGCGTATCCGTAAGGCTTCCGTCCACCGCAACAATCTGAAAATTGCTACAATTGAAGGAATCCCCTCAACGATCTTTCAAGTGCTGCTGCAAGGGCAGTTTCTGACGGGATTTCTGCTCTATTTGGGAGCCAGCTCAAGCCAGATCGGATTTGTGCTAGCGCTTACCACACTGGTCAATGTTGCCCAGATAGGTGTGGCGTTTCTGATTCAGAAGCTGCCCAGCCGCAAGTGGGCGATGGTCCTTTTTACCGGAATGCACCGTCTGCTCTGGGGAGCTACAGGACTGGTCCCGTTTATTTTTCCCGAGAAACATTGGGTTACAGCTTTTGTAATATTGTATACAACCGCATTTATATCCAGTACAGCAGGCGGAATGCTGTGGAACTCCATGATCAGCGACCTTGTTCCTGCACGGGTGAGGGGACGTTATTTCGGAATCCGCAATACGCTTTTGAATGCGCTGGGCAGCCTGGTGATGTATGGCGGAGGCGTTGTGCTGGACCGTTATCCCGGCGGGCATGGCTTTCTCATTGTGTATATTGTTGTATGGGTTTGCGCGATCGCCAACATTGCGGTCTTCTGCTTTTATCCCGATGTCCCGTTTGAAAAATCAGAGGAGAAGTTTTTCCTGCCGATGTTCAGGAAACCGCTTCACGATAAGCTGTTTATGAAGTCAACGCTGTTTCTCGCCGCCTGGCTGCTGCTGCAAAACCTGACTGTCCCGTTATATTCATACGTTATGCTGCAGCTGCTTCATATTAACTATCAGACGCTTTCGCTGCTCAATGTATCACAAACGGTGGTCATGATGGCAAGCTTCTATGTCTGGGGTAATCTGAATGCCAGGTACAGCAATAAACGGCTGCTGCTGTGGACACTGCCGATCATTGCACTGTCCTCGCTGATGTGGGGCATGCTGTCCGTGCTGCCGATGCTGCCGGTGCTGTTTGCAGCGCATATTATTTTTGGTATGGGCGTCGGGGGCTTTAACCAGCTGGCGTTTAATTTCATTATCGGTGATACCCCGAAGAAGGAGCGGCCGATGTACATGGCGATGTATGCGGCGCTAACCGGACTCGCGGCCTTTTTCGGTCCGCTGCTCGGGGGTAAAATATATGAGTGGATTGTGGACTGGCCTAACTGGACGCAAATTTACGGTATGCAGATTGTTGTAGGAGTGCTGATGATCACGCTGGCCCTGCTGCTGGGGCGCCGGGTACTTCGGGATGAATAACAGCAGCATCATGCTGTAAATAACAGGGGGGAGAGGTCGGAATGACGAGGATAGCAGTAGTTTTGGGAGCCACGGGTCTGGTCGGTGAGGCGGTTACACGCGAATTGCTTGCAGGGGATTGGGCTGAGGTGCGTGTGCTTGTCCGCCGCAGGCTTGCGCTGACCGATTCCCGGCTGAAGCAGGTTATAGTGGACTGGGAGCAGCTCGGGCAATACAAGGAGCAATTCGCCGGAGCGTACGCTGTTTTCTGCTGCCTGGGTACGACAATTAAACAAGCCGGCTCGCAGGAGCAGTTCGAACGGGTAGACCTGCATTATCCGCTGGAGGCAGCCGCGCTGGCCAAAGCAAGCGGAGTGAAGCAGTTCCTGGTTGTCTCCTCCATGGGGGCAAGCGCGAAATCCGGCAATTTCTACATCCGGACAAAAGGTCGGGCTGAAGACGGTCTGGCTGCCGCCGGCTTCCATGGCCTGCATATTTTCCGGCCTTCCCTGCTGCTGGGTGAACGTGCGCAGTTCAGGCTGGGTGAACGTGCCGGGGCTGTGATCATGAAGGCGTTTGATTTTGCAATGGTCGGCAAGCTGGCCCGCTACCGGGCTATTCCGGGTGCCAAGGTGGCCAAGGCTATGGTGAATATCGCGCTTGCAGATACAGGCGGGACACATATTTACACTAATGAAGTTATTCATGTCATCGGCGGACGCTGACAATCAGGAAAGTTTGCAATACACAGAGCCGAGGACTTACAATGGGACATAATCATTTGTACATAATGACAGGAGGAACAGATAATGAGTAAGAAACAAATCGCGACAACAGCGGCACCAGGCGCAATCGGACCGTACAGCCAGGCTATCGCAGCCGGCAATTGGGTATACACTTCCGGACAGCTTGGCTTAAACCCGGAAACCGGAGAACTGGCAGGAAGCGTTCAGGAACAGGCCCGCCAGTCACTCAGCAATGTAAAGGCGATTCTGGAGGAAGCCGGCGCATCGATGGATCAGGTTGTAAAAACCACAGTATATCTGAAGGACATGAACGACTTTGCTGCTGTTAACGAAGTGTACAGCACTTTCTTCACTGAGCCTTATCCGGCCCGCAGTGCAGTAGAGGTTGCCCGCCTGCCTAAAGACGGTCTGGTTGAGATCGAAGCAGTAGCGCGCAAGAAATAAGAATCAAGACAAACCCGCTGAACCGGTTAAACCGGGACTGCGGGTTTTTTGTGCCGGCAGGCTTTCGCAGGTTAGGCTGTTCTGCGCCGCGGCGTAAGCGTCAGCCACAGGCTGTACAGCAGGAGGAGGCCGGCGGCAATGGAACCGGTGAGGAAGACATTCTCTGTATCCCGCTGCTCCAGGGCGATAGCGATAAAGGCCCATACAAACACCAGCGGGAAGATGCTGTCACGGTACGGGTAGCTGACCAGTACGGCAAGCAGAGTGCCGACAATCAGCATAATCACCGCCCATACCGTACCGTCCAGGCCGAACCCGCCCCAGTCATTCTTTTTCAGCACGACAGATACATTGACAATAGTGGCGACGGAAATCCAGCCGAGATAGATACTGAACGGCAGGCGGATCAGCCAGTTTTCGCCCGTGGTCGGACGGTCGATCAGTCTGGTTTTGCGGTAAACGACAATCAGGGACACCAGCAGCAGCACCATTGCGGCGAGTGACAGCTCGATGTATAAATAATGCCACAGAATCAGCCAGCTCATATTAAAAATACAGCTGAGGATGAACCAGATGCCGATGGACTGTACCGAATCCCTGGAGCCGGTGCCGGAGCGGAACTGGTAGATAACAAACCCGGCCAGCAGCAGATAAATGAGTGACCAGATGGAAAAAGCGTAGCCGGCCGGAGTAAGGTAAGTATGATATTTGTCGGAAATTTCACCGGTGCTGTTGCCGCCAAGCGGCAGTGCTACAGACAGGGTGTTAACCAGGATAACCCCGAGGAAGAACAGCAGATTCCACCACTTAAACGGATTGTTACGTGTCATAATGAATTCACTCCCAGCTTCGTATTTTTCTTATGTGAGGTCTTGACCTAAATAGAATATACCCGCTTTATCTGCAATTCAGACTAACTTTAGCAAAAAAATGACCTGCAGGTCATAAAATTAACGGATAGCCTGCCGTAAAGTGAGGGTAATATGTATTTATTACAAGAAGGTGCACGTAAGGAGGGGGCAAGCGAAAATGGAGAGCAGTGAAGCAATCCGCCCGGAAAAAATGGGCCCGCTGGTCATGACGGAAACCTGGAATACCCCGGGGAGTGTGGAATCCTGGGAGCGTTCGGAGAGTATTTACATTGTCCGCGGTGAGTGTGCAGGCATCGCCTTTTTCTTTTTAAATGATGAGACTTTCCGGATGAAGCTGTTTCACGGTGAGGTGCCGGATCTGACGACAACGCCGGCTGTACTGGCAGAAAGCTGTATCCCGCATCTTTTTCCGGTGGAGGAGAATGAAGACCAGCTAATTTTTACGACAAGCAGCATCAAGCTGATTATAGAAAAGACATCCTTTATGATCCGTGTGGAGAATCTGTCGGGAAAAGTAATTATGCAGCAGAATCTGACAAGCTGGAACCCGCGCGGGGCCAGCCATGCGGAGTATGATATGCAGCCGGATTCGCATTTTTACGGGCTGGGTGAGAAGTCGAGCTTCCTGGATAAGCGCGGGGAACGTTATACCAACTGGAACACGGATGTGTTTGCTCCCCACCTGCCGGAAATCGAAGCCCTGTATGAATCCATTCCGCTGCTGATCCACATGCACGGTGAGCTTACCTATGGCTTGTTCCTCGATAATACGGGCCGCAGTGATTTTGACATGCGTTCGCACGGGGTAGCTTTTACAGTCGGCTGCTCGACGGGAGATTACGATATTTATTTTATTAACGGTCCGGAGATAAAGGATGTTGTCAAAAGATACACCGCTCTCACCGGACGGATCGCTCTTCCGCCAAAGTGGGCCATCGGCTATCACCAGTCGCGCTACAGCTACATGAATCAGCAGGAGGTGCTGCAGCTGGCCCGGACCTTCCGTGAGAAGAATATCCCGTGTGATGTTATCTATCTGGACATTCATTATATGGACGAGTACCGGGTGTTCACCTTCGATCCGGTTAATTTCCCTGATCCGGCTAAAATGATTGCTGAGCTGGGTGAGCTTGGGGTGCGCATCGTGCCCATTGTAGATCCCGGTGTCAAAAAAGACCCGAAATACGAGGTGTACAAGGAAGGTGTCCTGAACAAGCATTTCTGCCGCAGGCTGGAGGGGGATATTTTCTTCGGTGAAGTGTGGCCGGGCATTAGTGCGTTCCCTGATTTCAGTGACAGCCGGACTGCCGAGTGGTGGGGGGATCTGCACAAATATTACACAGATCTGGGCATCCAGGGCATCTGGAATGATATGAATGAGCCGGCGGTGTTCAACGAATCGAAAACGATGGATCTCGATGTGATGCACTTCAATGACGGGCGTCCGGTTACCCATGAGGAATACCACAATCTGTACGGCATGATGATGTCAAAAGCGACCTATGAGGGTCTGGCGGAGCATATGGCGGGGGAGCGGCCTTTTGTGCTGACCAGAGCCGGTTATGCCGGCATCCAGCGGTACGCTGCAGTGTGGACCGGGGATAACCGCAGCTTCTGGGAGCATATGGCGATGGCGATTCCGATGGTGCTTAATATGGGACTGTCGGGACTGGCTTTTGCCGGTCCGGATATCGGCGGCTTTGCCCACCATACATCGGCACAATTACTGGTACGGTGGACGCAGATGGGGGTGTTCTTCCCGTACTGCCGTAACCATTCCTCGATTGGTACACTGCGCCAGGAGCCTTGGTCGTTCGGTGCAGAAGTCGAGGGGATTTTGCGTGAATTCATCGGGCTGCGGTATCGCTGGATGCCGCATATTTATAATCTTTTCCATGAAGCTGAAATGTCCGGACTGCCGGTGATCCGGCCGCTGATTCTGGAATATCCGCGTGATCCGCATGTGACCAATCTATGCGACCAGTTCCTGCTGGGAGATAACGTGCTGATCGCCCCGGTCTACCGTCCGGATACCGATCACCGCTCGGTGTATCTGCCGGAAGGCTGCTGGCTGGATTATTGGGACGGCGAGGTGCATGAGGGCGGCAAGCATATTCTTGCAGCTGCGCCGCTGCACATCATGCCGATGTATGTGAAGGCGGGAAGTTTTACAGCGGAGGGCCCGCTGAAGCAGTATGCGCAGGAAGAAACTGCGGAGACGGTTATTTTCCACTTATACGGGGCTAAGGCGGAGGAGGATTTCACGGCCTCGTTCTCACTGTATGAGGATGACGGGCACAGCTTTGCTTACCGCAAAGGGGCATATTCACAGATCACTGTGGAGGCAAAAGGGATGGGAGACGGGCTACTGCTGACCTGGTCTTACACGAGTGATGCCTACAAGCCGCCGCGGGAGATGCTGCGCTTCGCGCTGTGCTACCCGTTCTTCGCTGCAGATGATGTGGACGGGCTGTCTGAGATCAGTCTGGATGAGCTGAAGGAAGGGCGCCAGGGCTGGGCCCGCAACGGAAAAAGCGGCGCAATTATCGTTCAGGTTCCGGATGAGCAGGGCGGCGGAGAGCTGCGGATCAGAGCAGGCGAGTAGCGGATTGGATGTGTTGGAGTAGGGCGAGGGCTGCCTTTTTTGGAGGCAGCCCTTTTATTGTGTTCGGGGGATTGTATGTAAAAGGACGAGTTTAGTAGAGGAGCTGGTTGGAGGGGAAATATGGGTAACGAAGGTTGTAGGATTGCTGGTAAGATGTGTTACCTCTGGTTGGCAGCGGGAGCGGGGGATGAGAGGGCTGCAGGTTTAAATTACTCATAAAGGCATCAAACTAAAAAACCTGCAGAAGCACAGAGGTTGGTTCAGACCTTCTCTATGGACACAGCTATCTCCGATATAAAGTTTGTATTTTATCCCAATTGATCCAAATTACCCTTTACGGAGGCCCGTTTGGACCCGCTACATTTCAATTTCTATATAAAATTGCAGAAAATGTGCAGAAACATTTTTAAATCACGGCTTTTTCGTATAAGATGAAGGGATGAAGAAAATGTTTCGGTTCAAAATCTATATCTCGCGGAGAAGGATTCAGTCCACCGGAGGGGACGGGCTGGCTCTTTCTGTTTGCTTAAAGACAGGAGATCACCAATGATTAAGCATCTGTATGCAATATGGCTAGGGGACGTATTATTTTGCTTCTCCGGTGAAACCTCGGAACCCAAGGTTGATGCGTGGACACGCGTGGTCAAAAAGATGGTATTCCGGGGCGGGGGGCGTCCTTTTGCGGGTGCTGCGCTACGGCTGGCAGAAGTGAAATATCCGGTTGCAGCTGCAGCCGAGGGGAAAACAGCACGGCGCGGAATGCCGGGACGCACGCTCGAAGGACTGGCGCTGGGGCCGAAGGAAGCCTTCGACCTGCTGCTTGCCTGGGACGATGAGCTATGCCGGGCCCAGGGTGTGGAAGCCGGAGGCGAAATGCGCTACTGGGCGGCTGCTGCACGGTTTGCACTGGAGCTGATGGCTACCGGAGGAATTGTGCCGGGCGCAATGCCGCCGCGGCCGATCGGCGCCCGGCGCCGCGGCGGGGAGCAGGCGGCTTCCGCCTGCTGGTTCCCTGCATTCCGTCAGGATGCAGACAGGGAGTTCTTCCTGCAGCTGGCGGCGTCCATGCCGGTGCTGGCACTCGGAGCCCATGTTGCCGAGGAGGGTGATCTGACTTCGCGTGAAGATGCAGGCGGGTATGTGCTGTATTCCTTCCTGCAGGCAGTGATGACTGCAGAGATCAAAAAAATCATTGCCGGCTCAGAAAGTGAGCTTGGCCCTTATAAAGCAAACTACCGGCGCGGATATTCCCCGCTGACGGAGTTATGGTGGAACAGCCTGCTTACGGGCAGCCGGGAGATTCCGGTTCAGGGGACACCGGCCGAAGTATCCGAGCTGCTGGCTGAGGTGAACGGGGCGGCTGCCGGCGGCATGCCGCGTGCCCAGGCAGAGGAAGAGCAGACAGGACAGCTTAGTCTGGGGCTGCGTCTGGAGCCGCCGGCTGACGAAAATGAGCTGTGGCAGCTGACCTTCTGGGCAGAGAGCCGTGAGGAAGGCGAATTCTGGCTTCCGGCGGCAGCGATCTGGAGCAGCCCGGAGAGAGAATTTACACTCTGGGGCAAGCGGTACCGCAATATCCAGCAGCAGCTGCTGAGCGCGCTGGGCCGTGCGGCTAGGATATCGCCTGATATTCAGGGGGCACTGAACGTTCCTGCACCGACAGGAGCTGAGCTGGAGCCGGAGCGCCTCTATTTCTTTTTGAAAGAGAGTGTACAGCAGCTGCGTGAATGGGGCATCACCGTGCAGATGCCGTCGCGCTGGAGCCGGGAAGGGCGGCGCCGGATCGGCATGCGGATGAAGATGCAGCCGCCGCAGGGCGGGCTGGACGGCCCTGAGCAGTCCTCGCTCGGGATGGAAGAGCTGATCTCCTTCCGTATCGAAGCGTCGCTTGGCGATAATACAATCAGTGAAGAGGAATTGAATGCCCTGGTGGAGGCGGGAGTGCCGTTTGTCCGCTTCAGGGGCGAGTGGATTGAAGTGGATCCCAAGGAAATCCGCCAGGTGCTGCGGTATATGAAACGCCATGAGGGCGGGGAAATGTCGGCTGCCGACTGGATGCGCCTGGAAGCTGAAGATGGGGAAGAACGGCTCTGGAAGGGCATGTCTGTTACGGGTATGGAGACCTCCGGCCTCCTGTCATCGCTCATGCACGGAGATGTTCTGCGAAACCTTCCGGTGCGGACAGCGCCTCAAGGCTTGCAGGGAACATTGCGGCCTTATCAGGAAAGAGGCTACCAATGGCTGGCTGCACTCAGCGGCCTGGGCTTCGGGGTGTGTCTGGCTGATGACATGGGTCTGGGCAAGACGATCCAGGTCATCGCCTGCCTCATGGACCGTGCATTAACTGCACCGCCTGAATTCAGAAAGAAGCCGGCGCTGATTCTTTGCCCTACCTCGCTGCTGGGTAACTGGCAGCGGGAGCTGCAGCGTTTTGCCCCTTCACTTAGTGTGCATATCCATCACGGGGGAAGACGGATACGCGGGGCCGGATTTGCCGAGCTTGCCGGCAATCATGAGATTGTACTGACTACCTATCATCTGGCCGGCCGGGACAGTGAAGATCTGGCTGCGGTGCGCTGGTCTACGGTTGTGCTGGATGAAGCGCAATATATCAAGAATCACCGGACCAAACAGGCGCAGAGTGTGATGAAGCTGTCTGCTCCATACCGGATCGCCATGACGGGGACCCCGGTGGAGAACCGGCTGGGTGAGCTGTGGTCGATTTTTCACTTTTTGAATCCGGGGTATCTGGGCTCCTATCATTCCTTCCGTCAGCGTTATGTGTCCGGGGAAGGCGGGGAGCGGCTGCAGGAGCTGCACCGGCTGGTTTCGCCGTTTCTGCTGCGCAGGCTCAAGAGTGATCCCGATATCTCGAAGGATCTGCCCGAGAAGCTGGAGCTGAAAACGTATTGTCCGCTAACGGAAACACAGGCGGCGCTGTATCAAGGTGTAGTGGATGAGATGCTGGGCGTAATCGGTGAACGTTCCGGGATGGCCCGCCGCGGTCTGGTCCTCTCCTCGCTGACCAAGCTGAAGCAGATCTGTGATCATCCGCAGCTCTTCCGCAAGGAAGAAGGGCGCAGCGGGCGCAGTGAGCAGTCAGGCAAAATGGACGTCATGTTCGAGGTGCTGGACAGCATTGCCGAGCTTGGCGAGTCAGCGCTGATTTTTACCCAGTATGTAGCAATGGGAGAGCTGCTCGTTAGCCGGCTTGCCAAAAGATATGGCCAAACCCCGCTGTTCCTGCATGGCGGTATCCCCAAACGGGAGCGTGATGAAATGGTCCATGCGTTCCAGGAAGGCGAGGGGCCGGCATTCTTCGTGCTCTCCCTCAAAGCGGGCGGAGTCGGGCTGAATCTTACCCGGGCCAATCATGTCCTGCATTATGACCGCTGGTGGAATCCGGCTGTGGAGAACCAGGCAACCGACCGTGCTTTCCGGATCGGCCAGCATAAAAATGTGCAGGTGCACAAGCTGATCTGCCAGGGCACGCTGGAGGAGCGGATCGACGAGCTGATTGAGCGCAAAAAAAATCTCTCCGAGCAGGTTGTCGGCTCCGGGGAGAACTGGCTGACAGAAATGTCCAACCGTGAGCTGCAGGAGCTGATTGAGCTGCAGGATCAGGACTGGATGTAGTGAACGGCAAGTAAAGGGGGATTTAACGATGGCCAAACCGCCGGAATTAAGGCTTATAATTGAACCGGGAATGCTAAAAGCGGTGCCTGGTCAGGGAATGGCGCGGGAAGAGGATGCCGGCGCAAGCAGCCGCAGCAGCGGTGTTGTTACAGAGTCTGCCCTCTCCTGGGCGGTTCCGCAGTGGTCAGCGGCGCAGAAGGAGGAAGTGCTGCGGCAGCTTGCCGGGCAGCCTGGAGAGCTATACGGCCTGCTGCAGGGAAAAAGAAACGGCAGCATAGCTGAGCTTCAGCTCCTGCCTCCAGAGCTGGAACAGTCTGGTTCCGGCGAAGAGACAGCAGGGCTGCCGGAATGGGTCAAAAAGCAGCTGCAGGAAGAGCCGCTGCTGGGATTCAAGCTGCGCGGGATGAGTAAGGAGGAACTGCTGGGCGGAGTGTTTGCCCTCTGGTCAGAGGAGGAATATCCGCAGCAGGACGAGGGCAGTGCAGCACCTGCCAGCGTGCTGGCGGCAGAGCTGGCCAGGCTGGAGCGGAAGGGTCCGGCCGTAACGACCGGCGAATGGCTGGCGGAAGCCGCAGCCGAGGGCTCGCTGCATCAGCCGGGCCCGTTGTTCCATGAGCTTGCCGCAAGGCCGTTTCCGGCTTCTGCGGCAGTGGCCCGGCCTGCAGAGGAATGGCGGAACCTGCTGCCGAATACTCCCAAGGCAAGTGACGGCCTGGCTTTGATTATGCGCAAAGCGGCGGAATCGGCGCAGCGCCGGGCGGCAGAGCTGGGCAGGCTGTAGCGCGGGTCCGGCCATACCTGGAGCAGCGCACCACAAAAGCAGATCAGCGTGACTCCCTCCAGGGACGCTGATCTGCTTTGTGCTGTCTTGTACCTTTACCAGTCAACCTGGTCCACCTGTAAAGGTACAAGACAGTATTATTCCTCCGCCGGCTGACCGGCGGGGCGGGTTCCTTCCGACAGCTCAAGAATCTCGCGGCGCAGGCGGAGCATCTTCTGGTCCAGCTCGTCAGCAGCGCGCGCGGCCTCCTTCAGTTCCTCGGCCACATGCGGGGGAAGCTGCTTGTCGAATTTGTAGTAGAGAATATGCTCCATACTGGCCCAGAAATCCATTGCCAGCGTCCGCAGCTGAATCTCTGCCTTGACCCAGCGCGTCCCCTCCAGAAGGATCAGAGGGATAGCTACAATGATATGCAGGCTCTGATATCCGTTCGGCTTCGGCTGGGCGATATAATCCTTGATCTCAAGAACCCGGAGGTCCTCACGGACACAGAGATGATCAACCAGCCGGTAAATATCCTTCACAAATGCACAGACAATCCGCATGCCGGCGATATCATGAATGTGCTGCTCCATATTTTCAAGAGTGAACTTGTGCCCTTTGCGTTCCATCTTGCGCAGGATGCTCTTCGGCTCTTTTATACGTGATTTGACATGCTCGATCGGGCTGTAGCCGTCGCGGACCTGCCATTCTGTCTTAACTACATCAATCTTATTCTCAAGCTCATTCAGGGCATGGCGGTAAAGTGCAGGCAATGTCTTAAAGTCCTCAACCTGTCTGGCGAAATCCTCACTGTTCTGCCACTGCTGCATATCCTTAACATGCACCTGCAGCTGATTCAGCGTAGCTTGCGTACTATCGTCTTCTTTCACTGATACTCTCCCGGGTTTCATTATTTATGACTGTTTTATTTTAACCGATTTTAGGCCCTGGAAGCAAAACAAACCCCCGCTCCCCCGTTGACCTCCGCCAAAAGCTGAATAGTTTATGGGAAGCGGTTACATGAGAAAACGGGAACATTCTCTCCGCGGCGGCGTATTAGCAGAGATAAAGAGAGTGACCGGAATCATTATTTATTTGTAGGTGAACCTCCATCGTAGCCCTTGTCCTGATACCCGGTATTCGCAAGCTTAGGAAGAACGCCAAGCTGACTGATCATCTGCTGTGTCTCCCCGCTTCCTACCTGGTAAAGATACTGGTATAGCTGGACAGTCACATCATCGAACTGGTCGGCAGCCTCATCATGATCGGCGGATTTGTAAGGCACGGCAGCACGGCGGAAGGCATATTCGTCCCCGCTTGCCAGGTTATCAAGCAGCCCCTGGAGCACCGTCAGCTCATCAGGGGTAACCCGTACCTCAAATTCACCCGATTCACCGCGTACATCCTGGATCAGTCCATGATTAACAGATACAAAGTAACTTTTCCGGTGTTCGTCCGGCAAGTTGATTCCCTCCCTCATTTTTGCGGTTAAGGTTTGCTTGCAGGTAATTGTTTTAAGGATAACGGTTACCGCCTTCCTTGAAGGACGGAGAAGCCGGTTCTACTTGCTAATATACACAGAACGACAAATAATGAATCTATTCGAGACATTTGGTATGATAGAAGCACGTTTTACGGTACAGTGCACTAAACAGGCTTCTTATGAAGCTTTACGGCTATTATCATCTATTCTCATCTGGAGAGGGAGGAACTACGATGAATTTTCTGCAACGTATCAAGGACAGTGCCAGCCGGGTGAGTGAAAAGGCACAAAGTTCGGTGGAAATCGGTAAGCTGAACGGACATATTTCTGATATTGAACGCGAGATGGAACTCGAATTTATGAAAATGGGCCAGCTGTTCTATGAGGGCTACCGTTCGCGGGATATGTCCGAGGCTGAGGGCAAGATGGTGGAGCTGTCCAAGGTCTGCCTGAAGCATCAGGAGCAGATTGATGAGCTTCGCCACAGAATTGCTGAACTCAAAAATGAACGGCTGTGCGTATGCGGCAATGTAGTGGCGCTGGACGCCAACTTCTGCCCGAAATGCGGCCATAAGCTGGAGGATCCGCCCAAGAAAGAGGCTCCCGCTGTAACCATCCGTACTATTCCTGAGGATGAGGAAGACGAATTCTACGGTGAAGAGGAGTTGACCGAAGAAGAGAAGGAGCTGGCGCTCAGATCGGAACCGCGGACGGTTTACACTGAAGTGCTGTACGATTCCAGAGAATCGGAGCCGCAGGACTATGCAGGATCAGGAGCAGCGCATATCCCTGAAAATGATCGTGAACGCCGGGAGGCCGATGAGCTCGAACGGGAGCGGGAGCGGCAGCTTGAGCTGGACCGCCGCATCCGCGACTGGAAGGGCGGAGGTTTGTCGGAGGAAGCGGCAACCTACAGCGAAAGCGAAGACGGTGTGCGCGATATGGTTAAATGCCAGATATGCCGGGCCGATCTGCCGAAGGGCTCAATGTGGTGCCCGCGCTGCGGTTCTGAGCAAATCTAGGCTAAGAGGTACAGTACGCTAACGTGTAACACCAAACCGCAGATTCACAGATTGAGTTTATAGGCATACTAGGAGGACAACATAGATGGAACAGTTGCTGCTGCATCTGCGCAATTTGGGGTTCACAGAGATGGAATCCAAAATTATGGTGGAGCTCGCTACCAAAGGAGAAGCTTCAGGCTACGAAGTGGCCAAACAGCTGGGCGTATCGAGATCCAATGTGTATGCGGCGCTTCAGCGCCTTACACAGCAGGGTTATGTACGCTGCGGCGAAGGGGAGCCTGCCCGCTACAGCGTGCTGGACCCGGAGGAGCTGGCTACGATGATTTCCGGCCGGGTTCAGGCCTCACTGGCTTTTGTGGAGAGTGAAATGCCGCGCGGGGGACCGGTCAGCCCGTCATTTTACAATGTTGAAGGGGACCGCAACATGCTTGGTGCGCTCACCCGCCAGCTGAATCTGGCCCAGAAGGAAATTGTAGTCGATGTATGGCGGGAGGAAGCCTCCCTGCTGCGCAGCGAGCTGGAACAGGCGGAGCGGCGCGGCGTGAAGCTGCTGTGGGCTTTTGACGGCGGAAACGCGGCTGCTGCACCTTATCCGGTCTGGCCGCCGCTTGGCGGCAAGCCGCGCCGGAGCGGCGGGAGAAAGTTCTCTTTTGTCATCGACCGGAGCTGGTGCATGCTGGGGATGCGCTATGAGGACGGCACGGCCCAGGCGGTGGTGACCGAGCATGAAGTGCTGGTCGAGCTGCTGCTTAACCACTTTTCACAGGAGATGGTGCTCTTCGAGCTTGAGGAGGACATGGGGGCTGCGCTGACCAGACGCTACGGTGACCGCTACAGCCGCATTTACAGTAAATATGTGATGCATGAAAAGGATCACGATACAGACAGGGAATCAGATCCTGAGGAGTCCGGAAATAGCCCGGAAGAGTAGGGTGTAAGGCCCGGGCGAGACTATGCTAGGGAGGTGAGAAGCGTGGAATGTATTGTTCATTTTGATGTGCAGCATCCCGAAGGCCCCAAGTCGCTGCGGGGTCTGCTGTTCCTGGAGGAAGGCAAGGTGCCGGGGGAGAACGAGCTTGTGGAGATGTTCAAGGACATGAAGTTTAATGTCCGGCTGGCTGACCGCGAAAAGCTGATCTTCAAGCCGGTTAACGCCGGCGAGTCCTATTCGGAAATCCGGATCACAAGCTATGACGGCGGCAAGCCGGGCAGCAAGGAAGACCATGATCTGAAATCAATCGTCGGTAATCTGCTGCCGCAGAAGCCGTCCGGTCTGTAGGTTAGGGATCGTGAGGGCCGGTGCCCGTTAAATCCGCAGAGAAAAGAGGGAGCACAGATGGAGTTATTGAGACGCAAGGTCTTGGATGAAGGGATTGTTCTCGGTCAGGGAGTGCTCAAGGTGGATTCTTTTCTGAATCACCAGATGGACCCTTTTCTGATGCGTGAGGTCGGACGTGAGTTCACCCGGCGTTTTGCCGGAGAAGCCATTACCAAGGTGCTGACGATCGAATCCTCGGGCATTGCTCCGGGTATTATGACGGCCCTTACACTTGAGGTACCCCTGATTTTTGCCCGCAAGCAGAAATCGCTGACCCTGACAGAGGACATCTATGTGGAAACCGTCTATTCTTTTACCAAAAAAGAGAGCAACGACATCACCGTCTCCAAAAAGTTCATCGCTCCCGGTGAGCGTGTGCTGATTGTGGACGATTTTCTGGCTAACGGAGAGGCGGCCTTCGGACTGGCCCGGATCGTGGAGCAGGCCGGAGGCACCGTAGCCGGGATCGGCATCGTGATCGAAAAAGCCTTCCAGCCCGGCAACAAGCTGCTCAAGGAAGCGGGCTACCGTGTGGAATCCCTGGTGCGCATCGCCTCATTGGAGAACGGCGCCATCTCGTTTGTAGAAGAAGAGGACGGACAGGCGGACTAGTTCACATAAGCCGGGAAGCGGGACACATACTTAGAGTTGAAAAAGAGGACTACGGGCTGGTTGGCCGGAGTCCTCTTTTTTTATTATGTAGAAGAGAGCTTATGCGGGGCTTTCGCCGTTTGCGTGTGCTTATGTGTCTATGTAGGACAGCATTAGGATGGGAAAGAGCAGGCGTGATCATCTAGTTGTAAAATCGGCAGAATTAGGCGGCATTTTTCCACCTAATTCCTATTCGCGGCAGTTGGGGCGAGAAATAGATGGCGAATTTCCACTTAGTTGATCAGCCGCTAGCCTGGCAGGAGCCGCCGCCCTGCGCCGCAGCGGCCAGCGGTGTCAGCACGCGAAGCGCTCCGGGCTCGCAGCGCACGGCCAGCGGCGCAGTGCCCAGCGGCTCGCCGTCGCCGATAGCGTGCCGCGGCTGCGCGAAGCGGACCGCTACGCTGCGGCCGCGCAGCATCGTCACGAAGGGCAGCGCCACATGCGTGCCCTTCAGCAGCGTCGGGAACAGCCGCAGCACCTGCATGCGGCTGCACCCGTGCACGACGCAGACATCGAGCCGGCCGTCGCCCGTCTCCGCCTGCGGGCAGATCAGCAGCCCGCCGCCATAGCTTGGCAGGTTGCAGACCGAGACGAGCCAGGCCTGGTCAAAAGCCTGCTCTTTGCCGTCGAGGGTCACGCTCACGCGGCAGGGCTTAAAGGTAATCAGCGTATGCAAAATGCCGATGATATAAGCCAGCTGCCCGGCGCCGATGGCGTTGCACAGCCGCTTGTAGCGGCTGTTGTTCACGTTCACGGCGACCTGGGCATCAAAGCCGCTGGCCACGGCGGTCAGCGTCAGGCCGCCCGTGCCGCTGAGCAGATCCGCCTCCAGACAGCGGTCCTGCAGCGCGGCGTCCAGCGCGGCCTCCGTTGCCAGCGGGATGCCGAACCCGCGCGCCGTGTCATTGCCCGAGCCGGCGGGGATTACCGCCAGCGGGACGCTCCGGCGCCGCAGTGCGCCGAGCACACTGTGGATCGTGCCGTCGCCGCCGATCAGGATGGCGGCCCGCCAGTCCTCACGGCGTGCGAGTGCCCGAAGCACCTGCTCCTCAGCCTGACTGGCGCTTTGGGTAAAAAGCGCCTCATAAGCAATACCACGCGCCTTTAGCGTAGCTTCGACGGTCTGCCAGGTCCGCTGCCCGGCACCGCCGCCGGAACGGGGATTTATAATCATTAAGTACATGAATGCTCCTCCAGCCTGCAGATTGCTGTATATCCTGATTCCATTGTACGGAGTAGACCGGCAAAAGGGAATCACGAATACGCTGCCTGGAGGCGGGAGCACACGGTTACAGCTGGCGGAGCTGGCTCTCCGCAAGGTCACCTGCCCAGGGAAGCTTATACCACCTGCCGCCCAGGGAATGAAAGAGCATCAGCAGCCAGACGGAGAAAGACAGCAGCGAGAGGATCGCTCCCACAAAACCGCCGATCAGCGGAATAAATCCGCTGAGGACATGGGCGACCATCAGCACGCCGAAGGCGATCAGCGACTGCAGCGCATGGAAGAGCACGAAGCGGCTGCGCTTCTCCAGCGCCAGGAACACAACCGGTCCGACAAAAGGGAAGAAGTAACAGACGGCAGCAGCGATATTTTCGGGCAGTCCGGTGGACGATTTGAAAGGGGACATAGCGCTCACTCTCCTTAATAGGAGCGTATGATTTGCACGTACAAAGTATGTGAAGCAGGCTTCAGGGATTCATCGCCGGAATAATATGCTGCTCAATCAGCCGGCGCGGATTCTTCCACCGGCTGACTGCACTCTCGGCAGTAAAGACAACTGCAGCATCCAGCTCCGGCAGCAGCCAGAGCTGCTGACCACCGTGGCCGTGGGCAAGCCGGTAGGGCTGGCTGCTTATGCGCCCGTTCCAGAACTGGTAGCCATAGTTCCCGTATGCCGGATAGCCGTCCGTCTGGGGCTGAAAAGACTCCTCCAGCCAGCTCTGCGGGATGATCTGCCGCCCGCCGTAGCTGCCGCCGCTGAGCAGACAGATACCGAGCTTGGCCAAATCCCGGGAGGTGAGATACAGCCCGATGTGGCCCATACTGTGTCCTTCGGGGCTGGGAAGCCAGGCTGCATGTGTGATGTCAAGCGGACCGAAAAGATGCTCCTTCGCATAGCTGAAGGCATCCTGCCCTGTGCATTCGCTGAGGATGGCGGAGAGCAGATGGGAGTCGCTGCTGCGGTACTGGAAACAGCCGATTTTTGCGGCATCTACGGGCAGATTTAATATATAGGGCACCCAGCGGCGGCTGCGCTGCAGATTGCGGACGAGCGGCTCACCGAGCTTGTTGCCGGTAATCCAGCGGAACCCTGAGGTCATCGTCAACAAATGACGCAGTGTCAGCTGGATAAGCTGCGGATCTGAACGGACAGAAAGGCAGTGCCGGAGTGTATCAGCAACAGGCAGGCCTGTTCCGGAAATCTCACCTCTGCCGATGGCGATGCCGGTGAGCAGGGACACGAAGCTTTTGGTAGCGGAACGCAGGTCACTCAGCATGCCGGCATGATGATTTCCGTAATACCGTTCAAATATCAGTTTCCCGTGGCGCACGACGAGCATACTATGCATTTTGGGAAACGCCTTGAGTATCGTCTCATGCGCCTGCTCCAGCTGAAGGCAGCCGGTTCCGGTCTCCTCCGGTCCAGCCTTCGCTATCATGGGCGCTTTATTATAAGGTGAGCTTAGCAAGGAAAGCCGGTTGTCCATAACGTCCCCTTTCAGCATACGCGCAGCAAGTTTTTTTTTGATGCAGATAGTGTATTTTAACCAAAAGCACCCTATCTCACCTGCTGTGGGAGACATAAATTTTCACAAAATTCCATACGCATATTTTACAAGGAAAGGTGGAACTTGGCCTTGAATATGATACAATAAGACGATAAGGCCCGAAAGGAGTGATTCAGCAAGTGGCTCTTCGGGTAAGTAAAGTGTCAAGATGTCTGTATCTTATGATATCTTACTCTCAGCCCAAATCACGACGAACCTGCTTCACCGGCAAGGCGGGCCTCCAGTACTCTGGAAAGGCAGTCTAGGCGGATAATGCAAGCTACGTATGTGTTACGGTTCTTATCTTGCATTTCGAGGTTACGGCGGACTTTTCATCATGCATTCTCAACGGAGCATTCATTTTCAATGTTTTGGGAGGGAACTGATCATGGCAAGTAAAGGTCATAACGAAGTCAAGGAAAGTCTTAGGGAAATGACACGCATTTTCCGGCCCAAAGATCCCAAGAAATTTGTAAAGGAGTACGTCCGGAAGTATCGGATCACAGGAGGCTATGAAGAAGAGCTGACTATGGTCGTGGAGCATGAGATGGGCAGGATTAACTCATCGGTCTCCTGATTTACACACAAGGATAGTGTCCTGAATTGATTACATGTGTTTTGCAATCACATCCATGAGGATTCTCATAAACCGTGCCCGGCTGCTCTTTACCGCTGGATACGGTTTTTTTTGCTTGTTTGCTGGAGTTGCTGTGTTCACGCGTTTTGAGTTTAGTCAAGTGGATCATGCTTCCAATCAAAATTTGTATGCGCTTTCCTAGTATTATACTCTATTTGCTTCAAAAATGTAAGCGTTACAAAATACCGTAATGACAGGCTTTTCCGACAATAAAAAAGTGTTTGTGAATTTGCTGTGAACGATTGACAAAAACCCCCCTCAAACTTATATTAATAGTGATTGTTATAATTGACAGGAAAATCCTCTAATCTACGAAATCGGGAAAAGCGGGGTTGATCAATGATGAAAACGTGGCAGGCCGGAAAGCGGCTTCTTCCCATGACTGCAGCGCTTGGATTACTTCTGGCCGGCTGCGGACGGGAGGACCTGTCGGTGCTGAGACCGCAGGGACCTGCAGCTGAAAGCTCGTTTGATCTGATGAAGCTGGCGATTACGATTATGATTGTCGTACTGCTGATCGTTTATTCTATTGCGGCCTATGTGCTGATCCGGTTCCGCCGAAAGCCGGGCCAGCGTGAAATCCCCGAGCAGGTGGAGGGTAACTTCAAGCTCGAGGTCATCTGGACGGTCATTCCTCTTATTCTGGTTGTTATTCTGGCTGTGCCTACAGTCAAGGCGGTATTTGCCGCCGGCAATGATCATTCGAACGATAAAAATGCAGTCAAAGTCAAAGTAACCGGACACCAGTACTGGTGGGAATTCGAATATACCGATTACGGTGTAAAAACGGCGCAGGATCTGGTGATCCCCGCCGGCAAGGATATTGCTTTTGAGCTGAGTACTGCGGATGTGCTGCACTCCTTCTGGGTTCCATCCCTGGCCGGCAAAATGGATACCAACCCTGACGGTACGGTGAACCGCTTCAGCTTCAGTGCGCCAAATGAAGGCGTTTACCGCGGCAAATGCGCGGAGCTGTGCGGACCCTCCCACGGGTTCATGGAGTTTAAGGTCAAGTCGGTCAGTGAAGCGGAGTTTGAGCAGTGGCTTGCCTCAATGAAGGCTCCGGCTGTGCTGCCGGAAGATCCGCAGCTTGCCGAGACATTCAAATCGGCCTGCCTCAGCTGCCACGCGATCGGTGATGGAACCATGGGCAGCGGGCCGAGCCTGGCCGGAATCGGCTCCCGTGAATCGGTTGCTGGCATTCTGCTGAATGATGACACAGGCGTGGATGGGGCTCCGATCCTGGATAACCTCAAAACCTGGCTGCATGATCCGCAGAGCGTCAAGCCGGGCAACTACATGCCTGATCCCAAAAAAGATCTGGGCCTGACCGATGAGGAGATCGACGGAATCGCCGAATATCTGGCCGGATATACGCTGGACTAGAGCCAGGTTGAGAATAGAGGAAGCAGCATATTTGAAAAGGGGGTACGAACCTTGGCTCAAACAGCGCAATCCCTGAATCCCGCCCGGCCGCCGGAGGCCGGTCATAGTGTCAAACGTTACACCGGGCTGATGGACTGGATTACCACCGTTGATCACAAAAAAATCGCCATCCTCTACCTGTGGGCCGGAGGCTTCTTTTTCGGAATCGGCGGGCTTGAGGCGATCCTCATCCGTATCCAGCTGATCAAGCCGATGAACACCTTTCTGGATGCCCAGACGTTTAATGAACTGATTACAATGCACGGGACGACGATGATTTTTCTCGGGGTCATGCCTGTCATCTTCGCGCTGATGAATGCGGTCATTCCGCTGCAGATCGGCGCGCGCGACGTTGCCTTTCCTTTTCTGAATGCGCTCGGCTTCTGGACGTTCCTGTTCGGCGGTCTGCTGCTCAACCTCAGCTGGGTTATGGGCGGTGCCCCGGATGCCGGCTGGACCTCTTACACTCCATTATCCAGTACAACCTACAGCGCCACCCACGGGGTGGACTTTTATACGATCGGCCTGCAGATTGCCGGGCTGGGCACGCTGATTGGCGGCATTAACTTCCTGGCTACGATCATCACGATGCGCGCACCGGGAATGTCTTATATGCGGATGCCGATGTTCGCCTGGACTACCTTTATCACCTCCGCTATTATTCTGTTCGCTTTTCCCGCTATAACTGTAGGGCTTGTACTACTCACCTTTGACCGGATTCTTGAAGCTAATTTCTTCAATCCTCTGACGGGCGGCAATCCGGTGCTGTGGCAGCATATTTTCTGGATTTTTGGCCATCCCGAAGTATACATTCTCATCCTGCCGGCGTTCGGTATCATTTCAGAGGTCATTCCAACCTTTTCCCGCAAAAGATTATTCGGCTACAGCTCAATGGTGTTCGCGACCATTCTGATTGCTTTCCTGGGCTTCATGGTCTGGGCGCATCATATGTTTACAACCGGCCTTGGTCCGGTGGCAAATGCACTCTTTTCCGTATCCACGATGCTGATTGCTGTTCCGACCGGGATCAAAATCTTCAACTGGCTGTTCACGATGTGGGGCGGGCAGGTGCGTTTTACGACTCCGAATCTGTTTGCGGTAGGCTTCATACCAACGTTCACGATGGGCGGGGTAACCGGGGTTATGCTGGCTTCGGCTCCGGCGGATTTCCAGTTTCATGACACTTATTTTGTTGTAGCCCATTTCCACTATGTGATTGTCGGCGGTCTGGTGCTGGGATTGTTCTCCGGTCTGCACTACTGGTGGCCTAAAATGTTCGGGCGGATGCTAAGTGAAACCTTAGGGAAATGGACCTTCTGGACCTTTATTATCGGCTTCCATCTGACCTTCTTCGTACAGCATTTTCTGGGATTGATGGGAATGCAGCGCCGCGTATTTACGTACCTGCCGAACCAGCAGTTCGATACGCTGAATCTGGTCAGTACAATTGGAGCCGGGCTGATGGGGGTGGGGATGCTGATCTTCCTGTGGAATATTTTTATCACATCCCGTAAGCCTGCTGATGCTGCAGATGATCCGTGGGAAGACGGGCGGACGCTGGAGTGGACGATTCCTTCGCCGCCGCCGGAGTACAACTTTAAGCAGACACCGCTGGTGCGCGGAATTGATGCCTTCTGGAAGGAAAAGCTCGCCGGACACAAAAGCATGACTCCCTCCGAGCCGGTCGGTTCCATCCATATGCCGTCAGCGACGATTCTGCCGTTCCTGATGTCGGTGGGCATTTTTATCGCCGGGCTCGGCTTCATGTTCAGCCGTGATACGTTCGGCAGCGATGTGCTGAGCTTCCTGTTCAACAACTATATCGTTACCGCTCTTGGATTGGTTATAACCTTCGGGTCCATGCTGATGCGGTCGCTGTTTGACGACCACGGCTGGCATATTGAGCCTGAAGAGCTGGAAGGAAGGTGAGCAGGGATGACGACTGTACATGCTGAAGCTGGAAAAAGCACCCTCCCGCACGAGCCGGAAAAAGCGACACTGGAAGGCCGCAACAAAGTGCTGGCCTTCTGGCTGTTCCTCGGCGGAGAGGCAGTGCTTTTCGGGACGCTGTTCGCCACCTTTCTGGCGCTGCGCAACTCGACGAACGACGGCCCCTCCGCGGCTGAGCTGTTCCATCTGCCGCTGGTGGCGGCAGCGACATTTTTGCTGCTGGCCAGCAGCCTGACCAGTGTATTCGCGATTCAGGCGATGCACCGCAACAAGCCGGCTGAGCTGCGAAACTGGCTGATTATTACGGTAGTGCTCGGTGCGGCATTTCTTGCCCTTGAAATCTATGAGTTCAGCGTATATGTAAGGCACGAGGAGTTCGGGATGACAACAAGCGCGTTCAGTTCGGCCTTTTATACACTGGTCGGCTTTCACGGCGCACACGTTGCGTTCGGGATTCTGTGGATTGCCATCCTGATCGGGCAGCTCGCCCGCAAGGGACTGACTGTAGTGACTGCGCCCAAAATCTATGTGTCGGCCATGTACTGGCATTTCATCGATGTCGTTTGGGTGTTTATCTTCACAGTTGTATACCTGCTTGGAAAGGTGGGCTGAGCCATGGTGACGGAACAGCATTCACAGGAGAACGGTGGTATGAAGCGCCGCCACCGGCACGAAGGGCCGCAGCGGCATATCGTGGTGTTTGTTTTCTCACTGGTCCTGACACTGCTAGCCTTCGCGGCTGTGGCCGCCGGAGGGGTTAACGCCACCTTTGCTGTCATTCTGCTGCTGGTAATGGCTGCGCTGCAGGTGGTGCTGCAGATGGGCTTCTGGATGCATCTGAAGGACAAAGGGCATCTGCTGCCGATTATTTTCATGCTGGGCGGTTTTTTTATCGCCGGAACCTGTATTATTATGGCTCTTTACTGGGTCTGGTGGGATTAAAAAGGAAGCGGGAGGCCGGCGGGAGCTGATGCCTCTTTTTGCTGTCCGGGGTTGCGGGAGCGTCCGCAGTATCCGTGGTCAAAGACAAATAAAGTCCAATAATAAGTCTGTCAAAGGAGGGCTGTCCGATGCTTGGCTTGCAATATTTTAGCTTCGCCGAACTGTGGAGCCCGCTGCTGCTGGCGGGAACGCTGCTGCTGGCCGCGGGGTATCTGGTGCTGATCGGGCCGCTGGCGCCGCGGTTCCCCGGCTCGGCAGAGGTTCCGCTCAGGCAAAGGGTGCTGTTTCTGGGCGGCCTGCTGGTGCTTTATCTGGCCCAGGGCGGTCCGGTCAGCCTGCTGGGGCACATCCTGTTTTCTTTTCACATGGTCAGTATGGCTATGTCTTATCTGATCGCGGTGCCGCTGATGATGCTGGGTATACCAGAATGGTGGTGGCGTGCTCTGGTAAAGATTAATCCGCTGCGGAAGCTCTCCTTTCTGGCTCATCCGGTGGTGGCGGCGCTGCTGTTCAACGGACTGTTCTCGTTGTATCATATCCCGGTCATTCACGATTATGTGATGCTGCATTTCGCGGTGCACCGGCTGTATTATGGCGCACTCTTTGTGACATCGGCGCTGATGTGGTGGACACTGATCAATCCGCTGCCGGAGAGCCGGCGGGCCGGCGGGCCCGTCAAAATCGGTTTTATTTTTCTGAATATGGTGCTGCTGACACCGGCCTGCGGGCTGATTATTTTTGCAAGTACTCCGCTCTATGCGACCTATAGTGATCCGGCTGTGTGGGCGCGGGCGATGGGCTATTGTGTGTCCGGTGATCCGGCGGCGCTGCTGCAGGCTTTTGGCGGTCCGGCCTTCTTTGGGGGGCTGTCACCTAAGGTGGATCAGCAGGTCGGCGGAATCGTGATGAAGTTCATCCAGGAATTTATTTTTGCCTCGATGCTTGCTTATGTGTTCTATCATTGGTATAAAAAAGAGAACGGGCAAGACGACCCCGGCCTTTCCGGACCATCCGGAGAGCTGGGAGATGGCGTGTTGACCCGGGTATAGCTGGTAAGCACCGAGGAGGATAAGCATGGATATCTTTACAGTGTTTCCAACGATCAGCACATCGTTCATCGTAATCAGTGCGGTGCTGGTAGCTATCGGCTGGAGACAGATTATCATTGGCAAACGTGAAGCGCACAAGAAGACAATGATCGCCGCCGCCGTGGCAGCTACTCTGTTTTTCATTGTGTACATGTCAAGAACAGTATTTGTAGGAAATACATCGTGGGGCGGACCGGACAATCTGTCGACGCTGTATCACATCTTTTTGATCTTCCATATCGTACTGGCGACTGTAGCGGCGGTGTTCGGGATCACGACACTCGTCTGGGGCTTCCAGGGCAAGTACGCGAAGCACCGCAAGCTGGGCAGAATCACGGCTGTGACCTGGTTCGTTACTGCTATCACGGGAGTTGCGGTATACGTGCTGCTCTACATATTCTATCCGGGCGGCCACACCAAGCCGGTCTGGGATGCTATCTGGGGCTTCTAAAATGTTAAATGTAAGGCGAATCGGCCTGCGCACCGTTTATTCCGCAAGGAATGGGCTGGTGTGCGGGCTTTTTTGTGCGGAGGAGGGTGGAGGGAATAAAAGTGGATTAAAACAACCAGATGTCCCGGTAATAATGTCCGACTCGTGGACTGGAACGATACATGGAGGCCGAAAAGCCTCCGGCTTCCGTCTACGGGCAGGCGGTTGGATGGATTAAAGGGAAAAATCCCTTTGATGGTGCTCGTTGGGGGTTGAAAAGGACAGATTAGAGGGAAAAATCCCTTTGATGGTGCTCGTTGGGGGTTAAAAAGGACGGATTAGAGGGAAAAATCCCCTTAATGATGCTGGTTGGGGGTTGAAAAGGACGGATCAGAGGGAAAAATCCCCTTAATGATGCTCATTTGAGGGAGAAAAGAGCAAAATAGAGGGAAAAGTCCCACTAGTGGTGCTCTATTGAGGCTGGTCCGGTGGTAAGTGGGTGCATACAAATTAAACGAGTCGTTGAAAATCGAAAATACAAAGAAGTATTAGTTTACTTTCAGAGCTAACAAACACTCCAGCCTACGAGCAACAATATCTAGTCTGCCACATAAGCTATCAACGCTACAAACCCCAGAAACCCCAGAACCTGCATGTCTCCTTTAAACCATATTCTCAAGTATCATATCCGCCACCCTAGCAGTCCCGCCAGCCAGTGCCCGTTAACATAGCTACATCCGCCAACACAAAATTCCGACCCTTTTTAAACCCGCTTAGAACCGCACACTGAACCCGTTAAAATAATGAATCCCCGTGCCGAACGACACCAGATTCTTCTCCCGCAGCACCTTAACCGCCCGCTGCACCTCTCCCAGAAGCTCCGGGTCTAAACCCAGTGTATTATGCGAGCCGTAGATCCTGGTGACACCAGGTATTTCCGCAATCCGCTGCCACGAACGAACCAGATCAGAAGGACTTGTCGACGGATAAAAGGCATAGACTGGCGTCTCGTCATACAACAGGTCCCCTGTAAACAGATAACCGGAAGCCTCCTCGAAAAAGCACACATGTCCCGGTGAATGCCCCGGTGTATGGAACACCTCCAGCTTTCTCCCGCCCAGATCAATGATCTGGCCATCACAGAGCAGTCCGGCTGGCTTGCCGCAATAAGGCGTATAAGCAGACACATCAAAGCCCGGCGGCAGCGGCAGACTCAGGTCCCGCACAAGATCTGCTCTAATCCGCTCAATTAATAAGCCCTGAATCCCATGGATCAGCCAGTTCGAATCACCCTCATGCACATGAATGTCACTGAATAGTCCATGCCCCCCGATATGATCGGTGTGGACATGAGTAGTGAGCACAGAAACCGGGAGAGTGGTCAGCTTGCTGGTTACATCCCGGATATTAGCAATACCGAGTCCCGTGTCAATCAGGGCAGCCTTTTGCCGCCCGAGCAGGAGGAAAGAATGAACCTTCTCCCAATGCCCGTATTCACTGATGGCAAAGGTGTATTCATCCATCCGCTGCACCGTAAACCACGGAGTATTCATCATATTATCCTCCCTTTAAAAAGCCTGTTCCAACCCATACCCCCACAGTAACATACCTGCCGGCAGTAAAAAATCCCAAGATTTTCTTAAAAACCTATTGACGATGGAAAATACAGGGCATATACTGTGTATATAGATATACACACTAAGCACACAGTAATCACAGTGAGCACATTAATTACACAGAGCACACCAAGCTTTTAAAGTGTTCCGGGTGATCTGCCTGATGCACTGTAGCGTATATCTGCTGAACTAAAGCGAGGTTAAAGCAAAATGACAACTTTTAAACAGGCATTGATCATTGTAAGAAGTGACTTCAATGGTGACAGGCTGAAGTTATTATGGTCGCTGCTGTGGGCTTTGCTGTTCATGGGTTACATGGGCACGCTGTCCAGCATGATTATTCAGGATACGCTGGATAACGGTGACGGGAAGATACTGGCTGACATTATGTTCATGACAGTCATTCCGATGCTCGGATTCACCTTTTCCAGGCGGACGATGAAGTACCTGACAGAAGATTCTTATACCCGGATGCTGGCCTATATGCGCACCTTGCCCATTCCGGCTGCCGTGATTCTTTGCAAAAGAAAGCTGGATGCAGTCTTTTCCACCGGGCTGAACGGATTGATTTTTTTCGGTCTCATCTATGCGGTCAGCAGTAACCTGCGGCATGAGCTGCCGCTTCCGGATTACCTGGTGTTCACGCTAACCTGGATCGGGGTGGGGATGATCGTTTCAGGGCTTTACATTTTCATCGAGTTTATGGCCAGCGGCAAAGCCTACTTTCTCTACGTGATGCTCTTTACGTTCATCTACATCGGAACGGCAGTACTGACTTGGCTGGCTGGCGGAAACCTGATGCTGTACAGTATCAGCTGTTCTAAAGAGTGGGGGCTGCTCTCTCCGCTGATGTGGGGAATGCTGCTGCTGGGAATCCTGTCGGTCCAGCTGTTCTCTGCATGGACGATTCACCGGCTTAAAAGCCGCGATCTCGTATGAGAGGGCGGGGGTAAGGATGTGGATACCTATTCAAATCAACGAAAACAGCGCCGAACCGCTCTACTCTCAGATAGAGACGCAGCTGCGGTCATTGATCATCAGCGGCAGCATCACAGAAGGAACGCTGCTGCCTTCCATCCGTGAATTCGCCGGTGAGCTGAAATGCAGTGTCATTACAGTCCGCCGGGTCTATCAGGATCTGGAGAATGAGGGGCTGCTGCGGACCAGACAGGGAACAGGAACCTTCGTTTCTCATGTCGGAGCAGGCGCAATGGAGGAATACAAACAGGAAGCGATCCGCAAAGCGCTTGAAGGCGCCGTCGACGTTGGATTATCTGTACAATGCAGTGCAGAGGAGCTGGCCCGGATGTTCACGGAGATTGTAGCGAGCAAATATAACATAAAGTCATGAAGGGTGGGGGCGTTTCATGGTACAGCAAGCCATTGAACTGCGGAATGTAAGCAAGAAGCGGAGCAAGCGGACGGTCGGGCCGCTTAATCTCAGCCTTCCGCAAGGCTATATTACCGCACTGGTCGGACAGAACGGCTCCGGCAAAAGCACACTGCTGCACATGCTGCTGCAGCTGAGCTTTCCGGAGGAAGGGGAGATCCGCTGGTTCGAACAGCCGTATGCCGGAGGGCTGCCGCTTGCGCTCCGTCAGGGAATAGCCTATGTGCCGGAAACCCCGCAGGCTGAAGAGAATTTCTGGACGGCAGCAGAGGCGGCGGATTTCCGCCGGCAGTGGTATCCTTCCTGGGATCAGCAGTACTTTGAAGAGCTGGCCCGGAAATTCGAAATCCCGCAGGATGCCCGGCTCGGCAAAATGTCCAAAGGGGAACGGCGCAAATATGAGATCGCCGCGGCATTAGCCGTCCGGCCCCGTCTGCTGCTGCTGGATGAGCCCTCTTCCGGACTGGACCCGTTTGCCTGGAAGATCATGATTGAAACGCTGCGCAAGTTTATGGATGATACAGACGCAACGGTGCTGATCTGTACCCATATTGTTGAAGAAGTAAGGCGGCTGGCCGACTATATAGTGCTCATGCATCAGGGGCAGCTGCTTGGAATGGCCGAAAAAGACAGTCTGTTCGGCTTATGGAGTGAGGTTTGGGTGAATGCAGCGGATGAAGCAGAGCTGCAGGAGCTGGCAGCAGAACTGCCGGAGGCATTGCATTTCGGCTGGGAGCAGCCCGGGGTTGCATCCTTTATAACCCGGGAATTTTCACGGAATGAGAAACGGATCCTGGATCTGGGCGTAAAGGTACTCAAGAGCCGGGCCCTGGAGCTGGATGAAATTCTTAGCCTATGGACACAAGGACATCGTCCGGTCCTGATAGACCAGAAGAGAGGGGATTAACCAATGGAAGCTTTGAAGCTGGAACAGGTAGTGAAGCAGTACGGCGATAAGACAGCGGTTAACGGTATTAATCTGAAGGTGGAGCAAGGCGAGATTTACGGTCTGCTGGGAGCGAACGGGGCCGGCAAAACAACAACAATGCGTATGGTGCTTGGCCTGATTTACCCGGATGAGGGGAAGATTCTCTACAACGGTAAGGCGTTCAGCAACGAGCTGCAGCATCTGATGGGTTATCTGCCGGAAGAGCGGGGCCTGTACCCGAAGGTGAAGGTCAGCGACCAGATTATCTATCTGGCCCGGCTGCGCGGCATGTCTGCCGGCGATGCGGATAAGAGCCTGCGTTACTGGCTGGACCGTTTCGAGGTTCCGGAGTACTACAATAAGAAAATTGAAGAGCTGTCCAAGGGGAATCAGCAAAAAATGGGCTTTATCGCCGCAGTTGTTCATAAGCCGAAGATCCTTGTGCTTGATGAGGCATTCAGCGGACTGGACCCGGTCAATGTGGAGCTGCTGAAAGATACGGTCAAAGAGCTGCGTGACCAGGGAACAAGCATCCTGTTCTCCACCCACCGGATGGAGCATGTGGAGGAGCTGTGCCGGCACATTACAATTCTCGACCGTTCCAATACAGTAGTGCAGGGTGACATCCGTGAGATCAAGAAAGGTTACCCGCGTGAGGAAGTCCTTCTGAGGACCGCCGGAGAAGTTCCGGGGCTGGAGGGGATTGCCGGTGTAACTGCAGTGAAGCGGCAGGAACGCGGTTATGTGCTGTCGATCAGCGAGATCGGCGCAGCTCAGCGTATTCTGCAGCAGGCCATTCTTGCCGGTGAAGTCGAGCATTTCGAGATCAAAGAACCGACGCTAAACCAAATCTTTATCAGAGCGGTGGGTGAATCGAATGAATAAGATGGGGACGATTATAGGATTTACTTTTAAAAACAAGGTGAAGACCAAGGCCTTTCTTATAACAACGCTTATTATGGTTATTCTGCTGAGCATCGGGATGAATATTCCTTATTTTATCAAAGTGTTCAAGGGTGAGGATAAGGCGGATGGCGGCAACCGGAGTCAAATTGCAGTAATCGCTGAATCGGGCAATCCGGCAGCAGAACTGCTCCTGGCCTCATCAGCTCCTGCTCCTGCTGATCCGGCCGACGATACATTTGCAGTAACGTTCACAGCCTTTTCTTCGGCTGATGATGCAGCATTAAAGGAAGGTCTGGATAAAGGCGACATCGAAGGCTACCTTACCTTCGGGGGGGCAAGCGGTGAAGGCCTGCCGCCTGTAACCTACCACAATGAGGACGGCGAACTTGGAGGCGAAGTGCAGACATATCTGCAGAGCGCCCTGCAGGCAGTCAACACGCAGCTCATTGTCGGTGACAAGCTGACAGACAGCCAGATTGCAGCCATGTACGCCCCGGTAACGATTACCACCCAGGAGCTCAGCCAAGGCGGGGCCCAGGCAGGGGAAGAGGCTGAACAGACGGCCGCAACGATCAACTATGTTGTTGTATACGTCCTGCTGATTCTGTTCTTCATGTCCATCATGATGACCGGCAATATGATTTCGGCAGAGGTTACCTCGGAGAAAAGCTCGCGCATTATGGAAATTCTGATTACGAGCGCATCCCCGTTAACCCAGATGTTCGGTAAGGTCATTGGTATCTTCCTGGTCGGGCTGATGCAGATTGCCATTATAGCGCTCAGTGTTACTGCCAATCTGATGCTGCCGCACAATGCAAGTGTCCTGACTGATTTTGAACTGGATCTGAGCCAGCTGAATATCGGGCTGCTGGTCTACGGACTTATCCTTTATGTTCTTGGCTACTTCCTGTATGCCCTGATTTACGCAGCGGTCGGATCGATTGTCAGCCGTACTGAGGACCTCGGCCAGGCTGTAATGCCGATTATGATGATCGGCTTCGTGAACTTCTACGTTCCTTTATTCAGTATTTGGGCTCCGGATACAACCCTGGTCAAGGTAGCCAGCTTTATCCCGTTCACCTCACCGCTCAGCATGCTGCTGCGCATCGGGGTCGGCCAGGTCGCATTCTGGGAAATCATCGTTTCACTGGTTATTCTGCTGGCAACTACCTTTGTGTTCGGCTGGCTGGCGGCCAAGATCTACCGCACAGGCGTCCTGATGTATGGTAAGCGTCCTAGCATCAAGGAGATCAGAAAAGCAATGAAAGCTTATAAAATCTAATCATATAAAAATTAAAAATAAGAGGAGCAACCTCATATGATGAGTAAAAAAAATCAGAACTTTCTATTTCTTGCAGTGTGTGCCTTTAACATGATTATGTTTGGTCTGGTGATCGATACAGGCGGTTCCCCGGTGCGGGACTTCCTCCAGGGGCTGACTGTAGGCGTAAGTGCAGCAGCAGTGATTGTAATCCTGTGGGGCCAGGCCAAGGAACGCAGAAGCAGAGCGTAACGGAAGAGCTGCACTTAAATTACTTAAATAACAAGGTCTTGTCACTCTCATGTCTCAACCATCCTGTATTTGCTTAATTTTATGATGTGAACCCTATGAAGCTGAAGGAGACAATGTAGATGAAAAACTGGAAACAAATGCTCTTATCCCTTACCCTTTCGGCAGGACTGCTTACCGGGGCGGCAGTTCCGGCCGTGGCTGCTGCTCCCCAGCAGCCGGCAGTAAAAGTGAACAATCAGACCGTAGAATACAAGAGCGGCTCACCGGTCAACAATCAGGGTACAACGCTTGTTCCGCTTAGAGCCACGCTTGAAGCGATGGATGCAGAGCTGCAGAATGCGGCTGGCGATACCATCTATGCGATTATTGACGGCAAAGCCGTTACGCTGAAAAGCAAGCTTACAGTCATTAATGGTGTAACCTATGCGCCGGTCCGGGTGCTGGGCGATGCTGCAGGCTACGAAGTCAGCTGGGATGCACAGACCCGTACGGTCATCCTGAAGACCAAGACAGCAGCCGGCGGCAGCCAGACTGCTGTAAATACCCAAGGCGGCCGCGGCTTCATGTGGGAAGTCCAGAGCAATGGCAATACCGTGTATCTGGTCGGATCGATGCATATTGCGGATGAGAGCTTTTACCCGCTGAATGCAGAATTTGAAGAAGCCTTTGCCGAAGCCGATTATCTCGGGGTAGAAATTGATATCAGCAAAGCAGCCGACGAGGCCTCGCAGAAGCTGGTTTTGGATATGGGTATGTACCAGGACGGTACGACGCTGAAGGATCATATCTCCAGTGAGACATATGCCAAGCTGGGCGAGGTGCTTAAGCAGGCGGGCGTTAAGGCAAATGCACTGGACCAGTTTAAGCCTTGGGTAGCAGAAACGACACTCAGCAGCCTGAAATCAGCGACGGCCGGCTATGAGGCTTCCGCCGGAATCGACCTGTACTTTATCCAGAAGGCGATTGAGCGCAAAATTCCGATTATGGAGCTGGAATCCTACGAATCCCAGCTGGGCATGTTCAACAACTTCTCCAAAGAGCTGCAGGAGGCTAATCTGCTGTCAGCGATTGAAAATTACGATCAGATTGATGAGAGCGTCGATGTAATGGCCGAGATCTGGAAATCAGGTAATGATGAGCAGCTGCTGCAGCTGACCAACAGCTTTTCCGGAGATGCTGAATATTACAAAGCCATGCTGGTTGACCGCAACATCGGTATGGCCGACAAAATTGACGGATATCTCAAGAACGGCAAAAACGAGGAGTACTTCATCGTAGTCGGCGCAGCACACTATCTGGGTGAGCACGGCATCGTGAAGCTGCTGCAGGATAAGGGATATACAGTAGTGCGGAAATAGATGAAATAATAAAAACGGGTATCGTCCTGACAGGGCTGATGCCTGTTTTTGTTTTGTGTAAAAAAGGCTTAATCTGCGGAAGGCTGGTGATCTCGCCGGCAATAGTGTACCTTTGTACTAAGGAGTGGTAATCTTGAACATCAATTTAAAAACACCTGTACTGGTAGCTGTTTCCATCCTGCTGATTATAGCCAGCAGTCTGCTGCAGCCGGAGGGAAGTACACTGCTGGGCGCTCTGCAGACACTGCTGCTGGGTCTGGGGATTCTCGGCTGCCTGATGGCTTTCCTGCGTTTTACCAAGAGCAGTAAGAAGAACAATACCGGCAGGAAAAAGAAATGAAGCAATTTGAAGAAACAGAGAGTAAAAGCGGAAAGTAAGCGTTATTTACGTGTTTTTCTTCTTCCCCGGAGGTTATTTTGCCGGGTTTGACGATTTACAAGCAGGTGCTGCAAAAGGTATGATACATCTGTTTAAGCTAACTTCATAAGATATCCGCTTAATTTCCGTGTAATGGAAAGCGGGGGAACCAACAACCGGAGGCCGGGGCAAACAGGCCGGGCCGGTTATGGGGTGAATCCTGAAAGCTGAATGAGAAGTGAACTCTCAATACGGCAGACAGGTAGGGCGACTCTCAACGCCCGAATCCGTCAGCTAACCTCGTAAGCGTATTGTAGAGAGGATCAGCGCATTGTGACCGTTAACTGGACCACAAAGGGAATCCTTTGTGGTTTTTTGCTGTGTTTTAATAGATAAATTCAGATAGAGAAGCAAGGGGAAGGGGAGACGGAAATGGACGTTCAGGAGGACTATGCACTAATCTGTGCACCGACAAAGGCGGGAGAGCAATTTATCAAGCTGCTCAAAATGAAAGGCTGCAGATTCGCAGGCCTCGCCAATAATCCGGCCGAGAAGCAGCGGCTGACAGAGCTGGGGGTTGAGGTGATTTTTGAAGTGGATACCCGGCATCTGAACACCTGGCTCAGACCGCCGTTCCCGGTAGGCCGGATCTATCTGTTCGAGAGCAGTGTCGCCTTATGCTGCCGGTATGTGCAGATGTGCCGGACATGGACGAGCGGGCCGATTTCCGTAATTACAACCTCCATGAGACCAAGGTTAGTCTACAAAGGGCTTGGGGCTGACAATGTGATCTACAGCCACAGCGGGCAGGTGGGGCATCTGGCGGCGGAGTGCGAATAACGAAAGGCCGGCAATGATAATAAAAAAGGTATTCCCCGGGCTTCGGACCAGGGAATACCTTTTTATTGTACAGAGTAAAAAGTGACGTTACCTTGCAGCCGCAATCAGTTCCTGAAGCTCAGGCAGGTTGAAGCCTTTAATGGCACGGTCGCCGGATACCGTTACAGGGATACCCATGAAACCAAGCTTTTCAACTTCCTCCTGATACACTGCGCTGGCCATAATATCGCGCACTTCAAAGGGAATGCCCTCATTGGTGAGCAGCTGCTTAACCTGATTGCAGTCGCTGCAGCCTGCGGTGGAATAGACAATTACCGGCTGGCTCATTGCTCAACGGCCTCCTTGATGGCGTTACGGGTAATTTTCCAGTGGGAGGTGTTCCAGCTCACTTCGCTGCCGTCCAGCAGGAAAATCTGCGGGGATTCATGCTTGATGCCGAACTCCTCGGCAATCTGATTGGAGACCGGACGGTCCTCAATAACATGGACAATCGCTGCCGGTGTATCCGAGCTTTGAACATAAGCCTGGAACTCCTCATGCGCTTTGGCGCTGATCGGGCAGGTTGTGCTGTGCTTGAAAAGCAGTTTTTTGCCGGGTTGCCCGACATATTGGTGCAGTTCGTCAGAAGTATGCAGCTGTTGAATAGACATCGATATCACCCTCCTGGGATACAAAATTAGTAAGCAGTACTGCCGGTTAAACATAGCTGTTAACCTGTAACTATGATTGTAGCATAGTTAAAAATTAAAGCAAAAGAAAGCTTGCAGCATTCCGCTGCCGCCATCCGGGAGCTTCCGAACGTTGTAAAAACCTGGGGGGCGTGCTAAGGTGAGGGAGACAGGCTTTACGGTCAAAACAGCCTTGAAAGGAAAGAGGTGTGATCTCTGATGCCAGAATTGAAAGCCCTTGCACTGGGCAGCTATACCGACGTGAAATATCATCCTTTTGCCGGAGTGGACGAGGAGTTTAAGGAGATTCTGTCGCCTGCCTTTACGGTTGAGCCTTCCGAGGATTTCGGGCTGCTGAACCCGCAGACACTGGCGGAATATTCGCTGGTTGTGTCTTACACGGAGTTCTCCGACCACAAAATTGCACCTGCCCACAGCGGGGCGCTGCTGTCATATGTAGCAGGTGGCGGCGGCCTGCTGGTTGTCCATAACGGCATCTCCATGCAGCGTAATCAGGAGCTTGGTGTGATGCTGGGCGGACATTTTACCCATCACCCTGACTATACGGCGCTTGGAATCAATATTCCGGCGGCGGTCCGGGAGCATCCGATTGTCCAGGGGATTGAGGATTTTGTAATCGAGGACGAGCCGTACTACTTTGATATGCAGCCGTATTTTGAGACAACGGTGCTGGCGGAATATCTGCACGGGGGAGCGATGCGGCAGGCTGCCTGGTGCCACGAATTCGGGCTTGGACGGGTCGCCTACCTGATGCCGGGGCATCATCTGCCCTCTTTCTCAAGTGAACCGTTCCGCAAACTGATCAACAGAGGTGCCTTGTGGGCGGCCGGACAGTTGTAATCCTACAGAGGTGACTTAAGCAGCAGAACTTAAAGCAAGGCAAAAAAAGCGGGAAACGCCATGTGGATCATGCGCTTCCCGCTTTTTTGTGCAGATGAAGAAATATTAAGCGTCGCTTGAAGCTGCACGGGGCTTCTCGGCAACCGGTACAACCTCGTTATGATATAGCGCTTCCAGTACTTCGTTCTTCAGGCTGTCTGTGAACGCGCTCCAGGTTTTTTTGCCTACACCCAGCTCGTCTCGTCCGATGGACTGGAGGGTATCCAGCCAGACCCGTTTATCGTTGATAATCCCAAGCTGCTCCTGAATGTTCTTATAGTATTCTTCATGAGTATGAAATTTCTGATTAAGTGCAAAAGAGGCAGCATTCGCCGTATAGCGCAGCTCCTTGGCGGCAATTCTCAGGTCATGCAGCGCTTCAAAGGCTTCGGGGGATGTAGCGTCCGGCCCCTTGAACAGTGCCTTGCAGGTTTTTTTCTTCTGGTCGAAGGCTACCTCAAGCTCACGCATAACAACGTTGGCATCCTTTTTCAAGGTCAGAGATTCCAGCGGCCCGGTGAGAAAATCGTTCCACAAGCCATCCAGCTCCTTCCCGGCCAGCTGCGGAAGCTCGGCTTCCAGCTTTTTGCGGTATTTTTTGCGCTGGTCCTTCTGGTGCTTGATAACAGCCTTCAGCAGTCCGGCCGTCTTGTCATCACCGTCTTTTTTGGCTACCTTGCGCCGTTCCTTGAACGATTCAATCAGCACGTCAGCATCCCGGACTTTACCGAGCCGCTTCTGGGCTTTTTTGAAATGGGAGTATAGCTCTCCGGCGCCAGAATGGTCAGGGTCAAGGATCGACAGCAGAGTCAGCAGCTTGCGGCTGTTCACTCTGGCCTGGTGGATATCCTCTTCCCCGAAGCCCTTCAGCACATCCTTGCTGTAATCACGGAAGTTGACATAGAGCTTGATCATCGCCTGCTCCCACTGCCGGGTTTTGTTCGTCTGCTTGTCGTTGGTCAGCTGGTCTACGGTCATGCGGCATCACTCCTATATGTGGTGTATTGCTATTGCATGAGTTTCGGCACATCCTTCGTTCAATACTGGGACGATCTTCCTTGCTATAAGGATAACGGTTGCCGGGGCTGATTTCAAATGACTTTGCCGCTCTTTTATGCATACGGTCAGGGGATGGGTTACAATGGAGCAAACTCCGGTTTCCCGGAAGCAAGACTCAGGGACTGACGGACTTGCGGCGTGTTAACTAATTATCAACGGAAGAGGGGAAACATCAGTGGTTTCATATGAAAATGGGGGTTTGCTGGACAAGCTTTTTGAAGGGCAGGAACGCAGAACAGCGAGTACACTTCCGGCAAAAATGGTGCTGTTCGAGCATCCGGCCGAAGAGCTGACCGCTGCAGAAGCGGAGGATATGCTCATCCCGTTCGCGTTCGAGGAGGCGCTGTGCCGGGATATCGGAGCCGGGCTGGTTCCGCCGTGCCTCCATATCTGGAGCCATCCCGGCGGGGTGGCGCTCGGGCTGCGGGACAGCAGGCTGCCTCATGCGGCGGCAGCGATGGCCGGGCTGGAGCAGGCCGGCTACGCCGCGGCCGTCCGCCATTCCGGCGGGGCGGCCGTGCCGCTCGACACAGGCATTGTGAATGTGTCGCTAATTCTGCCGAAAGCTCCGGGCAAGCTGGACTTTCACGATGATTTCCGGCTGCTGGCTTCGCTCATTGCCGAAGCCGCAGCTGCCAGCCATCCGCAGGCGGCTGCACAGATCAGGGCAGGCGAAATCGCCGGCTCGTACTGCCCCGGCGATTTCGATATGGCGATCGGCGGCCGCAAGTTCTGCGGCATCGCCCAGCGCAGGCAGAGCGGCGCGTACTTCGTGCACGCGTTCGTGGTGGTCTCCGGCTCCGGGCGGGAGCGCGGAGAGCTGATCCGCGGATTCTATCAGACTGCGTCCGGAGGGGACGCGTCGCTGGACTATCCGCGGGTCCGCCCGGAGACGATCGCCGCGCTCGGCGAGCTGGGCGGCCCGGATGCGGCGGCGGTGTACGCCGCGGGCATCCGGCAGGCTGCGGAGCGCCGGGGCGTGCAGCTGACTCCTGCCGCCAGCCTGCGGCAGGAGACCGGCTATGATCTCCAGTACAGCGATCCGCGTGTACTGGAGACCGCGGCGATGCTGCGGCAGCGCTATGCCCGCTGAGGAGGCATGCTGCCGCGTTGCACCGGCAGAGGGGGCGGGCATGCGGCTGCGTTGCGCCGGCTGATGGGCAGGCATGCAGCAGCTTACTTGCCGTCTGCCGGCAGCACTCCTGAGGGAGCCTCGCATTCGTCATTTTGGACATGCTTCCTAGGGAGGTATGCACATTCTGCATAACTCCCTTAAGGAAGTCTTCCTGCGGTTGAGGGACCGTCAGGTAAGCTAGGTGGAAATAGCCAACTTATTTACTTAGGAACCTTGCTACTGTGTAACTAAGTGGAAAAACGTCACCTAATTTGCCGAGGAGCCCCGCTTCCGGGAAACTAAGTGGAAAAACGCTACTTAATTTCAGCTAAATGGCCTACAAAGAGATAATTGGCCCGAAATAAGTGACGTTTTTCCACCTAGTAGCCGTAAATGACGAGAAATAGTGAAACTAAGTGACGAAAATCCAACTAAGCTTATAGCCACGATAAACTGCCTCATTAGCCACGCTTGCTGCATCAGCCACACCTATCACACACCAGTGACACCAGCCGCACCAGCCATTACCAGTCACACCAGCCACACCTATCACACACCAGTGACACCAGCCGCACCAGCCATTACCAATCACACCAGTCGCACCAGTCACACCAGCCACATCTGCCATACCTGTCACACCCGCCACATCCGCCGCACATGCAGAGTCGCACACGTCCGCCAAATTCTCCAAGCCTACCAATTCCCGTCACAATGCAATTACCGCTGCAGTTACTCCTACAGTTGTCCTAAAATTACTCCTACGTTTACTCCAAACTTAAATACTACAAATACAGCTCCGGCCGGCGGTCGGCGAAGATGGGAATCTGCTGGCGCACTTCACGCACCTTTTGCAAATCAATTTCACCCGTTAAAATCTCTTCTCCCTCTCCGGCTTCACTTATAATATCGCCCCAGGGATCAATAATTATGGAATGTCCGGCAAACACATTGGCCGGATCGGCGCCGGCCCGGTTGCAGGCGATGACATAGCACTGGTTCTCGATAGCCCGGCTGATCAGCAGGGCGCGCCAGTGGGCAAGCCGCGGCTTAGGCCATTCAGCGCTGACGAACAGGATCTCCGCCCCTTGGGCGGTATGGGCACGGACCCACTCGGGAAAACGGATATCGTAGCAGATCAGCCCGGCACATAAAGCATGGTCCAGCGTGAACAGCCCTTTAGCCTCCCCGGGCTGCAGATACAGATGCTCATCCATCAGCTTGAACAGATGCAGCTTGCTGTACTCTCCGGCCAGCTCACCGCTGCGGTCAAAGACATACATGCTGTTGGTAATTCCGGCAGGCTGCCTGCTGGCTACCGAACCGGCGACAATATGAACGCCGAGCTCTTTCGCCAAGCCTGACATTAAGGCCTTCGTTGCCTGGCCGTCAGGATCGGCGATGCCGTCCAGCCGGGTCAGATCATAGCCGGTGGTCCAGAGCTCCGGCAGGATCAGGCAATCCGGCCCGGCAGCGGCGGCTTCGCGAATGCTTCGCTCGGCAGCCGCATAATTTGCAGCGGGATTGCCAAATGCTATATCAAGCTGAATCAGGGATATTTTCATCGTCAGCCTCCTTTTATAAATCATGAATGTATAGTTCGAAATTATAGTTGGATTTGCTGATAAAGCAACCTGCAGTTTGGAGGACCAAGGAAAAAAGGGGAACATAGTTGACGGGTCAATTAAATAGGTGTAAACTAATTTTCATCAAGAATATTTTGCGCAACTTAATATTTGGAGGAGGATGCGATTGACGGGATATCAGTTTGGGGAAGATCAGATTCTTGAGCTGCTGCAGGCACTGAACCAGGGCGTCAGCCCGAAGTTTGAACGGTGCGCAGGCATCAGTCCCACGCGGCTCCGCCTGCTTCATGAGCTGTATCAGGCTGAAGAGATCAGCCAGATTTCACTGCAGCGGGAAATTGATATTGACCCTGCCGCTATCACCAGGCACCTGAAGGGGCTAGAGGAGAGCGGAATGATCAGCCGCCGCAACAATCCTGCCGACAATAGGGTTACCCTGGTTTCGCTGACCCCGCAGGGGCGCGAGCGGATACACTGCTACAAGGAAGAGAAAAACCGGTTTATCAGCAGTCTGCTGGCCGGCTTTGATAAAGCCGAGCGGGAGATGCTGGCGGACATGCTTATCCGGCTGCAGCATAACATCAATGCTATGTAGCCTTAAATTATACACAAACCATTAAAGGAGCTTATTGTACAATGAATTCTGTAAAAACTAACGATTTCAACTCCATCATTACCGGCCGCCGCTCGGTGCGCCAGTACGATGCCAGTGTCAAGATCAGCAAAGAGGAAATGACAGAGATTCTTAGCGAAGCTACGCTGGCCCCGTCTTCTGTTAACATGCAGCCTTGGCGCTTCCTGGTCATTGAAAGCCCTGAAGCTAAGTCCAAGCTGGCGACAATCGCCAAGTTTAACCAGGTGCAGGTGGAAACCTCTGCTGCTATGATCGCTGTATTCGGGGACTTAAACAACTTTGATTATGCTGAGGAAATCTACGGTACCGCTGTTGAGCGCGGACTTATGCCGCAGGAAGTCAAGGAAGGGCAGCTGTCCCGTCTGGCAGTACATTTTGCCAATCTCCCCGCTGATGTTAACCGGGAGACTGTAATGATTGATGCCGGCCTTGTATCGATGCAGCTGATGCTGGCTGCCCGTGCCCACGGGTATGATACAAATGCCATCGGAGGTTTCGAAAAAGATCAAATCGCCGAATTGTTCGGTATGGATAAAGAGCGTTATATTCCGGTTATGCTGATTTCCATCGGTAAAGCTGCAGCTGAAGGCTACCAGTCCGTACGCCTGCCAGTCGACAAGATTGCCGAGTGGAAATAATTATATTATAGGAGGATACACCATGATTATTATTCATGCTACACTTCAAGTAAATCCTGAGCGCGAGGCAGAGTTTCTGGCGGAAGCCGATGCATTGCTTGCAGCTACACACCAGGAGGAAGGCAATGTTTCGTACGAGCTGTACAGACATACTTCCCGCAGTAACGTTTTTATTATGGTTGAAGAATGGCGTGATGCCGAGGCTGTAGCCGGCCATAATGCAAGCCCGCACTTTACCGGCTTTGCCGCCAAGGCAGCCGGATTCCTGACAGCGCCGCTTGAGGCGAAGGTTTATCAGGGCGAGCCGCTGGGCCAGTAACAGGGCCTGTATCATTTAAATAGCCTGAGAGTGAAAAGAGAAGGTCATCCTGCATGAGGGTGGCCTTTTTGGTTTACCAGCCATAGAACAAAAATGCTCTTGATTCGGCCGAAAGTCGGCCGGATGCCGAAATGAAAGGCAAAAATGCCTTTGATTCGGCCGAAAGTCGGCCAAACGCCGAAATGAAGCGCAAAAATGCCTCTGATTCGGCCGAAAGTCGGCCAAACGCCGAAATGAAGCGCAAAAATGCCTCTGATTCGGCCGAAAGTCGGCCGGATGCCGAAATGAAAGGCAAAAATGCCTCTGATTCGGCCGAAAGTCGGCCAAACGCCGGAATGAAAGGCAAAAATGCCTCTGATTCGGCCAAAAGTCGGCCCGAGGCCGGAATGAAAGGCAAAAATACCCTTATCCCCCCAGTCGGCCTAGCGTAGCAGATGTGGTGTATCTCCAGCTCCCTTATTTTTCGCTCCTTAAATATAGCAGTTGCCCGGCTATCGGCGAACAGCTAGAATAGATGCAATATATAACATACATGATAATAGGGTTTGCGGAGAGGATGAGCCGGGCAGTGACTATCTTTGAACCGTCGCAATTATTGAATGCGTTGCCTAAGCAGTTTTTTGCTGCACTGGTTGCCAGGGCTGCACAGGCGGCAGCACAAGGGCATGATGTGATTAATCTGGGACAGGGTAATCCGGATATGCCGACACCTGCGCATATTGTGGAAGCATTGCAGGGGGCGGTGCTCAATCCGCTCAACCATAAATATCCGCCATTCCGCGGGCATGATTATCTTAAGGAAGCAGCAGCAGCTTTTTACGCAAAAGAATACGGGGTGGAGCTGGACCCGCAGCGCGAAATCGCCATACTGCCCGGGGGCAAAACCGGATTGGTTGAAGTAGTGCAATGCCTGCTGAACCCTGGCGACACGGCACTTGTGCCGGACCCGGGATATCCGGACTACTGGTCGGGGATTGAACTGGCCCGCGCGGTCATGGCGCTGATGCCGCTCACGGAAGCACGCGGTTTCCTGCCGGACTATAGCGCTATAAGCACGGAAACTGCGGCTAAGGCGAAGCTGATGTTCCTCAATTATCCGAACAATCCTACCGGAGCGGTGGCTAATGAAGCGTTCTTCGCGGAGACTGTCAGCTTTGCAGCGGCGAATAATATTTGTGTGGTTCATGATTTTGCCTATGCCGCAATTGGCTACGAGGGGCTACGGCCGGCCAGCTATCTGCAGACACCGGGAGCAAAGGACACCGGAATCGAAATTTACACGCTGTCGAAGACCTTTAATATGGCCGGCTGGCGCGTGGCGTTTGCCGCCGGTAATGCCAGCGTCATCGAGAGCCTGAACCTGCTGCAGGACCATATGTATGTCAGCCTGTTCGGAGCTGTGCAGGAAGCGGCTGCGGCAGCCCTGCTCGGTCCGCAGGATTGTGTGCGGGAGAATGTGGCGCGCTATGAAGCCCGGCGGGGCATCCTGATCGGCGGACTCCGGGAAGCCGGCTGGCAGGTGGAGGCGCCGCGCGGGTCCTTTTTTGCCTGGCTGCCTGTACCCCCGGGGTATACCTCGCAGAGCTTCGCTGATCTGCTGCTGGACAAGGCGCATGTGGTGGTGGCACCGGGAATCGGCTTTGGCGCTTGCGGAGAAGGATATGTACGCATCGGCCTTGTCAGCGATGAGGCCCGGCTGGCGGAGGCTGTACGGCGGATTGCGGAGCTGAAGCTTTTTATATAAATAGCTGAATTTAGAGAGATGGCGGGACATAGAGATGAAGATAACAGTAACGGGACTTGGAATCCGGAAAAATGAAATCACCTTCGCCGCAGACTGCGGCGAGGGCAAGGGCATCTGGTGCGGGAACGGACCTGTCCAGCCCGGAGAAATACATGAGGCGGAGTTTGAGCTACCGGCTTTGTTTATGCGCTGGGTGGATATTGTTCCGGCTGCCGCAGGCGGCAGCGGAATACGGCTGGCCGGGCAGCAGGTCATTTTAACGGGTATTCTGGAGAATATTGAGGAGGATGGAACAGGATATCTGCGGCTGGGGAACGATCTGATCATGTTTGAATGCCTCGGGGAGCCGATGGCGCTCGGCGGCTGTGTAGAGATCAGAGCCCGGGAGCTGATGATCTATCCGTTGAATCTGTAAGCAGGGTGCGAGGCAGTACAGGCCACTAACCTGCAAATGCGCTGCCACCATAGCCACTCCCCGATAAATAATGCTAAGATAAGCTTAGATATGAAGTACAGCAATAAGGAGCAGAAGTCCAATGAACAGCGATATTCAGCAATTCAAGACAGAGTTCTTCAAGGCGCTGGCTCATCCGATGCGGATCCGCATCCTGGAACTGCTGAGCGATGGCGAGAAGAATGTAAATGAGCTGCAGGCGATTCTCGGATCAGAAGGCTCTGCGGTCTCCCAGCAGCTGGCTGTCCTGCGCGCCAAGAATGTGGTTGCCAGCGTCAAGGAGGGCACCACTGTGATCTACTCTCTCCGTGATCCCCTGATCAAGGATCTGCTGGCCGTAGCCAGACAGATATTCGATAATCACCTCGTTAATGCGATTTCCATTCTTGAAGGCATCCGCAGTGAATAAAATCCGCCCCTGATAAGGGCGGATTTCCCGTTGACAAGAACGGCAGGCAGGAGTAATGTTGCTCATATATTCAAATAATCAGATATTCAGAGAAAAGAAGGTTAGAGGATGACAGGGTGGGGCCGCTTTCAAGGCTACAACATTGCTTCGCTGCGCAAGGATATTGTTTCAGGGACAATCGTCGGCGTTATTGCCATCCCGCTGGGGATGGCCTTTGCTATTGCTTCCGGCGTCAAGCCGGAGTACGGGATTTATACGACGATTGTGGCAGGGATTCTTATTTCCCTGTTTGGCGGCTCGAAGTTCCAGATCGGAGGGCCGACAGGCGCGTTCATTCCGATTCTGTTTGCCATTGCGATGGAGTACGGATATGAGAATCTGCTGATTGCCGGAATGATGGCCGGGGTGATCCTGGTTGTGATGGGCCTGCTAAGGCTTGGAGTACTGATTAAATTTATTCCGAGGCCGGTAACCATCGGGTTTACTGCAGGGATTGCCGTTATTATTTTTACCGGGCAGATCGGGAACTTTCTCGGGCTGCAGGGGGTTAAGCGTCATGAAGCCTTCATCGATAACATGAAGGAGCTTGGCCTGCATATCTCAACGGTTAATCTGTACAGTGTGCTAACAGCGGTAATCTGTCTTGCAGTAGTTATACTTGGCCTTAAGTTTGCTCCTAAGGTACCCGGATCACTAATCGGGCTGCTGTGCGCTACGCTGGCTGCAGCGCTTTTCTTCAGCGGCAAGGTGACAACCATCGGCTCTGCCTATGGTGACATCCCCAATACGCTGCCGAGCTTTCACTTTCCGGTAATTACCTGGGAGCGGATCAGGCTGCTGCTGCGTCCGGCCTTTGTCATCGCCATGCTGGGAGCCATTGAATCACTCTTGTCGGCTGTGGTAGCTGACGGCATGTCCGGCAGCCGGCATAACAGCAACCGTGAGCTGGTCGGCCAGGGCATTGCCAATATTGCCGCTCCGTTGTTCGGCGGGATTCCGGCTACGGGCGCGATTGCCCGCACAGCCACCAATATCCGCAGCGGGGCTGCTTCCCCTTTATCAGGCGTGATTCACGGTGTCGTAGTCTTCCTGATCCTGCTGCTCTTTGCACCGTATGCCTCCAGCATTCCGCTTGCGGCGATGGCTCCCATCCTGATGGTGGTTGCCTGGAATATGAGCGAGCGCAGGCAGTTTCTTAAGCTGCTGAAGCTCAAAACCGGAGATTCCCTGGTCATGTTCATTACCTTTCTTTTGACCATATTCGCTGATCTGACGGTTGCCGTGGAGGCAGGGCTGGTGCTTGCTGTTATTCTGTTCGTCAAACGGATGGGAGAGACCCACCTGGTCGCCCAGGTACTGCCTGATCCGGAGTCGGTGAAAGTGGCTGCGCATATGGTAACTGACAGCCATGACTGTCCGCAGATCGGGATATATAACGTGGAGGGGCCGCTGTTCTTCGGGGCGGCCTACCGCTTCAATGATACGCTGCCGGAGCCCGGGCCCGGCAAGCCCAACCTGATCATTCTGCGGATGGGCAAGGTGCCTTTCATAGATACGACCGGGGAGGCCAATCTGGCTGAGCTGGTGAAGCAGTTGCAGGCTATCGGCGGGAAGCTGCTGATTTCCGGCATAGAGCCGCAGCCGCTTGAGCTGCTGAAGCGGACAGGGCTGTACGAGACAATCGGAGCACAGCAGTTCTACGCGCACACCGGAGATGCGATAGACACTGCACTGTCAATGATTCAGACGGGACGCTGCGCAGGCTGCAGGCATGCTGCTTTCCGTGAATGCGCAGCACTGTCCGGGATACAGGAAACAGCGGGCAGAGCAAGCCTCAAAGGCCATAAGCCTGCTATTGCAGGTAAACTTAGCGGCGGGATATAGCAGTCAGGCTCCTGCACAGCAAATAAAATATAACAGCCCGGGTGCATCCTTACGCCCGGGCTGTTATATTTAGTATGGTTGTTCAATTCTTAGGATAAGGAGAACACACCCTGATGAAGGAACTGAATTATACGAAAGTGTTTGTGCTTTTAGCCGGACTGTCCCTGGCGACTCTGGGGGTGTACCGGGTAGTTTCACTGCGCACCGATACATATTTTGATTTTTTACTGTGGAACTTTTTTCTGGCCTGGATTCCTTTTTTGATCTCCAGCATCGCCTATGTGCTGGACAAACAGAAGTTCAGCAGTATGCTGCTGCTGCCGCTGGGGATCGCCTGGCTGCTGTTTTTTCCGAACGCGCCGTATTTGATGACAGACCTGCTGCATCTGACCTCCCGCAGAAGCATTTATATCGTCAGCGGAGCGGTGCAGAGCCGGTTCTGGTATGATCTGGTCACCCTGCTGCTGTTCACCTGGAGCGGCTGGCTGACCGGCTTTTTCTCGCTATACCAGTTTCAGAGCGTGATTTCCCGCAAAAGCAATCTGTTTTTCTCGTGGATATTTGTACTTGCGGCTTGTGCGCTGGGAGGCTACGGGGTGCTGCTGGGGCGGGTCTACCGGCTGAACAGCTGGGATGTGCTGACAGACCGGCACCAGCTGGTTCAGCTCGTAACGGACAGTCTGAACAAACAGTCGCTGTTCTTCAGCCTGTTCGTGGCAGTGGTGCTGCTTGTCATTTATGCCACGCTGTACTTTTTGCTGAACGGCCTGGCAGGAAGCGGCGGGCGAAGCTATTCAAGAGGAGGCAAGAAATAGTCCTCCGGATCAGCTTCCGGCACGAACTGATACAGCTCCAGATTGATGGCGCCGTCCGGCTCGAAAGCTACCCCCTCGCCCAGCAGGTACAGCTTCTGGACCGAGCCGGATTCATCATCCAGGGCAATCCTGCCCTTGGCATTGACGACCCTGTGCCAGGGAAGCTTGTATTTCCGGCTCATGGAATGTAGAATCCGCACAACCTGCCTGGCAGCTCTGGGGCTTCCGGCAGCCTTGGCTACACCCCCGTAGGTCATAACCCTCCCTTCAGGAATGGCTTGGATAACGGCGATAACTTTTGCGGTAAAAGGTGTCATAGGTTCTCCTTAAGCTTGGTGGACTTTGTTCACGGAATGAGATATAAACCAGATTATAACAGAGGAAGTGCGTGCTTTGGGAATAACTAAATCGGGACAAAAGGGCATGAGGCTGTCGCCGGATCATCCGAAAGGGCTGGGCGGCTGGCTGGCGCTGATTCAGATCGGCCTTTATGTCACATGTATCAGAACGTTCATACTGATCTACGATTTCTTCATCAACACCCGCGGCAGCGAAGGCTGGTATGCGCTTACTTCCCCCGGCTCGGCAGATTATCATACGCTATGGAAGCCTACGCTGATTTTTGAAGTCAGCGCCAATATTATTCTGCTGCTAGCTTCCGTTTATCTGCTCACCTTGCTGTACAACAAGCGGGCGGTGTTTCCGCGCTGGCTGATCTTTTACTATATTATCGGTCTGCTGCTGCAGGTTGTTATTATTGCGCTGGTTGCGAGCATCCCGCAATCCTCGGAGCTGGCAAACGGTAACCTGCTGCAGAATATTGCGCGGGGCCTGGTAAACAGTCTCATCTGGACTACATACATTCTGCGATCCAAGAGAGTGCGCAACACCTTTGTTAATTGAAGCTCTACTACAATCCCTAAAAGCCGCTGCTGCGGCTTTTTTACTATCTGGAGGATGAGATAAACGAATAGGAGTGCTTGCGGCGGGGGATAATCAGATCAAAAGAATAGACAGGAGTGACGGCTGTGACGAATGCGGGAATTACGGATATCAGCAGCCAGCCTGCCCCGGAAATCGACTCCTGCCAGCCCCTAAGCTGTTCAATGGATGATACGCTGGCACTGTTCCGGCAGATATTCAGCAGTGACGGCACGCTTAGAATAAGGGTGATTCAGAATGACCATGACAAGGACATCCGCTTTGCAGTGGTCTATGTTGACGGAATGATCGACCGTGAGCTGATTCAAAGCGGGGTCATGAGGCCGGTTATGGCCTATGCATTCGCGGACGGGGACAGAAAGCATCCGGCCGGGCTGATGGAGCTGATCCGCACCCGGGTGATCACGATAAGCGATGTGACCGTTTCGGAGCAGCTGGATGAGCTGATTGGTGCCGTAGTCAGCGGTAAAACAGTCTTTTTGCTGGATGGCTATGCCGGTTCACTGAATATCAACGCTCAAAGCTGGGAGACGCGTTCAATAGAAGAGCCTATGACCGAGAAGGCGGTGCGCGGGCCGCGTGACGGCTTCAATGAGTCGCTCCTGACCAACCTGACCCTGATCCGCCGCCGGGTGCAGAATTCTGACCTCAAATTTGTTTTTACCAACATTGGTACACGGACCAAAACCCAGACTTGTATCTGCTATATGGAAAGCCTGGCTTCGCCGGATATTCTGAAGGAGCTGCAGGACCGGCTGGCCCGGGTGGAGATCGATCATCTGCTGGACACGGGTTATCTGGCAGAATTGATCCGCGACGAGCCCTATTCGCCCTTTGAAATGATCGGCAGCACCGAACGCCCGGATTCTGTTGTCGGTAAAATCATGGAAGGCCGCATTGCCGTATTGATTAACGGAAGCCCGTTCGCGCTGACACTGCCTTATGTGTTTGCAGAAAATTTTCAGGCCAGTGAGGATTACTATATCAACTATTATTTCGCTACCTTTAACCGGCTGCTCAGAATTCTGGGCGCCCTATTGTCGATCAGCATTCCTTCCGTCTACCTGGCACTCGTTACTTACAGCCAGGAGATGGTCCCGACTCTGCTGCTGCTCAGTATCGCAACCGCGCGCATGTCCGTACCGTTTCCCACTGTAGTTGAGGCGGTGCTCATGCTGACTATCTTTGAGATTCTGCGTGAGGCAGGGGCGAGGATTCCCAATTCCATCGGGCAGGCCGTCAGTATCGTAGGTGCGCTGGTGCTGGGCCAGGCTGCGGTCGATGCACGGATTGTCAGCGCCCCGATGGTTATTGTTGTAGGGCTGACAGGAATCACTACCCTGCTCAATCCCCGGCTTACGGGCCCCTTGATTATCGTAAGGATGATTCTGCTGCTGAGTGCGTTTCTGTTCGGGATCTTCGGGTACTTTTTCGGGCTGCTGGGGCTGCTTATCCATCTGATGAGCCTGCGCTCCTTCGGTGTTCCCTATATGCTCGGGGTGGGCTCGGTCCGGCCGCAGGATATTAAGGATACGGCAGTCCGTGCTCCCTGGTGGGACATGTATCTGCGTCCGGCGGTGATCGGGGCGCGCAACATGAAGCGGAAAGTGCCGCAGCGGAAGCGGGGAGGCAGATGAGGAGAACCGACTCCAGGGTAATGGCTGTCCTGCTTGCCGCTGTGATGCTCTTCAGCCTGAGCGGCTGCTGGAACTATACGGAGATCGATGATATGTCCATTGTGGCCGGCGTAGCCCTTGATAAGAATAAGGCAGATCACAACATCCAGCTGACCGTAGAAATGGTGGATACGCAGGGCGGGCTGCAGGAGAATCAGACGGGCTTCAAAATGATGAGCCTGACCGGGGATACCATTTTTAGTATTGCCCGCAATATGATTTCGCTGACCGGGCGGAGGCTGTTCTGGAGTCATGCCAAGGTCATTATAGTAAGCGAGGAGCTGGCCCGGGAAGGGCTGGTTAAGGTTATCGACTGGTACAGCAGGGATACGGAGACCCGGGCGGATGTGTTCATCTTTGTGTCGAATGAGAAAAATGCCCGTGAAGTGCTGAATCTGAACAGTACGACGAAAACGATCATGTCCTTCGAGCTGGCGCAGATGATGAAGGATGAGCAGTATACAGGTACCGCGCCGGTTGTGCAGATCTGGGATTTTATTGACAAGCTGGAGACTCCGGGGAAAAACGCAATCGCTCCGCTGCTCAACATAAGCGAACTGAACGGGCAGAAGAACGAGCGCGTCAACGGAACCGCAGTGTTCGTTGAGGACCGGATGGTCGGCAAGCTGGACTGAAAAGAGACCCAATACGCGCTTTTCGCCAAAAATGATGTTAAAGGCGGTGTGCTGACCATAGACAATGAGCGCGGCATACCCACCTATTCACTAGAGATTTTATCGAACCGGACAAAGGTTAAGCCTGTATGGGTAAACGGCAAGCTGCAGATTCAAGTGGATAGCCTAACCCATACCGGGCTAGACGAGGTGATGAGCACAGTCAATCTCAGCGGTAGCGAGAGTATTCAGGCTATCGAAAACCGGGCCGGTGCACAGCTTCAGCAGAATATACTCTCTATCATCCATAAGCTGCAGCAGGAGTATCAGGCGGATATCTTCGGGTTTGGCAAGGCTGTGCATAATGACATGCCGCAGAGCTGGCGCAAGCTGGAGGCGAAATGGTCCGAGGAATTCAAGGAGCTGGATGTGCAGGTTACTTCAAAGGTGGTCATTCAGAGTACAGCCAAGTCGTCGAGAACGATTAAGTTAGGAGATTAATGCCGTGCCTTTTTTTATAGTGCTGATATACGCATTTATTGTCTGGCTGGATCCCTACGGTCTGCTGAAGCAGGAGAAAAGACGGGATTTCTATATGAGCTCGGTACTGTGCCTGATTTCTTTTATCCTGGCCTTCAGCCTTGCCATGCATTGGGAAATTCCCAGCCCGTCACCGCTGATTTTCAGCTTCATTAGACAGTTCTATTAAGCAGGTCTAGCAGGACGCGCAGAGAGGAGGGGGATGCATGGGCAAAGAGATTATACCTGGAGGACAATCCATCAGCATCGTCATTCTGTTCATCATCGGCAGCTCGCTGTTTATGGGCACTTCCGGCGAATCGGGCAACAGCAGCTGGATTGCTATCATTCTGGCCGTACTGCTGGCCATCCCCCTGATGCTGATTTACGCGCGGCTCCATACCCTTTTTCCTGGAAAAAATCTGTACGATATGCTCATTATCGTGTTCGGCGGTGTCATCGGGCGGGTGTTCTGCTGCTTGTATATCTGGTATACCCTTCATCTGGGCTCGCTGGTCCTGCGCAATTTCGGGGAATTCAGCAAAACGGTGGCCCTGACCTCCACTCCGATGCTGGCCCCGATGCTGATTATCGGCCTGCTCTGTATCTGGGTGGTGAATGCGGGGATGGAGGTGGTCGGGCGGAGTGCCAAATTTCTGCTGCTGTTTACTTTGGCCGTAATTATTGTCGTGCAGCTGCTCTCCATTCCCAAGTATGAATATGAGCATTTGAAGCCGGTACTGGACAGCGGCTGGGGCCCTGTATTTGCAGATATGGCAGGTACGTTTACCTTTCCGTTTGCGGAGATTGTTGTGTTTCTCGGTGTCTTCACGGTTCTTCCGCGAAAAGGTTCAGCAGCCCGGGTGCTGGTGGGCGGCGTTATCATTGCAGGTGTTATCATCATTGGCGTCTCCGTGCGCAATCTGCTGGTACTCGGTCCGGAGATTTTGTCCTCGCTTTATTTCCCCTCTTTTGTGGCGGTAAGCCGGATTAACATTGGTGATTTTCTGACCCGGATTGAAGGCTCGGCGGCGATTGTTTTTGTAACCTCATTGTTTATAAAAGCGAGTCTCTGCCTGTATGTGACCTGCCAGGGTATTGCCAGGGTCTTTAAGCTGCAAAGCTACCGCTCCGTGGTGCTGCAGATGGGGCTGATTATGGTTTATATGTCTGATTTCATCTATAAGGATATTACGCAGATGCAGGATTTTGCCTACCATATTTATAAGGTTTACGCACTTCCCTTTGAAGTGTTCATTCCGCTGCTGCTGTGGGCTATGGCCGAAATTATGATAAGGCGCGCTCAGAACAGGAGGAGACCGCAACATGACAGCTAAATCAGATGACTGACTTCCCGATATTAGCTGCGGGAGGTTTTTTTGTCATTTCCAAGCTTCACCGAACATCGTTATAATGAGAGACATAGAAAACGCCTTTGCCGGCGGATGTGAGATTTACATGAATGAGGAGGAAGCTTATGAGTGTTTCAAGTATCGTAATGTCCTCCCACTGGGGCAGAGAGGTCAGACATAAATATGCTTCGCATGGCTCCAAGGCGCTGGCTGTTATTTTTCCGGGACAGAACTATTCGGCCGAACGCTCCTTGCTGGATTATGCAGGTAAGGTGGCGGCTGAACACGGGTGTGACCTGCTGATTCTGGAATACGGCTATCAGAGCGCACGGGCAGGGTTTAAGCGGGAAGAGCTGGATATTGTTGTAGAAGAATGCAAAGCGGCGCTGGGCGCGGTTGCCGACTATAAACAGCTGCTGTTTATCAGCAAAAGTATAGGTACCGTCATTGCCGGACGGGTGGCGGCAGAGCTGGGTGTACAGCAGAAGACGGCGCATCTGTATTTGACGCCTATCGCGGATACGGTGCCTCTAATCCGCCAAAGCCGGGGCAGCGTTATCTATGGCGGCAGTGACCCGATGTTCAGCGGGCAGCATCCTGCGGAAATCAGCGGTATGCGGAATATCAGGGTGTACCGGATTGATGATGCCAATCATGCGCTTGAAGTGGGCAGTGTCAATGAGTCGCTGGCGGTGCTGCTGGTGATTATCAATTTTTATCATGAGTTTTTCCGTGATGCGCTTGAAGCTTGAGGATTGTTTATTATTATGCATTTATAGGGGGAAGTCAGATGATATTGGAAGCGGCCATGCTGCAGATTAAACCGGGACTTACCGCGGAGTTTGAAGCCAGCTTCATCCAGGCATCTCCGCTGATTGCTTCTATTGACGGCTACCTGGGCCATGAGCTCCAGCACTGCCTGGAGGATGACCATAAATATCTGCTGCTTGTTAAGTGGCGGGCACTTGAGGATCATACGGTCGGATTCAGGGAATCCGCCCAGTATCAGGAATGGAAGGCGTTACTTCACCGTTACTACGACCCATTCCCGGCAGTAGAGCATTTTACCAGTGTCAATCTGGACTAGACGGGAGGCAGGTTATGGAGCATAACCGACAGATCGGGGTTGGCCGGACGGCAGAGGTATGGGAGCATGGGGAAGAGACGATTGTGAAGCTGTATCTGGAGGATTTTCCGCCGGAGGCTGTCGGACAGGAGTTCAAGGTTAGTACATATGTGTATAATCAGGGCAGTGTCCGTACCCCCAGGCCGGTCGAATTAATTGAAGCAGAAGGGCGCAGAGGCATTGTCTTTCAGCAGATACACGGGCGCTCCCTGCTGAGTCTGATCAGCGGCCAGCCCTGGCGCTTGTCCGGGTATGCCAGGCAGCTGGCTTCCCTGCATTATGAGCTGCATCAGCTGGAGGGAAGTCCGGCGCTTGGCCGGTATAAGGAGCAGCTGCGGAGGCAGATTGTAGCCGCACCGATCCTTTCAATGGAGGAAAAAACGGCTATCCTTGAACATTTGCAGCAGCTGCCTGAAGGCAGCAGGCTATGTCATGGTGATTTTCACCCTGATAATGTGCTTATTGACGCTGAGGGAGCCTGGATTATCGACTGGATGAACGGTATTTGCGGAAATCCTGCTGCTGATGCCGCAAGGTCAGTGCTGCTGTTCAGTATGGGGACGATGCCTCCGGGAAGCCCGCTGGTCAAGCGGGTGGTTACCAGCTTCATCAGGCAGAAGCTCACGAAGGTCTACATCCGTGAATATCTCCGGCTGTCGGGAGGCAGCTATGCCGGAATTAATGCCTGGATTGTGCCTGTAGCTGCAGCGCGCTTAACCGAGGGGATTCCGGCCGCAGAGAAGGAGCAGCTTGCCAAAGAGATCCGCAGGCGGCTTAGATCATTGCGGAAAGCTTAGGATCGTTTAGAAATGTAAAAGAATGGGTCAGCCAGAGCTTCTGGCTGGCTTTTTTGTAGTGCTTTTAGGAGTCATGGACTGCTAACGGACTGAAATGACCTTATTTTTGCTCAAACGGCCATTTTTCTGGGCTAACGGACCTCAGCGCTCTTATTTTCACTCAAATACCCATTTTTGCTCTGATTACCGGCATATAAGGTCACTGGTGTCCGTTAGGATGACGAAAGAACGGTTTTGCTGAAAATAAGCGCATTTGAGTCCGTTAGGGGATGTGTTGTGTCGGGTGACGCGATGATTGGCGGGCTGAGCTCCCTAAATAGCCCTTGCCTAGCAAAAAAAACGTTCAGCAAACTTTCAGCTTGGCCTCATTGACCATTAAGGTAAGGATGCAATAATACCACTATGCAATGCTTGACACTGGGGAGAGAACGCTGCCGAAAGCTGTTCTATTGAAAGATGGGAGTGGAACTAAATTGAAATTTGTTAAAAAAACCGGCTCTGATGTGGTACTGCTGTTTATTCTGCTGTTGGCTGCCTTTCTATACGGGTTTGGAATCTGGAATGACCACTATGTAAATACGTATTATACAACCGCCGTCGGAAGCATGCTGCAGAGCTTCCACAATTTCTTCTTCGCCTCACTGGACTCTGCAGGTTCGGTAACCGTGGATAAGCCGCCGGTGACGTTCTGGATTCAGACGCTCAGCGCATGGATCTTCGGGCTGCACGGCTGGAGCGTTATTCTGCCTCAGGCTTTGGGAGGCGTAGGCTCGGTACTGCTGGTGTACCTGCTGGTTAAGCCGGGCTTCGGCAGAACGGCTGCACGCCTTGCCGCGCTGGCGATGGCTGCAACACCTGTCGCGGCGGCGGTCAGCCGCACGAACAATATTGATGCCATGCTGGTGTTTACCTTGCTGCTGGCGGCCTGGTTTTTGTTCAAAGGGACCAAAAACCATAAAACCGGCAGCCTGCTCACCGCCTTCGCGCTGATCGGGGTGGCGTTCAATGAGAAGATGCTGCAGGCCTATATGGTCCTGCCGGCCTTTTATCTGTTCTACCTTATTGCGGCAAAAGGTAGCTGGAAGAAAAAAACCGGCGTGCTGGCCGCCTGCACCGCCGTGCTGCTGGCGGTTTCACTCTCCTGGGCGGTTATCGTGGACTCAATACCGGCAGATAAGCGGCCGTATATGGGCAGCAGCGGCACCAACTCGGTGCTGAATCTGGCCTTCGGCTACAACGGGGTATCCCGGCTGACCGGTGACCGCAGCACAGGCGGCGGCATGCCGGGAGGCGGCGGGTTCGGCGGCGGCCAGATGCCGGGCATGAACGGGGAAATGCCGTCGTTTGGCGGCGGAATGCCGGGCATGAATGGTGAGATGCCGGCTATGGGCGGAGAGGACGGCCGGGGACAAAACGGCGCCCGCGGCCGGCAGGGAGCTGACGGTGAAGCGCGCGGCGGTGACGGTGGAGCAGCGTCACAAGGACAGAGCGGCCCGGGTGGCGGCGGAACGTCTCCGGGGCAAGGCGGAGGCCAGAGTGCGGGAGACGGCGGAAGCCGGCAGTTCGGCGGCGCTGACGGCGGCCAGGGCGGACGCGGCGGAATGAACAGCGGCGGTAGCGGCATGTTCAACACCGGTACCGCCGGCCCGCTGCGGCTGTTCCAGCAGGAGCTGTCCGGCCAGGCCAGCTGGCTGCTGCCCTTTGTCTTATTCGGCGTAATCGGCATTTTTGCCGGCCTCCGCCGCAGACATTTTACGTTGCAGCACAAAGAGGCCCTGTTCTGGCTGGCCTGGCTGGTACCGGTGATGGGATTCTTCAGCATCGCCGGATTCTTCCACCAGTATTATCTGATCATGATGGCGCCGCCGGTTGCGGCGCTGGCCGGAGCAGGCTGGTTTAAGCTCTGGAACGACTATAAAGAGCGTTCTGGTTGGCTGTCCTGGCTGCTGCCCGCGGCGATTCTGGCTACAGCAGGCTTCGAGTGGTACATCATTCATCCTTATGACGATACCATCGGCAGCGGCTGGTCAATCGGAGTGCTGGCCGCAGGAATTGCTGCAGCATTGCTTCTGATTGTCCTGCGGATTCTGAAAGGCCGGAAGAAGTCCGCCTTCACTCACGCCGCAGCTGTAGCCGGGCTGCTGGTGCTGCTGATCGGCCCGCTCTACTGGGCGTTTACGCCGATCACCTACGGGCTCAACAGCATGACTCCGGCCGCAGGGCCTGACAGCAGCGAAAGCGGCGGCTTCGGAGGAGGCGGCCGAAACAGCAGCACTGGAGTGAACGCGGAGCTGCTGGCTTATCTGAAGGAGCACAACACAGGTGAAGAATATTTATTTGCAGCCATGGATTACGGAACAGCAGGTCCTTATATCATCGATAAAGGTGAAAAGGTCGTCATTTTGAACGGCTTTAATAACTCCGATGTACCTTACACGACTGAAACCTTGCAGGCCCTTGTAGACAGCGGCAAGGTAAAATACTTCCTTGTTACCAGCGGCGGTATGGGCGGTGGACGGGGCGGCGGCAATTCGGAGATTACCAGCTGGATCACGGAGAACGGCACAGAGGTGCCGACAGCCGATTGGCAGGGAATGGTAACAGGCGGGGCCGGCGGGACGTTGTATGAGATCCATTTAGACTAAGTGAATTCAATTTAAGGAGGAGCTGCCCATGAGTATCAACGTGCGCTATTCCGTCATTATACCGATGTACAATGAAGAAGCTGTGATTCAGGAAACCTACCGGCGGATCAAAAAGGTAATGGGAACGACAGACGAGGCCTATGAGCTGCTGTTTGTGAATGACGGCAGTACAGACAACTGTGCGCAGATGGTCGAGGAATACAGCTACTGGGATGAGAGTGTGAAGCTGATCGACCTGTCCCGCAATTTTGGGCATCAGATCGCCATTACAGCAGGGATGGATTATTCGCTGGGCGATGCGGTCATCATTATCGATGCCGATTTGCAGGACCCGCCAGAGCTGATTCTCAAGATGATTGAGGAATGGAAGGCGGGCTACGACGTCGTATATGCCAAGCGCATCAAGCGCAACGGGGAATCTTTATTCAAAAAATGGACGGCCAGCGCCTTTTACCGCATCCTCCGCTACTCCACCGACATCTCTATACCGGTTGACACCGGCGATTTCCGGCTGATCGACCGCAAAGTGTGCGAAGAGCTGAAACGGTTGCCGGAGAAAAACCGGTTCGTCCGCGGCCTCGTCAGCTGGGTCGGCTTCCGCCAGAAGGCGATTGAATATGAGCGCGACGAACGGCTGGCCGGGGAGACAAAATATCCGCTGAAGCGCATGATCAAGCTGTCGCTGGACGGCATCACCTCCTTTTCATATAAACCGCTGAAGCTGGCGGGTTACTTGGGAGGGCTACTGTCAGCCAGCGGATTTCTCTACCTTATGTATGTGCTGTACCTGGCGCTCTTTACGGACGCGGCCGTTAAGGGCTGGGCGTCGATGATCGGCATTACCTTAACCTTTAACGGGTTCGTGCTGATTATGCTGGGCATTCTCGGTGAATATGTCGGACGGATTTATGACGAGACCAAGGGACGTCCGCTCTACATTGTGCAGGAATTCTATGAGGGCAGGGTGCAACAGGCGGCCAAGGAGCCCAGAGTGGCCCAGCTTAACAAGTGAAAAACGAGAGAAGACCCCTCCGGTATAAAAAGACAGAAAGGCGGCTCCCCGGCTGTTGTTGGCTTACAGCCATTTCACCAGGGGAGCCTTTTTGTGCAGGGCCAGGCTTCTCACGTTATAACTGCACTTTCTGCAATTAAACATGCAGATTATTAGGAGCTGCTGGCTTTAGCTGTATTCTGTACAACTATAATCCATGATTTATGCCATTTAAGCAGAAACCGGCGGATATAGCTGTACATAGTGCAGTTATTCCATTCCGAATACCTATAATGTGGAGTTTTAAGTGTACAAAGTACAGTTAAAATAAGATTAAGCTGTACAGCCGGTTATGTTGTTGGCCACCCATCCGCAATACATCAAAAAAAGCTATTCCGGCAGTTATGGCCTCAGGCCAATCAACCGGGATAGCTTTTTTGCTGCTCTGAATCATAGAGCTGTATAAATGCCCTCTACTATGCCTTCAGCAAATCGTGGTCCACATATCTGGCGCCGTTCAGCTCGCTGATAATGTTGATGGCCACCTTTGCCCCGTCGCCGGCAGTAATGATGGCGTGTACACTGACGCCGGCAACCGTTCCGGCTGCCCAGATGCCGTCAACGTTTGTCTTGCCCTCAGCATTTACAGCCACTACGGTTTTGATTCTTGGCTCAGTGCCGTCCTTCGTTTCTACACCGGCTTTGGCGGCGAGATCAGTCAGTACGCCTGTCGCCAGGATAACATGCTTCGCTTCGTAGGTAGCACCGCTCTCGGTTTCAATCGTAAAGCCTTCGCTGCCGGCTGTGAGGTTAACAGCCTGACCGGCAACAAGCTCCGCTCCGAACTTAACCGCCTGCTTATGACCGGTTTCAACCAGATCAGGACCGCCGATTTCGGCGATTCCATAATAGTTCTCATACCACCCTCTGCGGGTCATGCCTTTGTCATTGTCAATTAAAAGCGTCTTTTTGCCTGCCTTGGCAGTGAACAAGGCGGCGCTTGCACCGGCAGGGCCGGCTCCGATAACAGCAACTTCATACATAGCGTTAACCTCCTGAAAGTTAAATTATGCTTACTATTATAACGTTAATTACGGCTTACAAGCTACTAAACTGCCTCACAGGGCAGAGTGATTCTGAAGGTAGTTCCTTCACCGGGCGCACTCTCTGCACGTATCTCTCCGCCATGTCCCTCCACAAGCGATTTGGTGATGGATAAACCAAGCCCTGATCCGCCGTATTTGCGTGTACGCGAGGACTCGCTGCGGTAGAAGCGGTCGAAGACATGCGGCAGATGCTCGGCTGAAATGCCGGAGCCGTTATCGCTCACAGTCAGCTCCGCTTCATTACTCCGGGCATGCAGGGCAATATGAATAGTCCCTTGTTCGCTATCCGTATGCTGCACGGCATTATGAAACAGGTTGAGCACAACCTGCTTGATTTTGTCAGGGTCATACATTCCGCTTATGCCGTATGAAATATCAAAGGCAACCTGGCGGCTGCCCGCCAGCACCAGCAGCTGCGGCTGCATCTCCTCAATAATCTCACCGAGCAGCAGCTCTTTAAACCTGAGCTGGGGCGCCCCGTCCATCCGCGCCAGCAGCAGCAGATCCTCCACCAGCTTGTTGATCCGCTTGGATTCCCCGTGCATACTGTTAAGTGCCTTGTACAGCTGCTCCTTATTGTCCGCAGCCCCGCGCAGCAGCACTTCCAGAAAGCCGTGAATCGAGGTGAGCGGTGTCCGCAGCTCATGTGAGGCGTCGGCGGCGAACCGCCGCATCTGCTCCTTGGCCTCGCGCTCACCCCGGAAGGAAATTTCCAGCCGCTCCAGCATCCCGTTGAAGGAATGGGAGAGCTTGTCGATCTCCATCTGCCCCTGGTCCACCGGAAAACGGACATCCAGATTACCCGCATCTATGCTCTGGGCGGCCTCACCCATGTTGTACAGCGGGACCAGCGTCTTGCGCAGTGCGGGGAGATAGAGGAACAAGCCGGCCAGCAGGGCGACCACAGCAAGCACGGCGAAGATCATCAGCTGCTGCAGGATCACATCCCGCAGCGGCCCGGTCTCGACACTCATCTGCAGCAGGATCTTATTGCCTCCCGGCCGGCCCAGATCCATGAAGACCGCCAGATGCTGGCTGCCGTCCGAAGCCGTAATGAGCCTGTAGCCTCCGGTCGCTTTATCTGTCGTGTGGATGAGCAGTTCATTATATTGCTCATCGGTCAGTCTCGGAGCCGCAGAGTCGGACAGCGTATCCTTCTGCAAATCCGTAAAGGTGCCGTCCGCGCTGTAGGCGGCAATGGTCGTATGCGCATCCAGCAGCAGCGGGCGTCCTCCCTCGCCGTTGCGCTGGCTTGAGGGGCTGTTGCCCGGCATACCGCCTATGCTCCCGTTCATGGGATTCGTGAAATCCCCGTAAATGAGCCGGTAAAAAAAATCCCGCGGCACAGACCGCAGCTGGGCCTCCATCGTTTCAGCCCGGTTGCTGTAGATAAAGTTGCGCATCAGCACATACTGAAGTACTCCGATGAGCAGCAGGAGGCCGGACAGAATGAGCAGCGAGGTTGCCAGCAGCTGCTTGCGCAGAGAACGCGGAGCATGCAGCCTGCGCAGGAGGCGGGGAATCATAACAGATCCACCCGGTAGCCTGCACCGCGCAGTGTGCGGATAATCCGGTGCTCTTTGTCGCCGAGCTTTTCGCGGAGGGAGCGGATATAGACCTCGACGATATTTTCCTCACCGCCAAAATCATAACCCCATACCTTATCCAGGATCATCGGCTTGCTCAGTACCAGGCCGTGGTTAATCACCAGGTACTGCAGCAGTTCGTATTCAGTCGGGGAGAGCTCCAGCACCTCGTCCCTGAAGCGGATTTCCTTGCGTCTGCCGTCAATCCGGAACGGGCCGCAGCGGACCTCGCCGAGCAGTCCGGGGAACTGGTTGCGCAGCCGGGCCTGAATCCGGGCGAGCAGCTCATCGAAGCTGAACGGTTTAACCATATAATCATCTGCGCCGATGGACAGGCCTTTAACCCGGTCATCAACCTCGTCCTTGGCTGTAAGCATAATGACTGCAATCTCGGTTTCTTCCGAGCGGAGATAACGGCATACCTCAAAGCCGTCCATCCCGGGCATCATCACATCGAGAATCGCCACATGCGGCTTGAAATCAGCAGCAATGGCAATTGCGCTTGCCCCGTCAGGAGCCGTTTTTACTTCAAAGCCTTCGTTACTGAGTCCAAGTTCCAGAAACTGGAGTATATGAGGCTCGTCATCAACGAGCAGGAGACGTACACCCTGGATTGCTTTCATCACTAGTTCCTCCATTTACAATAAGAGATAGCTATATTATGACACATCAGGTTGAACGTTTGCTGAATAACTCCAGCCGGAAGATTCGAAAAGTGTCGTTCATGGTTAATCATAATGGTTAATCTATTTATAAAGACTGTAAATGGTAATATGGAAGGAAATCAGCGGGAAATTTAACTTTTTCAGGCTGTAAAAAGGGTTTTGACGGCGGGCCTAGAACACTTTACAATAAGGATACCAAACCGGATGATTAAAGAAATTTTTAAGTTTCCGGCATTGTGATACATATCCTTTTGTTTTCCCCGTTTGTCATCTTATCAAAATTCCTATCAAGCACCTTTCTTTTCATTTTACTTCTTTGGATACACTTCTTTTCGGAATCTGATTCACTTAACCTCATTTATTCCATTTTTTATCCATATGTCAAGGAGGCTCTTCCATGAAGAAAAAAGAAATGGTAGCCATGCTATTGGCGGGAGGCCAAGGGAAAAGGCTGAAGGGATTGACCAAATCGCTCGCCAAGCCCGCTGTGTATTTTGGAGGAACCTACCGGATTATTGATTTCCCCCTGAGCAACTGCTCCAATTCGGGGATCGATACGGTCGGCGTGCTGACGCAATATGAGCCGCTTGTCCTGCATTCATACATTGGCGTAGGCAGTGACTGGGATTTGAACCGTAAGGATGGCGGTGTATTCGTATTGCCGCCGCATGAACGGGAAAACGGAAGCAGCTGGTACCGCGGAACAGCTGATGCCATCTACCGTAATCTGAAGTTTGTAGACCAGTTCGATCCGGAGCATGTGCTTATTCTGTCCGGCGACCATATCTACAAAATGGATTACAATGCCATGCTGCAGTATCACAAGACAAGAAATGCGGACTGCACGATTTCCGTCATTGATGTCCCTCTGGAGGAGGCCAGCCGTTTTGGCATACTCAATACCGAGGAAGACCTGAAAATTTACGAATTTGAGGAAAAACCCGCTAATCCGAAGAGCACACTGGCCTCGATGGGTGTATATATTTTTAAATGGGAAGTTCTGCGCAAGCATCTGCTGGAGGATGGCGAGAAGCCGGATTCCTCACATGATTTTGGTAAAGATATTATTCCGCTGATGCTTGAGGACAACAATTCCCTGTATGCTTATCCTTTTGAAGGATACTGGAGAGACGTAGGTACGGTAACGAGTCTGTGGGAAGCGAACATGGATCTGCTGAGCGACCATCCTCCGCTGAATCTGAATGATCCGAACTGGCGCATTTTTACCCGCAACCCTAACCAGCCTGCACAATATGTGGCTCCGGAAGCCAAAGTGTCGAGCTGCATTATCAATGAGGGCTGCATTGTGCGCGGGGAAGTCAATCATTCCGTGCTGTTCTACGGTGTGGAAGTGGGCGAAGGCAGCGTCATTACCGACTCTGTTATTATGCCCAAGGTGAAGATCGGCAAGAACGTGAGAATTCATAAAGCAATCATAAGCGAAAATACAGTAATCGAAGATTATATGGAGATCGGCAATGACCGGGAGAATGAGAATGAGATTCTGCTGATCGACAATCGTAGCAAAAAGCGCAAAACAGTTGCAGCCAAAACCATATAATTATAGAGGACGGTGACCGCGATGAAAGAGCTTATGGGCGTAATCAATCTTGATCATGAACTGGACAAATTAAACGAATTAACCTATTTCCGCTGCGGGGCGGCCGTGCCTTTTGCCAGCCGTTACCGGCTGATCGACTTCGTACTGTCTAATATGATGAGGGCGGAGCTGGAGAGTGTCGGATTGTTTGTCCGCCGCAAATACCGTTCGCTGATGGACCATCTCGGTGACGGCAAGTCCTGGGATATGAACCGCAAGCACGGGGGGCTGTTCATCCTGCCTCCTGACTGGAACGATCCGACTGATACATCAATCGGCGATCTGCAGCATTACCATAACAACCTCGACTTTTTCAAAAGAGCATCCGCCAAGTACATTGTTTTCTCGGGCAGCCAGCATATTAATACGGTTGATCTGCAGGACGCTTTCCAGTATCATCTGGAAAAAGGAGCCGATGTCACGCTTGTCTACAAGGCGACCGACCAGCTTCAGCCTGAGCATGACCCTTGTCTGCGGCTTGAATTAAATGAAGATAATCTCGTAACAGAGATTCATCAGGAGAAACATCATCCCAATGTGTATCTGGACATCTTCATCATGGAGAAGAAATTGTTCCTGGAGCAGGTGGAGTATTGCATAGCGCACGGGGAGAGCTTTTTCTTCCGCGATGTGATCCAGAAGAACCGGGCGAATTTCAAAATCGCCGGCTATGAATATAAAGGCTACCATGCCGTAATCAATTCACTGGAGAGCTATTACAAGAATAGTCTTGAGCTTCTTAAACAGGAGAATTATCTGGGTCTGTTCAAAGAAAATCCGGTACAGACCAAGATCAAATATGAAGCGCCGACCCGTTATCTGGACAGCGCCAACGTTACTAACTCCCTGGTCGCCAACGGCTGTGTAATCGGCGGAACCGTCGAGAACAGCGTGATTTTCCGGGGCGTGCAGATCCGTGAGGGTGCGAGAATCGTCAATTCGGTCATTATGCAAAAGTGCGTCATTGAAGCGAATGCGGTAATCGAGAATGTCATCATGGATAAGGACGTGCATCTCAGCAAAGACAGGATACTCGTAGGGGATAGCAAGCGTCCGTTTGTCATCGCCAAGAGCAGCAAAATTTAACCCCAGGATCAGCTGGACTGCGTAAGCATGCAGTCCGGCTGGTCCTGAATTTCCATAAAGGCCATGTATCTCACAAAAATACACATCCGACTGGAGGAACCTGCTGTTGTTTAACGACAAAGAAAGCTTCAAGAAGGTATTCCGCGAGACACTTATCGGAAAACTGGGCAAACCGCTGGAAGAAGCATCGAATGGTGACGTGTACAAAATTCTGGGCAATATGATCCGTGAAAATGCGGGGAAAAACTGGGCTGAAACGAATCACAAATATAAGATCAGCCAGGAGAAGCAGGTTTATTACTTCTCCATGGAGTTTCTGATCGGCCGGCTGCTGGGCAATAACCTGCTGAATATGGGTGTGCTTGAGGTAGTACGGGATGGTCTGCAGGAGCTGGGCTTTGATCTGCGCGAGGTGGAGGAGGACGAAGCAGATGCAGGGCTGGGCAATGGCGGCCTCGGCCGGCTTGCCGCCTGTTTTCTTGATTCACTGGCCTCCCTGCAGTATGCAGGCCATGGCTGCGGCATCCGTTATAAATACGGCTTGTTCGAACAGAAGATTGTTGACGGCTATCAGGTAGAGCTGCCTGATTACTGGCTGCAGAACGATAATGTGTGGGAAGTGCGCCGGGAAGACAAACAGGTGGAGGTCCGCTTCTGGGGCCGGATTGAGACCCGTGAGGAGAACGGCGAGCTGGTTTTTGAACATAAGGATTATGAGGCAGTGCGTGCGGTACCGTACGATGTTCCGGTTATCGGCGCTGACCGCAAGCATGTCAATACGCTGCGCAACTGGAGTGCCGAGTCAATCACCCCGGCTTCCCGGATGTCCGGCTCGCTTGCCGGCTCGGATTACCACAAGTTCCTGGAGTACAAACGCTCCGTGGAATCCATTTCGGAATTCCTGTATCCGGACGATTCGCAGTATGAGGGCAAGCTGCTCCGGCTGAAGCAGCAGTACTTCCTGTGCAGCGCCGGCGTGCAGAGTATTCTGCGCACCTTCAGCAAGACCGGAGCGCCAATCGAAGCACTGCCGGACAAAGTAGCGCTGCATATCAATGATACTCACCCGACACTGCTTATCCCTGAGCTGATGCGGATTCTAATGGATGTGCACGGCCTAGGCTGGAATACAGCCTGGGATATGACAACCCGGATGGTCTCCTATACGAATCATACCATTCTCAGCGAGGCGTTAGAGAAATGGCCGATGAACATGGTAAAAGAGCTGCTGCCGCGGATTTTCCTGATTATTGAGGAGATCAACGCCCGGTTCTGCGGTGAGCTGATGAGCAAATACCCCGGTGACCAGAACCGGATTAACCAGATGGCGATTATTCATGATGATCAGGTACGCATGGCCAATCTGGCGATTGTGGCCAGCCACAGTGTTAACGGAGTGGCCGCGCTGCATACGGAGATTCTGCAGAAGCGTGAGATGCGGCTGTGGAATGAGATGTACCCGCACCGGTTCAATAACAAGACCAATGGCATTACGCACCGCCGCTGGCTGCTGCACGCCAATCCCGAGCTGGCCGGCCTGATCAATGATTCTATCGGGACACGCTGGATTCATCATCCGCAGGAGATGATCGGGCTAATCAAATACTGTGAGGATGCTTCCTTTCAGGAGCAGGTGGCTGCAATCAAGAGGCGCAACAAGCTGCGCCTGGCCGAATATATCACCAAGAAGCACGGCGTTCAGGTCGATCCGGATTCGATCTTCGATGTGCAGGTCAAGCGGCTCCATGCTTATAAGCGTCAGCTGCTGAACATTCTGCATATTATGCATCTGTATAACCAGCTTAAGGATAACCCGTCTATGGATATGGTGCCGCGCACCTTTATTTTCGGAGCCAAAGCAGCCCCAAGTTATCATTTGGCTAAACGGATTATTAAGCTGATCAATACGGTAGCTGATGTAGTGAACAAAGACCCCGACATTAAGGGTAAGATCCGTATTTTCTTCCTTGAAAATTATTCAGTCTCCCTGGCGGAGAAGATTATTCCTGCCGCTGATGTAAGTGAGCAGATTTCTACGGCCAGTAAGGAAGCTTCGGGTACCGGGAACATGAAATTCATGATGAATGGTGCACTGACCATCGGAACGATGGACGGGGCGAACGTCGAGATGCATGAAATGGTCGGCGACAACAATATGTTCCTGTTCGGGCTGCGGGCAGAGCAGGTCATGGATTATTACCAGTTCGGCGGATACCGCTCCCGGGACATCTATTATGGTGACGGACGAGTGAAGGAAGTACTGGATCAGCTGGTTACTCCGGGACCAATCTGCTGTCATACCCAGGAATTCGATTCGCTGTACCAGTCGCTGATTGACAATAATGATGAGTTCTTTGTGCTTAAGGACTTTGCAGGCTATGTAGAGACTCATGTCAAAATCGACCTCGCTTACCGCAACCAGCGTGAATGGCTGAAGAAGTCGATCGTCAATATCGGACACTCCGGCAAATTCTCCAGTGACAATACGATCAGCCGCTATGCAGCTGAAATCTGGAAAATCAATCCGGTCAGATAATCGGCAGAGCTACACAAAGAGGCCGCCACAGCTTCAGGGGATCCCTGATCTGTGGCGGCCTTAAGTGTGCCGTATTGTCTACAGCACTGCAGAAATCATGGCTGCGAAGCGCTCCAGAAAACGCCGCTCTTCATCATCAAAGCGGTGCTTGAGCGGGCTGTCGATATCGAGTACTCCGATAAGCTGATCATCCTTGATCAGCGGGACTACGATCTCGCTGTTTGATGCGGCATCGCAGGCGATGTGCCCCGGGAAGGCATGGACATCGTCTACCACAAGCGTCCGCCGTTCTGCAGCGGAGGTTCCGCAGACTCCACGGCCCAGCGGAATGCGGATGCAGGCCGGCAGACCCTGGAACGGGCCGAGAACCAGCTCTGTGCCGTCGAAAAGGTAGAATCCGGTCCAGTTGGTATCCGGCATAGAAAATTTAAGCAGCGCTGAGGCATTGGCCAGATTGGCTATTGCACTTGGTTCGCCGTCGATCAGTGCTGCAAGCTGTGACAATACGGATTCGAACCGTTCACTGCGTGTCCCGTCATAGGGCATTGCCTGAAACATGAAGCATCACCTTCCTGTACCTTGAATCAGTAATGAAATATAACTGTAATTAACAACATAGTACAGGGGGACTCGGATCGTCAAGTATTACCGTATATTTGAATAAATCACAATAGGACCCTTATCTGGAGCTGTGATAATGTTTCCGCATCCCCCTGTCAGGGTAATGCTTAATATATCATAGGCTCTTGGCCGGAAGGAGTGGAATATGCGCGCCGATGTACAGAACTTGTTTATAGGAATCCATATGCTTTATATTGCACATGAAAGAGATTTAACCTTGTCGGATACGTTGCCGGAACTTGAAAGCCTTGGATACCGGGTGGCGGAACGCGAAGTGAAGCAGGAGCTGGAGCGGCTCACCCAGGAAAACTTCCTGACTGCCCATGGCGATGCATTCAGCATCACCGGTACGGGATTGGAAGAGTTTAAACATATTCAGAAGAAGCTTCAAGTAGTATGCTCTGAGGTGCTTACTCCGGCTCAAGCAGCGGCAAAAGCCTAAGGCCGTTTCCGGCTTGGGGCGAGCGCAGGCCATAGGAGTTTATGCAGGAATGTGAAACGTTTATACAAGCAATGAGCAGCGTCAGTATCAGGGCGGACTTCCGCCCGGTGTGGCGCTTTTTGTCATGTTCAGGCTGGCCGGGAATATCAGGACGGCTGATTTTCTGTTCTGCTCGGGAAATCCTTACATATCATGTATACTTATATAGAATCGAAAGGGGACGGATAGGGTGTATATGTGCGGCGGAATGACTCCGGTGTTGCGGGGAACAAGAATAGAGCTGCAGGCAATTGCTGCTCCTCATGCGGCAGCACTGTATGAGATCTGGACTCATCCGGCCGTTGGCCCTTGGCTCAATGCCCCGCAGCTGGCCTCGGCCGCTGATGCTGAACAGCTGATTGAGCTGCTGCTGCAAATGTCCCGGGAGGAAGAAAGCCTGCGCTGGAGTATCGCTCTGCAGGGCGGCAGGATCATCGGCAGCTGCGGCTTTAACCAGTGGCAGCTGGCTGGAGCATTCCGGGGAGAGATCGGCTGCGAGCTGTCGCCTGCCTTTTGGGGTCAGGGTTATATGCGGGAAGCCATGGAGCTTATACTGGACTTCGGCTTCGGCACAATGGGGCTCAACCGGATCGAAGCCTTATGCCATCCCGGCAATGTCCGGGCAGCAGGGTTGTTCAGTGGGCTGGGCTTTTCACAGGAAGGGCTGCTGCGCCAATACCGGCATACCGGTGCCGGTTTTCAGGACGCGGTGCTGTTTGCCCTGCTTCGCAGTGACAGACAGAAGCGGCTTGCAGGAATGATTTGAGACAAAACAAAGAGAGGATCTGGATTTCATTGAGTACACCAGGAGCAACAGAGCGCAAGCTTATTTTAACCGGGGTCCTGCTGGCTACCTTTTTGGCAGCTATTGAAGGTACCGTTACCGGGCCTGCCGGACCGGCAATCGTCGGCGATTTTCAGGGCATCCAGTGGCTGAGCTGGATTTTTACCGCTTACCTGCTGACTATGGCTGTGACAACGCCGATCTTCGGCAAGCTGAGTGACCTGATTGGCCGCAAGCCGGTATTTCTGGGGGGCGCGGTTGTATTTCTGCTTGGTTCACTGCTGTGCGGAATTTCGCAGAGCATGGGCCAGCTGATCCTGTTCCGGGCCATTCAGGGTATCGGGGCAGGTGCACTTATTCCGATGACTTTTACAATTATTGGAGATATATACAGCATTAAAGAACGGGCTAAGACGCAAGGGCTCCTGAGCTCTGTGTGGGGAATTTCCTCGCTTGTGGGTCCGCTGCTGGGCGGCTATGTGGTGGATTACCTGAGCTGGCGCTGGGTATTTGTGTTTAATCTGCCGTTTGGCCTGCTATCACTTCTGTTTATCGCCCGTTACCTGAAGGAAGAGAAAGTAAAACGTGCCGCGAAGATTGATGTAGCGGGTGTACTGCTGTTCGCGGCAGGTGTAAGCGCGCTGCTGTTCGGCCTTACCGCAGGCGGGCAGAATCTGGCCTGGACCTCTCCGCTGCTGATTGGCCTGCTGGCCGCGGCGGTTATTTTGCTGGTAATGTTCCTGTTCGTGGAACGGCGTGCACCGGAGCCGATGCTTCCGCTGTCGCTGTTCTCTATCCGCAATATTGCCGTCTCCACGGGCGCCAATCTGCTGGTCAGCACCTTGATTATCGGCCTGTCCACCTATGTGCCGCTGTGGGTGCAGGGTGTATTCGGCAAAAGTGCAGCACTCTCCGGTCTGCTGCTGGCACCGATGTCTGTCGGCTGGACGCTCGGCTCCATTGCCGGGGGGCGGATGATTCTGCGCGCCGGATCACGCCGGACAGGCATGCTGGGCCTGTCCCTGATTGCCGCTGGTGCGATAGGACTTACGTTTATGACTGCAGATTCCTCGCAGCTGATGCTGCTGGTCCTGATGCTGTTCTGCGGTGTGGGCTTCGGCTATGCATCTACCGTATTCACCATCATCGCCCAGTCCTCTGTCGGGCATGAGCAGCGCGGCGCCTCGACGGCGCTGAATACGTTCACCCGTTCACTCGGCCAGACGGTTGGCGTTGCAGTGTTTGGCTCCTGGCTAAACCTGAGCATAGCCAGACTGCTGGCGGATCAGCCCGGTGCCGCGGTTAGCGGGGCGGATATCAACAGCCTGCTTAACCCGCACGGCGGCAGCACGTTAACCGGAGATGCCTGGAACAGCCTGCATGGGGCGCTCGAAGGCGGCCTGCATTCACTGTTTATCATTATGGCTGTACTAGCCGTCGTGTCGCTGGTTATTTCCTCCGGCCTGCGCCAGGGGGTACCTTCGCTAGGTGAGGAGAAGACTAAGCTGAAAGAAGCGTAATACCGGCTGTATATGGCTGTATGATTAAGTTAGACTGTATAAGTAGATACAGGACGATTTCCACCGTGATCAGCTGTGTAGAGCTTACTTAGAGCTTGCACTCCTTGCATTCACTAAACTAAGTGACTTTTTTCCACTTACTTATCGTAAATGCTGATAAGAGAGGAAAATAAGTAGCGAAAATCCACCTAAATGTATTGAGCTTAAGCGCAAGTAGGAAATCCGAGGATAAAAGTAGACGAAAGCCCAATCCTTTCCTGGCTGTATGTATCCACGCTCCTCATTTAAAAAGAAACGGCTGCACTGTCCATAAGGACGCTGCAGCCGTTTTTGTGTATTGATGTTTCAGTGAGAGTCGGTTTAGCTGAAAGGGATAGTGAATGAATTCACTATCTCTGCTTTAGCTGTAGGCTACTTGCGGGGTAGCGGGGAGAGCTTCTCGGCCTGCAAGCCCATCTTCTTGAGCAGGACAATCATTTGTTCCTTCTCTTCGTCATTCAGTCCGCTGAAGGCCAGGTGCAGGCGCTCCGAATATTTCGGATACATTTCGCTCATTAGCTGTTCGCCTTCGGCAGTCAATTCAGCGAAGATTACACGGCGGTCATTGGCACAAGGCTTGCGCTGCAGGTAGCCGCGTTCTTCAAGCTTATCAATGACATAGGTAACATTGCCGCTCTGCAGCAGCAGCTTGGCACCAATCTGCTGAATCGGCTGAGGTCCTTTATAATACAGAACCTCCATGACAGCAAAGGCAGTAGGATTAAAGCCTTCAATCTTGCTTCCGGTAACGGCATGCTCGTTAATGCTCTTGAAAGACTTGGCAAAAACCCGGTACAAATGCAGTGTTAACTGAGTGTCGCGTTCATAGGATTGTATCATGCTTCTCCACCCTCTATCGTTATCGTTAGTCATACAGGTTGCCCTGTACGTAAGGAATCATGGACCCGGTTGCACCATTTATTTGTGTAGTTACCTTGAGATATCCTTACAATACGGCAAACAAGGGATCAAGAACATGTGATTTGTCACAATGAGCACACTTTTAATTATTAAAAATCAAACAATTTTTTGACGGTGACTCATTTTTGGGCAAAAGAGTGTCAAATTCGCATGATATGCCCGGCTGAAGCAGATTTACGGCCCCGTACAGCAGCCCGCAAGTAATGTTTGAAGTGTCTCAGCCATTGTACGTATAATGGTAGAAAGCCCGGAACATTTCCGGGATAACGTTGTATTCAACATTAGGAGATGGAAGCGGTATGGAAGAGTTGCAAGAGGTGGATGAAGAGCGGGAGATTGTTTTGGATGTGGAGATTGAGGAGGCAGGTTATGAAGCGGGAGATAAACGGATTTCCGATATTTCCTTTCAGGTCCGGCGGGGAGAGCTGCTGGGACTGATCGGTCCGAACGGTGCCGGTAAAAGCACGACGATCAAGACCCTGCTCGGCCTGCTCAAGCACGCCAAAGCCAGAGTGACGATTGGCGGAGCGAATAAATCCTACGCGTATGTGCCGGAGCAGCCGGTATTTTATGAGGACCTGACGCTCTGGGAGCATCTGGATCTGGCTGCCGCTGCTTACGGCTTGCCTTATGAACAGTTTGAGCCGGCAGCAGAGAAGCTGCTGGTGCAGTTCGGAATGAGCCAAGTGCGCGATGATCTCCCGGCAGGCTTTTCCAAGGGTATGAAGCAAAAAATGATGCTGATGCTCGGCTTTCTCGTCCAGCCTGACGTATATATCGTGGATGAGCCGTTTATCGGACTGGATCCCCGGGCCACCAAGGATTTCCTTCGTCTGCTGGAGGCGGAGCGGCAGCGCGGTGCAGGGGTGCTCATGTCTACGCATGTTCTGGATACGGCGGAAAAAATCTGCGACAGCTTCGTGCTGATTTCCGGAGGCGAAATAGCAGCAACAGGCACGCTGGAGGAAATCCGTGACAGTGCCGATCTGCCGGAGGGGTCGTTGTTTGATTGCTTCGACGAATTGACATGAGGGGGCGGGAAACCTCGGCTGAAGATAACAGCCCGCGTTCAGCAGGAGCAGGCTACGCCTTCCCTACTGGTCCCCGCTTGTTCAAGCGGCGGCTGTTCTCGCATTGGCGCGAGCAATCGGCTATTATCCGGACGGCTGCGGATTGGACAGTGCTGCTCTATATTGTCATTCCCGGCGGGCTGCTCGGCGGCCGGTTCTACTATGGCTTCTGGTCAGGAGAGATGCCTGGCTGGACCACAGTTGTACCCTTCATTGCGCTTCTGCTGCTGCTTGCCGTCCTGCTGCTGACCGGCGGAATGGTCCTGCTGCTGCAGGAAGGCGATCTGCTGTTTCTCAGACAGCGGCAGAACTGGATAAAAAGCATCCTGCTGCGCGGGATAATCTACAGCCTGACCGTGACTGCACTCAAAATAGCCGCTGTCTACGCCATTCTCCTGCCCTTTATTATCCGCGGCTACGGGCTCAGTGCAGGAGCAGCCGGAGCACTGCTGCTGTTGACAGTCACTGCCGGCTGGAGCATCAAGCTGCTGGGGCATGTCATCAGGGTGCAGCGCCAGGGCTTCCGCCGCTGGCTGTGGCTGCTTCCGGCTGTTACAGTGCCCTCCGCACTTTACGTATGGCTGGCACTGCGCTGGCAGAACAGCCCGTTACTGCTCCTGGCCGCGGCCGCTGTATACACAGCAATAACCATCTGGGCTATGCGTTACCGGCTCCGGCTGCAGGGAACCTTTCTCAGCGATGTGCGCGAGGATTACAAGCAGCGGATGAGAATTGCCGGCCTGCTGCTGCGGGGCGTGCTGGATAAGCCGCGTCCTACCCGGTACAAGCCGTGGATTTTCCGTAAGTCCCAGCCGCTGCTGTCGTCCAGACAGCCGGAGAGCCGGTTTACAGCGGCAGGAATCAAGGCGCTGCTGCGTAATCCGGCGCACCTGAAGCTATATTTATCTTTTACCGGTGTATCCATGACTGCGCTCCTGATCGCTCCGGCCTTCCTGAAGTGGGTACTGCTTATCGTGCTGGCTTTATTAATGTGCTATTGGCTGAGCTCCTTCTGGCTGCTTTTCGCGGGAGATGATTATATCGGGATCCTGCCGTTTACGAAAGGGCAAAAGGCCGAAGCCGGCTCAAAAGCCATGCTGATTCTGGCCATACCGTATACAATACTGTGCTCCGCGGTGGTCTGCATCCCGCTGTACGGCTGGTGGGGGCTGCTGCTGTTTGCCCCGCTGGGCTTCGGCATCGGAACCTTTATCGCCCGGATTTACAGTACGATCCGCCTAACGGAGCATTAAGCGCCGTGATAACTCAAAAAGCGTTGCCCGCACACAACCGCAGGCAACGCTTTTTGACAATCTCAGAAAGTAAGAAAGAGGCTGCATTTATCCAATCCGTGATGCTGCATGGTCCCCGGCCATATAGCCTGTAGAGAAAGCAGCCGTGATGTTGTAGCCTCCGGTGTAGCCGTGAATATCAAGGATCTCACCGCAGAAATACAAGCCCTCCATTAGCTTGGACTGCATCGTTTTGGGATCAACCTCCTTGAGGTTAATGCCTCCGCCGGTGACAAAAGCCTCCTCAATCGACAGTGTGCCATACACCCGGATCGGAAAACGCTTGACCAGCTGGGCAAGCTGCTGCCAGTCCTGCTTGGGGATATTGTCGTAGGTAAGATTCTCCGGCAGCCCCGCCTTCTGCAGCAGGATCGGGATGATCCGCTCGGGCAGGTAGCCCTTCAGTACATTTTTGACCGATTTTTTGGACTCCTGCTCTGCAAGCTTTAGGGTCTCGCTATAAACCTCTTCCTTACTCTTTTCCGGCAGAAAATCAATCGAGGCCTCAATGTTTCCAGTCCCGAACTGCTTCAGGGCCTTAACGACAAACTGGCTGCAGCGCAGGGCGATCGGTCCGGAAATGCCGAAGTGGGTAAACAGCATATCCCCCTGATGCTCAATAAGCTTTTTGCCTTTAGGATTCCATACCGACAGTGATACGTCTCTCAGGGAGAGGCCCTGCAGTTCTTTGCTCTGAATAAAAGGCTCATTGGAGGTAAGCGGAACCTCGGTCGGGAAAAGCTCTGTAATCGTATGCCCGGCCTGCTCAGCCCAGGCATAACCGTCTCCTGTTGAGCCTGTTTGGGGCACGGACTTCCCGCCGGATGCAATGATGACACTGTGGGTCTCTATAAGCTCGCCGGTTTGCAGCCGCACACCGTCAACCCGGCCTTCCTTATAAAGGATCTCACGCACCGGAGCATGCAGCCGGATCTGAACTCCCTGCCCCCGTACCTGGTTTACCAGTGTGTCCACAACCGTTTTGGCCTTGTCGCTTACCGGAAACATCCGCCCATTGTCCTCTTCCTTCAGACGGATTCCCAGGTTCTCGAAAAATGCGATAATGTCCTTATTATTAAACTGGGAAAAAGCGCTGTAAAGAAACCGGCCGTTTCCCGGAATGTACTTGATCAGCTCATCAATCTCTTTGTTATTGGTGACATTGCATCTGCCGCCGCCGGAGATGCCCAGCTTGCGGCCCAGCTTGTCCCCTTTTTCAAGCAGCAGAACGCTGGCGCCTTTGCTGCTTGCGGCAATCCCGGCCATCAGCCCGGCGGAACCCCCGCCGATTATAATTACATCGTATCTCATTAGTTTAACTCCCAAACTGTTTGTTTCCTTTAATTTTACCATGATAGCCGTTTCAATGCAGCGTCCCTGATCTGCGCGGGATTTCCGTTGTCAGAACTGCCGGGCTGTGCTTTAATCGTAATTGGAAAGGGCATTTTGTCTAACTCAGGGAGTGATTTCAATTATTGAGGAAATTAAGGATATCCTGTTGCAGGTAGCATCAGCCTCCTCGTTTTTATTTTTATTTCAATGGTGGCTGGATCAAGGACATATGACCCGCAGAAGCCGGCGCCTCCCGGATGATCTGTTCTTTCTGGTTATCAGCTGTGCGGCCAGTATTGCCGTTTGTACAATCTTTTCAACCACTCTGGGTGAAGGGATGTATCTTAATCTGGGGGTTCTGCCGGCTTTTATCGGTATCCTGTATGCGCCTTTCCGTTCAGGGATGAGCCTGGCTGTATTCTTTTTGCTGTCTACTGCCCTGTTCTCGGAGCCTCCGGGGATGAGTGCCATTATCATTAATTCAGGGCTGCTGCTGTATCCGCTGCTGTTTGGATTAGCGCGTCCTTTTAAACAGGGGAAATGGGCAGAGAAGGTGATGCTGCTATGGGCTGTGCTGTTTCCATGCATGTTTTTTATTGCAATGGTGCCTAATATGAGAAAAATCCGCGAGACGGAGACACTTACCTCTGAGGTAATACTGGTTACAGTCTACCTGTTTGCTGCTGTGCTGCTCGGCGGGCTGCTGATCTTTTGCCTCGAAACCGCTTGGGATAAGGTTCAGGTAAAAGAGAAGATGCAGGGCCTGTCGGAGCAGATCATGCGGGAATCCAAAAAGCTGGAGCAGGTCACAGATATTGTCCAGCTTAATATTATGTCGATGAATCAGCTTGGCTATGTTACTGAGCTTAATGAGTTCATGCTGAAGCTGATCCGCCGGCATTACCCCGACTATAGCAGAGAAATGATCCTTTCCAGGCCGGCATCAGTACTGTTCGCCGACAGTGTAGATAAACAGACCTTTATGCAGATGAAGGCTATTTTTTATAACAAGCAGCGCTCCAATGCTAAAATAAATTGCGGAGACTACAGTTATCAAATCTATACGGCTCCGGTTCAGCAAGGCTCCGAAGCACCGGATGGAGTCGTAATGATCGTGCAGGATGTGACGGAGGAGGAAAAGCTCCGCACAGAGCTGAATCATGTGGAACGGCTGACGCTGGTGGGTCAGATGGCCGCCGGAATCACCCATGAAATCCGTAATCCGATGGCGGTGGTACGCGGCTTTTTGCAGCTGATGCGTGAGAAAAGCCCGGGGGAGCTTGATTCGTATTATCAGATCGTAATGGAGGAGCTGGACCGTGCCAACGGAATTATCAATGATTTTTTGTCCCTGGCGCAGAGCAGGGTTTCCGATAAAGAACGGGTTCAGCTTCAGCATATAATAGAAGAACTGTCTCCGCTCCTCTGGGCGGATGCCAATCTGCGCGGTCAGAGTGTCGAGCTGAGCATAGCTCCTGCGCTGCCGCCGCTCAGTCTGAATGTCCGGGAAATCAAGCAGCTGATCCTGAACCTGGCCCGTAACGGGATGGAGGCCATGGATGTGAAGGGAGTGCTGACCCTGGAAACCCGGATGATCAATGATCATATTGAATTGGTGGTAAAGGATACCGGCAGCGGGATTGATCAGGATAAGCTCGCAAATCTGTTTACTCCCTTTTTTACTACCAAGACTCACGGGACAGGACTTGGCCTGCCGCTGTGCCTGAGCATTGTTGAGCGGCATAACGGCACCATCCGGGTGGAATCTGTGACGGGGGAAGGCACGGCGATTACGGTATCCCTCCCCCATGAAGCGGAAGAAGGAAACCTTGCCGTATAAGGGGAAGTGCGCTGTGCATTCCTTGCTTTCACAGGGTATGTATGTATAATAAAGTTAGTGATTGCTGCGGTAATGCAGCCTAACCCTACATTTAAGAGGCAAAGGAGAGTGCAGGAAAATGTCCATGTCATTTAATCAATATATGCGTGATTCGATTCAGCCTATGCGTGACGACCTGACAAGTATCGGGTTTCAGGAGCTGCTGACTCCGGAAGAGGTGGAAGCCACTCTTCCAGCTGCAAAAGGAACAGCGCTTGTTGTTGTGAACTCGGTCTGCGGCTGTGCAGCCGGCCAGTGCCGTCCAGGCGTAGCCCAGGCTCTGCAGAATGAGCTGCAGCCGGACCACCTGTATACAGTGTTCGCAGGCCAGGAGAAGGAAGCAACCGCCAAAGCGCGCGAATACTTCGCTCCATATCCGCCTTCTTCACCTTCCATCGCTTTGATGAAAGACGGAGAGCTCGTTCATTTTATTGAGCGTCATGGTGTTGAGGACCGTTCGGCAAGCGAAATCGCTGCTGAATTGAAAGAGGTTTTCAACCGTTATTGCCAGTAAATTACGGGTAATAAATCAAAGGAATCTCGCGGCAGCCGGAAGTCCGGCTCTGCGGGATTTTTTAAATATCAGGATATGCAGAAAGTGAGGAATGGTTATGAGCCTGCAAGAAGAGATTATTGCTGCCCTTGGCGTCAAGCCAACCATTGATGTGGAAGCAGAGGCACAGAAACGGGTGGACTTCCTGAAGTCTTATGTACGTCAGGCTGGTGCCCAGGGTCTGCTGATTGCGATCAGCGGCGGTATTGACAGTGCAGTGGCTGCCGGCTTGTGCAAACGGGCGACGGACGAGCTGACTGCCGAGGAAGGCAAGGAATATATTACACTTGGCGTTTTCCAGCCTTACGGGGAACAGGAGGATATTGAGCACAGCTATGCGGTGGCCGAAGCATTCGGGCTTACCCACAAAGCCGAAACCAATATTGAGGAAGCCGTTAATGAGATTGCGCTTGAAGTGGAGCACAGCCTGAAGGCACTGGGACAGCACCGCCATATCACGTATCAGGGCAAAGGTAATGTAAAGGCCAGAACGCGGATGGTGATGCAGTATGCGCTCGCTTTTGAAAATAACCTGCTGGTGGTAGGCACGGATCATGCTTCCGAGGCAATTACCGGCTTCTATACCAAATGGGGCGACGGTGCGGTTGATATTACGCCGCTAAGTACGCTTAACAAGCGTCAGGTACGCCAGCTTGCGGCCTATCTCGGAGTGCCGGATGAGATTGTAAACAAAGCACCGACAGCGGGACTGTGGCCCGGTCAAACGGATGAAACCGAGCTTGGTATTACGTATGATGAGAACAGCGATTATCTGGAGGGCAAGCCGGTCAGTCCGGAGGCAGCAGAGAAGCTGGAGCGCTTTTACAAGAGATCCGCACATAAACGTAACGTGATCCCGGGAATTTAGCAGGGGCGGAGTTTAGACGTTATACATCAGGATTTATAGGTCCAAAATAAACCGCCGGGAGTTAGCCTGTAACACTTCCCGGCGGTTTTGCTGTGCGGGTTAGAGCGGGTTGCTCCCGTTCTCCAGCGTGCGGAGGATAAAAGCCTCCGAAGCCGCAATAGCCTGTTCCAGCTGCGGGGTGGTCCCGGCAAAAGGATGTACGGTGCAGAAGGTATGATCGCCCCCGGCAATCTGTATCCAGCCGATATCCGGACGGAGTCTGGTTAGCTGCTCAGAGCCCCGGCGCAGCCGTGCGCTGTCCTCCGTTCCCTGAATCAGGACGGCTGGAAAGCGGGCGGATTTCATCCGCTCCAGGATATTGTAACGCTCAGCCTGGCGTTCCAGGTCTTCGATAATTACGGCATCGAGCGGCATCTGCTGGCCGGTGCGGCCGTTAAGGACATAGCTGCGGCCAGAGGTTTTCATTTCCTGTTTCTGCTCATCTGTAAACAGATCAAGGTCAGTGATTCCGTTCCAGGAGATGACTCCGGTAATTTCATCCGGATGATCCAGCGCATAAAGCAGGCTGTCGCCGCCGCCCCGGCTGTGTCCCAGCAGGAACAGGGGCAGGGCTCCGAATTTATGATGCTGGCTGAGATAAGAGAGCAGGATCTCCATATCCTTAATCTCCCGGTTATACGTGTTGCGGGCGAACTTCTCAAGCTCGGTAAAATTCTGCAAATCCCCGCCGATCCCGGCATGGGAGAAGTTGAAGGAGATCACTTCATGCTCATGGCTGAGTACGGCTGCGGTGTAGGGGAACATCCCCCAGTCCTTAAACCCTTTATAGCCGTGTGCGATGACGATCAGGCTTTTGGCCTGGCTGCGGGCCGGAAAATGGGAGCAGCGCAGGACCGCGTCTTCTCCGGCAGGCAGCTCGAAATTACGGTTCATCGGGCGAATCTCCTCTCTCTGATCAGAGATAATATGACAGAACATAAAACCCGGACTATAATGATTTCAGAATACCAAGAATATATATAAAGATAATACCATTATTGAAGCGGTTAAAGAAAGATAGCAGATTATTGCGCAGAGGGCAGAAGGTTTATAAGGGGTGTGGAATTGTGATTTATGGAATCGGGCATGATGTGCTGGAGATCGGGCGCATGCGCAGGATACTGGCCAAAGAATCCGGCCCCAGGTTTATCCGGCGCATTCTTACGCAGGCCGAGCTGCAGCTGGCAGACGGGCGGACAGGCAGGCTGCCTGAGTTCGTATCCGGCCGGTTTTCGGCCAAGGAAGCGGTTGTGAAAGCGCTGGGCTGCGGGATCGGGAGTGAAGTGGGCTTTCTGGATATTGAGATTTTACCGGATGGATCCGGCAAGCCGGGCGTGACGCTCTCGGAGGCTGCCTGGTTCAGGCTGGGCCTGAGCAGTGAGGATTATATTCTTCACCTGACCATCACCCACAGCCAGGAGCTGGCCTCGACTTTTGCAGTGGTGGAGCGCAGGGACTGAAGGATATGGAAAAGGTAAGGACAGCCATTTTATATAAAGAGAATTTACAAGCAAGGAGACTAAGAATGACAATGCATGAACAGCAGGAGCAGCAGGAGGTAAAGTTATTTTTCAGCACGAATCTGCTGGAATGGTATAAGGTGCAGAAGCGGGATCTGCCGTGGCGGCGCCACCGGAATCCGTATTATATCTGGATTTCGGAAATTATGCTGCAGCAGACGAGAGTGGATACGGTCATTCCCTATTTTAACCGGTTTATCGAGAGGTTCCCCACAGTGGAGTCTCTGGCGGATGCGCCGGAGGAAGATGTGCTGAAATGCTGGGAAGGTCTCGGTTACTATTCACGCGCCCGGAATCTGCAGCATGCGGCCAGACAGGTCAAGGAGCTGCATGGCGGTGAGGTGCCTAACGACCGGGATGCGGTGTTCGGACTGAAGGGAGTCGGGCCTTACACAGCCGGGGCAATCCTCAGCATCGCCTTCAACAGGCCGGAACCGGCGGTCGACGGTAATGTCATGCGGGTGTTGTCCCGCTATTTCCTGCTGGAGGATGACATTGCCAAGGTGCCGACCCGGGTCAAAATGGAGCGCCTGGCGGCTGAGCTGATCCCTGAGGGAGAGGCATCGCATTTCAATCAGGCGCTGATGGAGCTGGGCGCGCTCATCTGCACGCCGAAATCACCGCGCTGCCTGATCTGCCCGGTGATGGAGCACTGCGCGGCGCGCCTGGCGGGCTGCGAGACCTCGCTGCCCGTCAAGACCAAGGCCAAGCCGCCGCGCCCGGAAGAGCGGCTGGCGGCCCTGGTCACCGGCAGCGGCGAGCACGCCGGCCGGGTGCTGATCCGGCAGCGGCCACAAAGCGGGCTGTTAGCCCGCATGTGGGAGCTGCCGCATTGGCCGGCGCCGCCTGCTGACGGCGGCGTCTCTGGTGCGCTGCCGGAAGCAGCAGCGCTGGACCGGCTGCGCCGGTCTCTGCGTCAGGCCGGGATTCTCGCCCGGCCTGAGGGGCACTGGACGGCTGCGGAGCACACGTTCAGCCACATTGTGTGGACCCTGCAGGTGTACATCTGCAGGGAGGAGGACGCCCTTGCGCAGCCGCTGGCGGCAGAAGCGCGGGCGTCCTATGCGGCGGCGGCACCAGCCGCCGTGGAGGGCGCAGCCGGCAGCAGTGCGGCTGCAGGGCTTGCGCCGGCGGAGCCGTTCGCGGATGGGGACCATCCGGAGGACGCCGGCGCCGTGCGCTGGATCACCCGTGCGGACATGGCGGATTACGCCTTCCCGAACGTATTTCTCAAGCTGCTCAACAGCTATTTCGACGAGGTAGAGAAAGAGCTGCCGTAGGTGCAGCGGCAATGTGGGTTGTACAGGCAATGCGAAGATGCTGCTAATAAAGCTGTGAAGTAACGTTAGATGCAGGTGGAAGTAAAACGGATGCTGCTCAACTGTAAATATAACCGCAAGCGCAGCTGCAAGTACGTATAATTGCAGCTGCAGATGTAGCTGAGACGTACATTAGTTTGCTTGTAAGAGTAACCCGGGCTCCAAATTAACCAGCACGCACCAGTGTAACTTTAAAATGCGACTGTAGCTGCAACACCAATGTAACTGTGATGTAATTATAAGGATAACCGCAACTTTAGCGGATAAGAATCTCACGACAGGAAAGAGTCACAACAGAAAAGAGCCTTGACAGAAAAGAGCCTTTCCGGCATACACGGCAAGGCTCTTTTTTGTTCCACAGATGCGGCCCGGCTGCAGACACTCAACGCTATTAAATATTGCTCCAATGTACTTATGCTACCCAGGCTACTCCAAAGTATTCCACCCAATGGGTGAGCCGTTACGCGGATTCTCGCTCATAAAATATTTAAGTGGATTTTCGCCATCTAATTCTACTGTTTCTCTGAATTTATGACTATTAGTTGGAAAATAGGCACTTATATTGGGTGTAATCCACCTTTGAGCACGAAAATAGTAGAATTAAGTGTCCTTTTTCCAATTAGTCCCTCTCCTCAGGCCAGATAGCTGATAATAGATAGCGAATTTCCACTTACAGAATGCAGCTAAACAGAAGGGGAGGACAAGAAAAAGGTGTTTAGGAGAGGGAGCGTAGCCGCACATTTGTCGTTTACAGTCACTTATCATTAAGTATATTCGTTCGTAGTCAGTAGTAGCGGCTCATAGTCACTAATAGTCATGCACAGTCACTCATAGCCACTCAACGTCACTCATAGTTACTCAAATCCGCCATAGTCACTCCTAGCTGAACTAAGTCGCTCAAGCCGCCTATTAGCCATATTGAATTACTCCCATCCGCTCCTACCGGCCCTTTAACCACTCTTATCCGCACCTTCACCACCAGCCAACCACTACCAGAGCCCGCTCATCCCCTAAAAACAAACAAAAACGGACACCGCCCCAAAGGGCAGTATCCGTTATGTTCACTCCAGCCGCTTATGCGGTGAGAATCTTATTTTGCGCTTTCGTAGCGTTTGCCGACTTCTTCCCAGTTTACTACGTTCCAGAACGCTTTGATGTAATCAGGGCGTTTGTTCTGGTAGTTCAGGTAGTAAGCATGCTCCCATACGTCCAGACCAAGGATAGGTGTAGCACCTTCGCTGATCGGGTTGTCCTGGTTAGGTGTGCTTGTTACAGCCAGCTTGCCGTCTTTTACAACGAGCCAAGCCCAGCCGCTGCCGAAACGGGTAGTTGCTGCTGCAGCGAAATCTTCTTTGAATTTGTCGAAACCTCCAAGCTCGCTGTCAATAGCTGCCGCAAGTGCGCCAGTTGGAGCGCCGCCGCCGTTTGGTCCGATTACTTCCCAGAACAGGGTGTGGTTGGCATGGCCGCCGCCGTTGTTGCGAACAGCAGTGCGGATGGCTTCAGGTACCGCGTTCAGGTCAGTAAGCAGCTCTTCGATGCTCTTGTCTTGCAGTTCAGGCGCCTTTTCCAGAGCAGCGTTCAGGTTCGTCACGTAAGTGTTGTGATGTCTGTCGTGGTGAATTTCCATCGTCAAAGCGTCGATGTGTGGTTCAAGTGCGTTGTTCGGGTAAGGAAGTGCCGGTAATTGAAATGCCATGGAAAAATCCCTCCTGAGTTTATGAGAATTTGTATGATAAAGAATTTTGGCGGTCTTGACGTCAAAACCCCTTATTTCCAATACGTCTTATAGGGTATGTAACCACTAAGATATTATTATTAAACCGTATCTGGAAGAAGAATGCAACATTAAACAAACATAAATGTTTAAAAAGTGACGGACGTGACAAGCTAACGGTAAGTGTAAATACTATGTTAAAGAGATAGATTGACCTGAAGCAGAGCCTTTTATACACAGGGATTTACCTTTATAAAGAAAATGTGTAAATAGTTTTAATGAAAGCGTTTGATATAAAGCGCTTACTAAAGAAAAGTGATGATATCGCCAGAAAAGTGTGCTTTAATAGTGTTAAAAGCAGGTATTCCTCGGTTTTTGAACATTAAAGATGTGCCCGGCCGTTTACATTCGGTTAATACTTCTTTGACCACGAGAAAAGCTTCTACGTTAAGATGGATTCGGCAGCTTCTTCTAAATCACATCCATTTATTTTTTTATGCTTTTTTTTCTTTGTTTACTTTTTGCGGGAACTCCTTCTTTTTGTAAAATCCAAGCCATAGACAAGGGAGATTTTAAAGAATGCACGTTCGTTCCTTTCAATTAAGCGACGTTACCCCTGTGACTGAATTACTGCAGTCCGCATTGTCGGAAGAATGTTTCGAGAACACGATGGAGCCTTTTTCCAGGCAGCTTTCCTGGGATTCCGATCTCATTGTAGTTGCTGAAGAAGAAGGAGAAATTGTCGGTGCGCTAATTGGTACGATTGAGAAGAATCATGGCTGTTATTTCCGTATTGCCATTCATCCCGAATACCGCCGCAGAGGAATCGGCAGAAGCCTGGTTTCGGCGATGGAGAACAGATTTCAGGCACGCAAGGTTAGCGGCATTTATGTAGCCGTTGACGAGCATAACTCGTTTGCGCTGCCCCTGTATGAAGCTATGGGTTATAACGAGAACCAGATTTTCAAATCCGTACGGAAGCTTAGCATTGTCGGTTAGGAGCCCTTATTATCCGGATTGACGTAAGCGGAAACATTTACTAGATTAGAGAAGCATGACGGCTTATATAGTCTGTTCCATTATACTAAAGCATATCTCCCCCGTTGTCCGTTGCAAATGGCCGGGAGATATGCTTTTCTATTGTTATGGGCTGAAGCTGCAGCGGCGGCAGTACCTTACTAATCATCGGAGCAAGAAGGTGGCATATGAACGAAGAAATCAACGAAGAATTCATGCGCAGCCGTAAGCAAAAATACCGCTCAGTCACCCATAACGGCTCCAGAAGAGGGCCATGGGAAAGATGGACCCGCGAGATTCGGGACTGGATCGTAACGGCTGCACTTGTATTTGCAGTCATGTCACTGCTTAATCTGTTTGTCTTTAATGTCTCCACCGTGATCGGGCAGTCTATGCAGCCGACGCTCTATGAGGGTGAGAAGCTTGTCATTAACAAAATCACCCTGAGCTTTGCAGACCCCGGGCGGGGGGATATTATCGTGCTTCATGATCCGAGCATCGGGCCTGACCGGAAGGAATATCTGGTTAAGCGGGTGATCGGGATACCTGGCGACGTTATAGAAGTGAAGGAGCATCAGCTGTATGTCAATGGTGTATTGGCGGATGAGCCTTATATTGATACGGTTATTCAGGACTCGGATTTCTCGGCGGTGACGGTTGAAGAAGGCACCTTTTTTGTTATGGGTGACAACCGCCATGCCGGAGCCAGTAAGGACAGCCGTTATTTTGGCGCTGTTCCGCAGTCATCCATTGTGGGCAAGGCTGTATTTATCTGGTGGCCCCTGTCCAAGCTGAATGCACTGTAAGCAGTACCTGTAAGACAGGCTGAATTTGCCCCGAAAAGGAGAACGCGGAAATGAACATCAAGGCCCATTCAGCATATGCCCCGCCGGCTTCCCGGTGGGAGCAGCTGAAGGCTGAAATAAAAGAGGCTGCCCCGCAGCTCGGAATTGACGATATCGGGTTCACTACGGCTGACCCCTTCCTATATTTGAAAGACATTCTTCAGGATCACCGGGACAAGGGCTATGAGTCCGGCTTTGAGGAGCAGGATCTCGAGAAGCGTACCGTGCCGGCCCTGAAGGATGGTGTGCCCAAATCTATCATTGCAATTGCAGTAGCCTATCCGTCCAAAATGGAAAACCCGCCGAAGTCTGAACCGGGAGCACGGCGGGGTATTCTCGCCCGGGCTTCATGGGGCCGGGATTATCATCATGTGCTGCGTGAAGCGCTGGCAAAGCTCGAAGGCTTCATCCGTGAGCGTGTTCCTGATGCTGTACTTGAAAGTATGGTTGATACGGGAGTGCTGGTTGACCGTGCCGTGGCGGAAAGGGCCGGAATCGGCTTCAGCGGTAAAAATTGTGCGGTCATTTCGCCTGCCTGGGGCTCGTGGATCTACCTGGGTGAGATGGTCACGAGTATTCCGTTTCCTCCGGATACGCCGGTAGAGGACGGCTGCGGGGATTGCACCAAATGTATTGATGCCTGCCCTACAGGAGCGCTTGTCGGACCTGGACAGCTGAATGCCCAGGCGTGTATTTCTTTTCTGACGCAGACTAAGGGGTTTCTGAGTGAGGAATATATGACGAAGATCGGCAACCGCCTGTACGGCTGTGATACATGCCAGATTGTCTGCCCCAAAAACCGGGGCAAGAACTGGAATCACCGCCCCGAGCTGCAGCCTGATCCGGAAGTCGTCAAGCCGCTGCTGCTGCCGATCCTTGATCTCAGCAACCGGGAGTTCAAGGAGAAATTCGGTACAAGCTCGGCGGCCTGGCGCGGCAAAAAACCGATCCAGCGCAATGCGGTTATTGCGCTCGGGAATTTCAAGGAGGCTGCTGCTGTACCCAAGCTGACGGAGATTGTCCTGCGCGAATCCCGCCCGGAGATGCGCGGCACCGCAGCGTGGGCACTGGGTAAGATCGGCGGCGCTGAGGCGCTGGCCGCTGTAGAAAAGGCGCTGGAGCATGAAGAAGACAGCGTGGTACGGGAAATGATGGACAGGGCACACGGCAAGCTGCTGAAGCAGGAGGAGACAGGCAGTGAAGAAGCGTAATCCGGCAGAAGCCGCAGGTATAACACCGGTATATTACAGTGAGATGGAATCGCTGATCGGCATCTTGACGCTATGCGCAACAGACCGGGGTCTGTGTCTGCTCATGTTCGGTCCGCTTGGTGATACGCGGGGGGCCATGGAGAAATGGCTTGCGGTCCAGGTGGGTGCCGTGGAGCTGCTGCCGGGCGAAGAACAGCTTGCCGGGGCGAAAGAACAGCTTGCGGAGTATTTCAGCGGGCAGCGGCAGGACTTCTCGCTGCCGCTGGATATGCGCGGCACTCCATTTCAGCTGCAGGTATGGGCAGCACTGCGTAACATTCCTTACGGTGCGTCAGCCTCTTATAAGGATGTAGCGCTCGCGGTAGGGAACGCCAAGGCGGTACGGGCAGTGGGCGGAGCCAACAACCGCAACCCTGTTCCTGTTATTGTCCCCTGCCACCGGGTCATCGGAGCAGCGGGCGCCCTTGTAGGCTATGCCGGCGGGCTCGGAATCAAGGGCTGTCTGTTGGAGCTGGAGGCCGGGCAGTCAGCAGGCGATCGGGCAGGAATTTATCTTTTCTGAAAGATAAGAAAGGATAGCCGGTTTAACTTGACCCATGGGATTTACCAATTGCTGTCCAGATGTTGAAATGCTATGATAGAATCGCGTGCCCTAGGCGGGCAATGCCGACAATTGAGCACAGAGGTGGACTTTAGATGAATATTGCATTGCCTATTATTACGCTTGTCGTAGGTCTGATCGGCGGATTCGCCATTGGTGTGTTCTATCTGCGCAGACAAATGACAACGATGCAGAATGATCCGGAAATGCTCCAGAAGGTTGCCAAGCAGATGGGCTATAACCTTAACGGCAAGCAAATGCAGCGTGCACAGCAAATGCTGAAGAACAATAACCAGCCTGGACGGCCAGGGCCTGCGCCTGCAGCCAGACAGAAACAAGGCCGCAAAGGCAGATAAAAGGTTCTCGTAATAGATAACTACAGATACGGGGACGAAAGGGGGAGGCTTTATGGGGGGCATCAAGGAATATGTGAACGGTACGGTATCTGAGAACCGTGAACAGATCGAGTATCATGTTGCCAGAATATTGGAGTTAATCGGTGAAGACACCAGCCGTGAAGGCTTGCTGGATACGCCGGCACGCGTCACGCGGATGTATGAGGAGATCTTTGGCGGTTATTCAATAGATCCCCGGGAGGCGCTCGGTGTAACCTTTGATGAGTCTCACGAAGAGCTGGTTATTGTAAAAGATATCGTGTATTACAGCCAGTGTGAGCATCATATGGCCCCTTTCTTCGGTAAGGTCCACATCGGCTACGTACCCAGCGGACGGATTGCCGGGCTTAGCAAGCTGGCCCGCCTTGTGGAGGCTGTAAGCCGGCGCCTGCAGGTGCAGGAGCGGATTACAGCGCAGATCGCGGACATTATGGCCGAGGTGCTGAGTCCGCATGGTGTGATGGTTGTGGTGGAAGGCGAGCATCTGTGCATGTGCGCCCGCGGGGTCAAGAAGCCCGGCAGCAAGACGGTGACCATGGCTACCAGAGGCACCTTCCGTGAAGATGCGGCTGCCCGTGCGGAGTTCCTGGCCTTGATCAAAGAATAAAGCGGAGCAGGCACTAAGCTGCCCCGGATAGATTGAAAGCCCGCCCTCACTTCGGTGATGGACGGGCTTTTTGCTGTGCATCCGGCGGTAGCCGGGTTAGTAAGGCTGCCACATCAGCCTGCGGGCAGCAGCATAACGCTCGGAGACATACGGCCAGTTGACGACCTTCCACCAGTCTTTAATGTAATCTGCCCGGTTGTTCTGGTGTTTGAGGTAATAGGCATGTTCCCAGACGTCCAGCGCCAGCAGCGGGACAACATCCCATTGCGACAGATTTTGATGCTTCTCCGCGGTCAGAATTTCCAGCCGGCGGCTGCGCGGGCTCCAGACAAGAATAGCCCAGCCACCGCCTTCGACCTTAACTGCTGCCTCAGTGAACTGTGTTTTGAAGGCATCGTAGCTGCCGAAGCTGCGCTCGATCGCATCCAGCAGGGCTCCGGTCGGCCGTCCGCCGCCCTGGGGCGACATGACATTCCAGAAGATAGTATGCAGATAATGGCCCGCACCGTTAAAGGCCAGCTCCCGCTCCCAGTGCTTAACCAGATCGAAATCGCCGTTCTTGCGGGCTTCCGCCAGCTTGAGCTCAGCCTTGTTCAGTCCGTCAACATAGCTCTGGTGGTGTTTGTCATGATGGATGACCATAGTCTTCTCATCAATATAGGGCTCCAGCGCGTTATAGGCGTAGGGCAGCGGCGGGAGAGTATGACCGCCGATGGGGACTGTGCCTGGCTCGCGCAGCTCCGGCACAGAAGTTCCGAAGGCAGGCGGTTCGGGGGTAACTGCAGTCTCATACCTGAGGTCTGTATCATACCCCTCCGGCTGATCTATAGCTGCTTCCCGCATAAGGCCGGCTACCTGGCCCGGAGCGCTAAGCGTTCCCAGCACGGCCAGGAAATACTCCGATTCACGGATGATATGCAGAATCACGATGCCTGTCAGCTGCTGGGCATTTACAGTAGGGCTGGCTTCACGCAGTGCATAAAGCTGGCGGATAAATTCGCGGGACTGGCTGCAGGCGGTTTGGACCAGCAGCTCCGTGTCGGCTGCGAGCCCGGGGTGTCCGCCCGGTGCCGGACCCAGCGAAACCTCCAGCAGCCGCCGTGCGGCCTGCTCTGCGGCGCCAAAGACAACAGCCCATTCATCCAGCAGCTTGACGTAAGGGTCCTCCAGACGGGGAACAATACCTTTTATAACCTCGGTATGCTCCTTCTCCTGGGTTTTCCAGAAAATGATCTCTTCGAGAATGCGCACAGGCAGCAGCGGCCCGTAAATATACAGCATTGCTGGCAGACCTCCTGTCTTAGGCTCAATAACGGTTCATTATATGATCCCGAAAAAGAGAATATGTGGATTCCTGCCGGGCTCCCGGGCGGAGGGTGTGCAAAAAAACGTACAGAGCTGTATGATCATACAGCTCTGTACGTTCCTGTTAAAAGCTTTAGAATGCTATTTGTTTGCGGCTGTGACCGGGCTGCCCTCCTGCGACCGGGCGAGCTGCACATTGCCAAGAAAAGCAGAGACACGGCGCAGATACTCGCGCGGATGCTCGCGGAACAGCAGTTCATGATGACTGCCCTCAATAATCCAGGAATCGGAGTACGGGTTGCTCTGATTGGCTGCCAGCTCTTCGGCAATCGGGTAAGGCGCCTTGTCATCCTGTGTACCGTGCATGAACAGGATCGGGAACGGATAATCCTCACTTTTTACTTTGGCGTAGGGAATCTGGTTCAGTCCGGTTCCGTTCAGTACAGGGAACAGCAGCTCCATAATTTCCAGGGACGGCTGTCGCGGCAGATCGATATTCTGCTTGATATTATGATACAGCGTATCCGGCTCCAGCAGGAAGGTGCTGTCCAGAATCATCGCATCGACATCATCGGTAACCAGTCCGGCCTGAAGCGCAGTGCCTGCACCCATCGAGAAGCCCCAGACGACAATCTCCCTGGCTCCCCGCTCCTTGGCAAAATTAATGGCGCCGAGCAGCTGCTGGGACTCCTTTTTGCCTCCGGTAGCAATGTCCTTGTTAGTCTGGGAAGCGAAGCCGTAGTCAAACATGACAACGTTGAAGTTCAGGCTGTGCGCATAATGGGCCAGATCATACATCGGAACCCAGGTCTCCTCACGGTTGGCGCCATAGCCATGACTGAACACAATCGTTTTGGTGGCGCCCTCAGACGGAATATACCAGCCCTGCATCGTCCGGCTGCCATCCTGTGCCGGGAAATTCACATCCTCATATTCCAGCCCTTTGGCAATCATCGGTGTGGAATAGAGCGGAGCTACCGTGGGATTGGACAGCACCCAGGCGATATAGGCATGCAGTGCAATGAAGCAGAAGACAAAAAAGAAAAATACCGACAGCAGCAATGCCACAATAATATGTTTGACGCGGATCATCCGCAGAGAAATCTGATGTGCTGCACCCGGGTTTTGCTTATCAGGCTTGTGCGGGACCGGCGAGCCGGAAGAGAGTGTTGCCAGATCCATAGTGTCCACTCCTAAAAGAATAATTCATATGTTTAATCGTAGGTTGATGACCTTGCAAAGTCAATGAATTAGCCGCTTTTGTAATGTAAATGTAAACTGCGCCCCAGCCTTTTCCGGGTCCGTTATTATGCTGGACTTTCCTTGGACTTTTGCTCTAAGATAGAATTGGCTATGTAGAATATTGTAACCGGGTTTCATTTGATGAAACAGGTAAGGGGAGAAGATCGTGGAGGACCGTAAACTGACTGTTCGCGCTGTAGAGAGAGCGCTGGATATATTGCTTTGCTTTACCCAGGAGAGCGATTTGAGCCTGACGGAGATTGCCGGAAAGATCAGTCTGCATAAAAGTACAGTACACCGGCTGCTGACCACATTGGAGGAAAAAGGGTTCCTTCTGCGAAATGATGCGACGGATAAATACCGGCTGGGCATCCGGATCTGGGAGCTCTCCACCCACCTGCCGATACTGGATGAGCCTGCTGTGCTGCTGCTTCCGGCAATGGAGAGGCTGCGTGACCGGCTTGGTGAAACGGTCAGCCTGTATTTGCGGGATGATCTGGAGCGGGTGCGTATCCAGGCTGTACAGAGCCATCAGGCTATCCGCCGTGTGGCGCAGATTGGCGCCCGGCTGCCGCTGTCGGTGGGCGCTTCCAGCAAAGTGCTTGCCGCCTATGCGCCGTCTGAGGTTCAGGTGCGCCTGCTGGCGGACCCGTCCTGGCCGGAGAGCGTCGACCGCAGTCTTTATCTGGAGCAGCTTAGAGAGATAGCGCGCTGCGGATATGCGACCAGCTTTGAGGAGCGGGAGTCCGGCGCGGCTGCAGTAGCAGTGCCGATTATCGGACGAAGCGGTAAAGTGGTAGCAGCCCTCTCCGTTTCAGGACCGGTCAGCCGGCTGTCCAGGGAGACGCTGGAGCAGTATGCGGTCATTCTGACGGAAAAGGCCGCAGAAATGGGTCTTATGATCGGTTAACCGGTAAAATGCGCCGCCAGGCGGAAATTACCGTTATGAAAGCGATTAATTGGGTTAAATAAAAGTAAAGCTAAGGTAAAAACGGAGTTAAATGGAAATGTAAGGAAATCTGTATTTGCCATTCTCCCGGTTTCTAATATTTTTATAGTAAATGAAAATTGTACCTCCGCCCAAAATGAACTATTATAAAAAACTATATATGGAAAGTGGGGAAGTGGCGATTTTTTTGGCACATCATAAGTTTTTTAATCATTCCGGGCATGGGGGGATTCTATGGATACGGAAGTACCCGATTCTTTAATGAAGGAAATTCAGGAGCTTCAGGATACGTTCGGGGCTGCGATGGATCAGGCCATTGTGCTCACTGACCTGGAGGGGCGCATGATCACCCGGCCAACCATCCCCGGCATACACTACAAGGAAATGCTCAATGCATTGGAGGGCTCCTTCCCGACTCATAGCCAGGTATTGCAGCGGCTGGGCGGACTGTCCGATCCGGCTGTGATGGAATGGGTTCCGGGCCTTAAGTACGTGGTTACTCCGCTGGCTGCAGGATACGACCGGGTATATTATTTATGGATAGGGCTTTATATGGAGCAGGAGACCCGGGGACAGGTGGCTGCCCTATTTAAGGAACGGATGGGTGAGCATCCCGCTTATGAGCAGTTGCAGGCCGGCCTCATTGAACTGCCGGAACTCAGCCGGGAGCGGATCGCAGAGATCAGGGGGAGTATTTCAGCACTTGGCAGCATTATGTGTAAGCTGTTGGCCAACTGGGTGCTGAAGCCGCATAAAGAACATAACAGCAAGCTTTTTACTATGCTTCTGAAGCGGCTGGAAGCGGATTTCCTGGATATTGAAGCGGTTCTTCGCCTGCTGGCAGAGATGACAGAGGGCGATGTATATGCCTTTGCCCTGGAAACGGATGAGGGGAATTTCCAAGTGGCCCATGCTGCCGGCCGGGAGGCACACCTGCTGCTGAATGCTGCCTTTCAACAGGGGGAGGGCTTTTTAGGTCAGGCTGTACTCGGAAAAGAGCCCCGGCATTGGCAGGCGGTATCCAAAGATCCGCGGGTACAGTTTTTTACCAGGCTCGGGTTTCCGGCACCGGATTATTTATCCTGTTATCCGGTGAAGATCGACAATGTTCAGCGGGGGTTACTGCTTGCTGCCGGGGGAAGCCGCCAGGAGGGCAGCGGAGAACAACAGGAGCAGATGATAGCTTCACTGCTGGGCATATCCCTGCGCGGAGAACTGCTGCTGCGCAGAGCACAGCTGGGTATAGAAGGGACTCTGCGGCTTAAGGAAGCTGTAGGACAGCTCCAGAATGCCGGATCCCTGCAGGAGCTGGGGACGATGCTGCTTGATATCGTGATGGGTCTGCCCTTTCCGCTCTCTTCAGTGCTGGTGCATTTCCAGACCGGGGAGCATGCTGCTCATACATACTATGCGAGAGGCTGGGCTCCGGAATCAGAGGATTATTACGTAAAGGATCTGGAGGGACGTTATTCCCGGCAGTCTTTTTTGTCTTCAGCCATAATCCGTGAGGTTGGCGGCACGCAGATTCTGCTGGAGTGTCCGTTACTGTCCGGAAATGAATTCAAAGGCGTTCTTTCCGTCGGCTTCAGACGGCGCGGGGAAGCTGAATTATGGATAACCCAGCTGGAAACTATCGCAGGGCTGGCCGGAGCAGCCATCCGGCTGATCGAAAGAGACAGCAGGTGCTCGAAGCAGTCCGAAATGTTTTTGGCTAACTTCCGCGATTTTCTTCAAGTTAATAATACCCAGCTTTATTATCTTTCCCTGGATGCCGCTGAGCTGATCCGTGAATTTGCCCGTTACCTGGAACGTCCGGAGGCTGAGGCCGAATTGCTGAGGCGCGCCTGTCTGCTGGCGCCGTTCCGCAGTGATCTTTTGGGTGTATATGGTTTCCTCAACAGGGAGATTGAGCTGCTGGAGAAGGTGGACAAGCTTAGGTTTCAACACTTGGCGGCGGATAAGCCGGCTCTTTCATTTCCGGCTGAATTGCTTGTACTTGTTCTTCAGCATATGAGCAGTCTGGCGGACCGCAGCCAGCTTGCCGGCCAGCCGCAGAAGTGGATTGATCCGGCCCGGTTCATCATGGAGCCTGAGGCGGCAGCTGCGGTTGAGGAGAAACTGCTGTCCTCCTTTCGGCTGTTTCAGCAGAGCCGTACCCATTCTCGTCCTAAAAAACGGGTAATCAGCGGATCGCGCCTGCTGGACAATGCTGCACTGACGCTCCCAAAAGAAGAATGGGGGATCTCACCGCGTGAGGAAGAAGTGCTTGAGCTGATTGTACAGGGTAAGACGAACAAGGAGATTGCCGGCGCCCTGTTTATCAGTGAGCATACCGTCAAAAACCATCTGAGCCGCATCTTCAATAAAATGAATGTGACTGACCGTTCGCAGATTATCGCTCTCATTTATAAACGGATTCTGAATTCGGAACGGATTGAAATTTAAATAATAAACAGCCCCCGGTGCTCCTGAAGAGCGCCGGGGGCTGTTTGTTATTCAAAATATTAGAAACGGCTTCCCCGTAGGACGGCGAAGCCGTTTTCTACTTGTTTATTCTACAGGCAAAGCGTTTTCTGAGGCAGTAGCATCAGCCAGCATCTGGCGGAGTACAGTCTGCAGAATACCGCCGTTGCGGTAGTAATCAATATCGACAGTGCTATCCAGGCGGGCGATAACCGGGAATTCAAACTGTGTGCCGTCTTCACGGGTGGCTGTAACGGTCAGCTCCTGACCCGGAAGCACATAGTTATCGAGACCGGTGATGTTGAAGGTCTCGCGTCCGGTCAGTCCCATGCTGCTCCAGCCGTGACCTTCCTGGAACTGCAGCGGCAGTACGCCCATGCCGACCAGATTGCTGCGGTGAATCCGCTCGAAGCTCTCGGCGATAACCGCCTTGACGCCCAGCAGCAGGGTACCTTTGGCTGCCCAGTCGCGCGAGCTGCCTGTGCCGTATTCCTTGCCGGCAATAACGACCAGGTTCTGGCCGGCCGACTGGTACAGCATGGAAGCATCGTAGATGGACATGACTTCTTCGCTTGGCAGGAAGGTAGTCACGCCGCCCTCCGTTCCCGGAGCAACAGCATTACGGATACGGATGTTGGCGAAAGTACCGCGCATCATCACTTCATGGTTCCCGCGGCGTGAGCCGTAGGAGTTGAAGTCAGCGCGTTCCACACCGTGGCTGCGCAGGTATTCCCCGGCAGGGCCGGATGTGGAGATGTTGCCCGCCGGCGAAATATGGTCCGTGGTGACGGAATCGCCCAGCAGCGCCAGTACGCGAGCATTAGTAACGTCTTTAATATCGCCGACGCCGTCAGCAAGATTCTCGAAGAACGGAGGATTCTGAATATAGGTGGAATTGTCATCCCACTCATACAGCTCGCCTTCAGGTACAGGGATCGCGTTCCAACGTTCATTGGCGGTGAACACATTCTCGTATTTGCGGCGGAACATCTCTGGACTCAGCGACAGTCCGATCGCCTCGCGGATCTCGGCAGTTGTCGGCCAGATGTCCTTCAGGAAGACCGGCTCACCCTGCGGATCATAGCCAAGCGGCTCTGTCTGCAGGTCAATGTTAACTGTACCGGCCAGGGCGTAAGCCACAACGAGCGGCGGTGAAGCCAGATAGTTGGCTTTGACCTGGGCATGCACGCGGCCTTCAAAGTTACGGTTACCGGATATAACAGCGGCTACAGTCATATCATTGTCAGTAATAGCCTGGCTGACTTCATCCGGAAGCGGACCTGAGTTACCGATACAGGTAGCGCAGCCGTATCCGGCCAGATAGAAGCCGAGTGCTTCCAGCGGCTTCAGCAGATCAGCCTTCTCCAGGTACTCGGTAACGACGAGGGAGCCCGGGGTCAAGCTGCTTTTTACATAACCCGGCTTGGTCAGTCCGCGCTCTACAGCCTTCTTGGCAAGCAGCCCGGCACCGAGCATAACGCTTGGGTTAGAGGTGTTCGTACAGCTGGTAATTGCGGCAATAACAACAGCTCCTGTACCCATCTTGCTGGTGGTTCCGTTCTTATGCTGCACTTCTACCACTTCAGCGATTTTCTGATCGCTGAGGCCGTAGCCGCCTTTATCAACAGGTGTACGGACGATCCCTTCAAAATTCTCCTTCATGTGCGTCAGCTCAACACGGTCCTGCGGACGTTTAGGTCCTGCCAGGGAAGGTACAACGGATGCCAGATCAAGCTCGATTACATCGCTGAACTGCGGATCTGGAGTATCGGCAGTACGGAACATACCCTGTGCTTTATAGTAATCTCCGACCAGCTCAACCAGCTCATCCGGGCGTCCGGTGCTGCGCAGGTAAGCCAGAGTCTCTTCGTCTACAGGGAAGAAGCCGATGGTTGCCCCGTATTCAGGAGCCATGTTAGCGACAGTAGCGCGGTCAGCCAGACTGATATTAGCAAGGCCCGGGCCGTAGAATTCGACAAATTTGCCGACAACACCCTTCTTCCGCAGCATCTCGGTAACAGTCAGTGCGAGGTCAGTTGCCGTAGCACCCTCCACCAGGCTGCCGGTAAGCTTGAAGCCTACAACCTCTGGGGTAACAAAATACAGCGGCTGTCCCAGCATTCCTGCTTCAGCTTCAATTCCGCCGACACCCCAGCCGACAACGCCAAGCCCGTTGATCATGGTGGTGTGGGAGTCTGTTCCGACAAGGGAATCCGGATAAACTACAGTTTCCCCGTCAATGGTCTTGGTAGCTGCTACGGAGGCCAGATACTCAAGATTAACCTGATGGACAATCCCGGTCGCCGGAGGTACGGCGCGGAAGTTGTTGAATGCAGTCTGCGCCCAGCGCAGGAAGCGGTAGCGCTCCTCATTGCGTTCAAATTCGACGTTCATATTATATTCGAGTGCATCAGCTGTGCCGAATGCATCAACCATGACGGAATGGTCAATAACAAGATCTACAGGAACCAGCGGGTTAATCTTCTTCGGATCTCCGCCGGCCTTCTTGACGGTATCGCGCATAGCTGCCAGGTCGACTACCACCGGTACGCCGGTGAAATCCTGCAGCACGATACGTGCCGGAATAAACGGAATTTCCTTGTTGCGGTCAATGCCGCCGGACCAGCCGGCCAGCTGCTTTACATGATCTTCCGTGATCGCACGCCCGTCATACTGGCGGACAGCAGCCTCCAGCAGCACTTTGATGGAAAAAGGCAGGGAGGAAATGTCGCCCACACCTTGTTGTTCGAGAGAATTCAGATCATAGTAGCGGTAAGTTTTGCCGCCTGATTCCAGATTCTTAGACAGCGAAAAATGATCCTTGCTTGGCATATATGCGCCTCCTTGTTTCATCTGATGAAACTACATTTCAAATTTCGTATAATTAAAGTATAACGGTTACATAGATGAGAGTAAAGTTTTTTTTGCTGTTTAATTCGCCCAGTTTAGCCAGAGCTGCCGCTTATTTTGCCTGTCTGCAGCAGGTATTTTTTGTACACTATAACGGGATTCCGCCTGTCATTGCAAACCGGCCATGCGGCGGGAATGGTACGCCGTCTCTCGGCCGGCCTCTTTTCCCTCCTCCATACTGTTTCTGCCTGTATAGCAGCTCCTTTTCGCTCATATACATAGGACAGCAGCCAAACAGGGGAGGCGGGTATGAGATGGAGCAGGAATGGAAAAAAAGTCTTTATGCTTACGTGGATCTGTTGAATAAAGGACGGGTGGCTCCGGGATATGCGCAGGGGCGGGACACGGTCAAGGATGCCCGTTTTCACAAAATGCAGGTTGAGCGTTCGCAGCGGATTGCGAAGTGGTATGAACGGCGCAGCATTACGCCGCTGCGCGGTGAGACCGGAGTACGGACGCTTCGGACCGTGCGCCAGAACCCCGGTGAGATTGTAGCCGATGTGGCTCTGCACAGTGCGCTTTATTATGAGAAGGGCGGGATTACGCACCGCGAGGACAAGATTGAATCCGAACGTCTGACCTTTGTGCGGGCCGGGAAAGGCTGGGAGATCGTGAACATTGAGCGCAGCGTGCCTGAACGCAGTTCCCTGCGCAGGGCGGCTGAGGCAGAGCCGGCGCTGCGGCTGTCCAAATGGGGCGAGGTGCTGCAGGCGCCGCAGCCTTCACAGCCGCTGCTAAACCGCAACATCCTGCGCGGGACCGCCGGCGCAAGAGAGGTGCGGTACCGCCGCGAGGAGGCGGCTGCCTATGCCGACCGCTGGTGGAAGGACGGCAACCCGGAGTTTGAGATTTTTGAGGTGGACTGCACCAATTATGTCTCCCAATGTCTCTTTGCAGGGGGAGCACCGATCAACTATACTGGTAAAAGAGAAACGGGCTGGTGGTACAAAGGCTATAACGGAGCGCAGGAATGGTGGAGCTTCAGCTGGGCAGTGTCAGACAGTCTGGAACGGTTTCTGGGCGGCCAGCGCGCAAGCGGGCTCCGCGCTGAAGCCGTGGAGCGTCCGGACCAGCTGAGCCTGGGGGATGTCATCCAGTATGACTGGGACGGCAACGGCCATTACCAGCACAGCACGATTGTTACCGCTTTTGATGCGGAAGGAATGCCGCTGGTGAATGCCCGGACGGTCTCAAGCCGCCACCGGTATTGGGATTATCGTGATTCCTATGCATGGACCGACAGAACGGCCTACCGTTTTTTTCATATTAATGACTACTTATAATTCAGAAAGAGGTTAGGGCATGGGGAACACGAAATGTACCGTAGGACTGGTGTACGGGGGCAAATCCGGGGAGCACGAGGTATCGCTGCAGACCGCATTTGCGGTCATGAACGCTTTTGACTACGATAAATATGAAATTATTCCATTCTATATTTCCAAGCAGGGGCTGTGGAAGGTCGGTGAGACCCTCGGCGCCCCATACGGCAAGATTGAGCAGCTGAAGCTGGAGGGACCGTCGGGAGACATGGGCATGGCCCTGAACACGGTGTTCAGCGGACTGAGCGGGGAAGAGAAGATTGTCGATGTCATGTTCCCGCTGCTGCATGGCACGAACGGGGAGGACGGCACCATTCAGGGGCTGTTCGAAATGGCTAATGTTCCTTACATCGGTGCAGGCGTTCTGGCGTCTGCGGCAGGCATGGATAAGGTAGTAATGAAGAAGCTGTTTGATGAAGCAGGACTTGAACAGTGCAAGTATTGTTATTTCAGCGCCTCTGCCTGGAAGCGCAAAAGCCACGAGCTGATCGTCGGTGTGGAAGACCGGCTAGGCTATCCGGTGTTTGTAAAGCCGGCTAATCTCGGGTCAAGTGTAGGCATCTCCAAAGCCGTTGATAAGGAAAGCCTCATCAAAGCTGTGGAATTTGCCCTCAAATACGATACCAAGGTTATCGTTGAGGAGTTTGTGGATGCCCGTGAGGTGGAGGTAGCCGTATTGGGTAATGAAGAGCCTGAGGCTTCGGTTCCGGGTGAAATCGTCTCCTCCGGTGAATATTATGACTATGCGGCCAAGTATATCGACGGTAAATCGCAGATGCTGATTCCTGCACCGCTTGACCCTGAGGTGGCCGACAGTCTGCGTGAAGCGGCGCTCCAGGCTTTCCGGGCGATTGAAGGAAGCGGAATTACCCGGGCAGATTTCTTCCTGCGGAAGTCCGACGGTAAAATTTTGATCAATGAAGTGAATACAATGCCCGGCTTCACGCCTTTCAGCATGTATCCGCTGCTGTGGCGCGAGACCGGTGTATCTTACCAGACGCTGCTGGACCGTATGGTTGAGCTGGCGCTGGAGCGGTATCAGTTCAGACAGAGCCTCAAATACGATAACGAATAATACTTAAATAAGCGAAGCGGCGGAGGCAATCCGGCCGGGAAGGAGAATCGAATAGCATGGGATTTCTATCGGAATTCAATTCAGTCTGCAAGTTTAAGAATGAGCAGGAGCTATACGAACTGCTGGAGTACGGGCGCACCAAGATGGTAAAGCAGGGCTTCCGCGTCTACCCGACCGGCCAGAAGGTCATTGCATACACCCCGGAGAATGTAGCAGTGGCGATTGTGAAAATTTCTGCCTCCATCGCCGAAATTAATTTTCAGGGCAATGAGGTTACGGCTGTTGAGATGGATCTGGTACGCAGGCTGAATGAGGAAGAGTCGCGGGTGCAGACTGCGCTTGCCTGCGAGATGTTTTTCGGGGAAGAAAGATGATAGTCCGCTTCGGTTATGTGGCCATGTCGACTGTCATCAAAGACTGCTCGCCCTCCAAGACCATGACCATGGCCAGCTTCAACAAGCTGGATGACCGGGAGGCCGGCCTGCGGCGCCTGGAGCAGATCGCCAGGATGAACCTGCACAACACGCTGCGCCTCCTGAAGCATAATGTCGGCTCGGATATTAAGGTATACCGGCTGACCTCCAAGCTGATTCCGCTTTCGACCCATCCCGACTTGCAGGACTGGAACCCTTTTACGGCGCTGGCCGGGGAGTTTGCCGAAGTCGGGGAATATATTAAAAAGCACGGACTCCGGGTATCGTTTCATCCGGACCACTTCACGGTGCTGAGCACGCCCCGTCCCGAGGTGCTGGCCAGCTCCGTCCGTGACCTGCAGTACCATACGGACATGCTGGATGCCCTGGGGCTGCCGGCAACGGCCAAGAACAACATTCATATTGGCGGAGCCTACGGGGACAAGCCTACTGCGGCAGAGCGCTTCAAGACGCATTTTGCCCAGCTGCCGGCAAGGCTGCAGGAGCGGATGACCCTCGAGAATGACGACAAGACATTCAACGCGCAGGAGACGCTGGCCGTCTGTCGCAGTCTGGGTCTGCCGATGGTGCTGGATATCCATCACCAGTGGGTGAATAACGAAGGCGAGCTTCCGTGGGAGCTGTGGCCGCAGGTGCTGGATACGTGGAAGAGCAGGCTTGCCCTGACGGACGTAGGTCCGGGAGAGGTGCTGCCGCCGAAGATCCATGTATCCAGTCCGCGCAGCCCGTCCGATCCCCGCAGCCATGCTGACGGGGTGGAGCCGGCGCCGCTGTTTGCTTTTCTGAAGCGGATTGCTGCGGATACACCTGCTGTTGATGTGATGATCGAAGCAAAATTAAAGGACGGGGCGCTGTTCGGCCTGATGGATGACATGAAGGAGCTGGCGGAAGCAGGCAACGGAATCACGGTTCTGAATGGGGCCAGTATCAATGTTGAGCCGTAGGCGAGGTTAGACTTGATAAGTATCCTGAAATAGGGTACGTTGAATGAAACTTAAGCGGAAGAGGTACTTGCTTAACTTGCTTAATCTGCTTAACAGGCAGGGTTTCACGGGAGAGCGATCAAGTTCAAGAAAGCGGAGTGAAGAGATGAATCCTTTGAATTCTGATAAACGGAATGAGCGGGAGCCCTATGTGGTAACAAGCAAGGGTTATACGGCGGCGGCGATCAACGCTGCGGCCAAAGCGGGGGAATGGATCAAGAGCAGACAGGGACAGGTAAAGGAGCTCGGCAGCAAGACGTCGGCGCAGGATCTGGTGACTGAAGTGGATAAAGGCGTGGAGCAGATGATCCGGCGGCTGATCCTGACCCATTATCCCGACCATGCCATCCTCGGGGAAGAAGGGGTTACCCCCGGTGCGGATGCAATAACCGCTGCCCTGGAGGAAGGACGCAAGCATGAATATCTGTGGATTGTTGACCCGATCGACGGAACAACCAATTTCGTGCACGGGTTTCCTTTCTATTGTGTATCCATTGCCCTGGCGATTAACGGAGAGCTGGCGGTCGGGGTTATTTATGATCCGATCCGTGACGAAATGTTCGTTGCCGAAAAAGGGAAGGGCGCTTATATGCACGGGATCAAGACCTCCGTATCCAAGGAGACGGAGCCTGGCAGCAGCCTGATTGCCATGGGCTTCCCGCCGGACCGCACCTTTGCCCAGCCGGCGAATATGGCCGGCCTGCAGCATATTCTGCCGCAGATCCGCGGCGTCCGCGCCGGCGGCTCGGCTGCGCTGCATCTGGCTTATGTTGCCGCAGGCCGGGTAGACGGCTACTGGGAAGTCGGCCTCAGCCCATGGGACTGCGCCGCAGGCGTGCTGCTGGTGCTTGAATCCGGCGGGACAGTAACCGATACGCTCGGCAATCCGTATGACATCGGTACACGTCATATTGTGGCAAGCAACGGGCAGATCCATGAATTCCTGGTCTCCTCGCTGCAGGAAGCGGAAGCCACCGGATTCAACCGTTAAGGAGGCAGCTGAGGATGGAAGATAACGTGTTGGAGCGTAAGCTGAGTGAAATGCTGAGCGAAATGCTGCAGGAAGGCGAAATGGAGCAGGGCGACCGTACAGCCAAGGAGGTCCGCCAGATTTCGCCCAGATACGAAATCCGGATTCAGACTGTGCATGATCCGATTGTGGAAGAAACCCTGCGGTACCGCAAGATTGCCCATGAGCTGGATGACCGTTATGATAAATACCTGAAGCGTTCAGGTCTGATTGACCATTCCCAGCAGGATTCAGACGGGAAGCCGGCTTCCGGGTCCGGAGGCGGACAATAATAGAGCAGAATAATGGAGCGGGTTGCCGGTTAACGGGAACCCGCTCTTTTGCTGCAGGCCGTACAGATGATAGAATGGAATCATATTAATGTAGAGGGGTACGATGCTGATGGCATGGAAACAAATAATCGCCGCCGGAACAAGCGGTATGCTTCTGTTCACTCTGCTGCTTGGGGCAGGAGCGGAGCAGGCAGCTGCCGCTGATACAGCGGCGGAACAGGGAACAGGGCAGGATGTCTTTCGCATCGTGGCGTTAGGGGATTCCGTCACAGCCGGTTATGAGCCGGGGATGACAGATCCGAATACGAAACCTTACGGATACGCAGAACGGCTGCTGGAGCAGGGCTGGTATCACGGAAGAAGCGCGCTGAACAATTACGGAATTCTCGGCTTAACCTCAGCCGGGCTCCTTAACTATACAGGAGCTATTAAGGCTGGCACTGTGACTACGCCTGACGGTATACAGGCAGGTTTGCCCGACCCGCGGATCAGCCAATTTGCAGCATTGGCACCGGCTATCCACACAGAGCTTGCGGATGCAGATCTGATTACAATTACAATTGGCGGCAATGATGTCAGCAGCCTGTTCCTGAATGTGAAGGAAACGGCCGCTGCTGATTTTGAAGCCCAGCTGGAACAGCGGCTTGCGGCTTACAGCACCAATGTGAAGGCTGCGCTGGAGAATATCCGGGCTGTGAATCCTGGTGCAACCATCCTGCTGGCCGACCAGTATCAGCCGGCTCCCAAAATCGCCCTCGGTGCTAATTACACGACACTAATGAGCGCTGCAGAACGGTTTACAGCGGCTGTTGACACTGTTACAGCAAGCCTGAATACAGCGGCAGCGCCGGTACTGACAGCCCATGTTGCTGCAAAGTTTGCCGGAGTAGAAGCATCGCTGACCCATATTATTGGTGCGGGGGCCGCAGATTTTCATCCGACTCAATTGGGCTATGAGAAGATTGCCAGAGTATTTGCCGAGCTGGAGTGGGGAGAATACCGTACACCATCAGCTGTAGCCATGACAGGCGCAGGTGCTACAGCAGCTCCGATGTCGATTGTAGTCAAGGGAGTGGAGCTGAATACCCCGAATAAGCCGATTCTGAAGAACGGCCAGAACTTCCTGGCCCTGAAGGATATCCTGAACGCAGTAGGCGCTACCGGCAAATGGGACAACAAAACGTCCAGCGCAACCATCGTCTACGGCGGACGAACAGTGGTTATTACGATCGGGTCCAAGTTTATTAAGGTTAACGGAGTAAACCAGGCAATTGATACCCCGGCTTTTCTGCAAAAAGTAGGCAAAGAGGACAAAACCTATCTGCCGCTCGCCGCACTTGCTACCGGTCTTGGTTTTGACGTGAACTACAGCAGCAAGCTGCGCACGGCATTCATAAATTTATAAAAAGCAAAGGTGGATGAATTGCGTTGTCCAGTTCAAAATTCAAGGCAGACTATATCATTACAATGGATGATATTATACGTGAAGGCGATCCCGTACTCCGCAGTGCTGCTGCGCCGGTAGCGCTGCCGCTTGGGGCAGAGGACCGGGAGGCGCTGGAATGCATGCTGCAGTTTCTCAAGAACAGCCAGGACCCGGAGCTGTCTGCCAAATACAAGCTGCGTTCCGGTGTAGGACTGTCCGCGAACCAGATTGGCCTGCTGAAGCGGATGTTCGTGATGTATTCGAAGGATGAAAAAGGGAAGATTGTCGAGCATGCCTGGGTCAATCCGCAGATTATCAGCCATTCAGTCTCCATGGTCTATCTGCCTGAGAGTGAAGGCTGCCTGTCCGTGGACCGGCCGGTGCACGGCTTTGTACCCCGCTATGAAACAGTGAAGGTAAGGGGTTTTGATCTGGAAGGCAAGCCGGTTACCGTGAAATTTAAAGGGTATCAGGCGATCATTATCCAGCATGAAATGGATCACCTTGACGGCGTGATGTTCTACGACCGGATTAATCAGGAGAATCCGTTCAAGCTGCCGCAGGACGTGGAGATTCGCAGTCTGTATGACCTGAAAAAGTAAACAAATAACCCGCTGCCTCTTCGGCAGCGGGTTTGCTTTTGCATGGTAACAATGGTGGTTAGTGATTACGTTACTTACTCTCTGCCGCCATAGCCTCAAAGGACGCTTCAGCCGCCTCCAGGGTAGCATCGATGTCAGCATCCGTGTGCGCTGTGGTCAGGAACCAGGCCTCGTATTTGGACGGGGCGAGATTGATGCCTCGGTTCAGCATATGACGGAAAAAGCTGGCGAACAGCTCGCCGTCGGTATCCTGCGCCTCGTCATAGTTCGTGATCGGATGATCACAGAAATGGGTCGAGAACGCGCCGCGGATGCGGTTGATCGTCAGCGGAATGCCGTGGCGGCCGGCAGAGGCCTGCAGCCCTTCGGTCAGGCGGATGGCCAGGCGCTCCATTTCCTCATAGACACCTGCTGCGCTCAGCACTTCCAGGCAGGCGATTCCTGCCGAAATGGAAGCCGGGTTACCGGCCATCGTTCCTGCCTGATAGGCCGGTCCGAGCGGAGCAACCTGCTCCATAACATGCTTGCGGCCGCCGTAAGCGCCGATTGGCAGTCCGCCGCCGATGATTTTGCCCAGCGCGGTCAGGTCCGGAGTGATGTCCTCGTGATTATCGAGCCCCGCATAAGTCTGGGTGGAGCCGTAGTGGAAGCGGAACGCGGTGATAACCTCGTCGTAGATGACGAGCGAGCCGTTATCGTGCGCCAGCTTGCATAGTCCTTCAAGGAAGCCTGGCTTCGGCATAACCATGCCGAAGTTGCCGACAATCGGCTCAACCATAACGGCAGCCACGTCGCTGCCCCACTTCTCCAGTGCTTCACGCAGCCCGTCCAGGTCGTTGAACGGAACGGTGATGACCTCATGGGCAATGCTGCCCGGGACACCTGCACTGTCCGGAATGCCGAGTGTGGAAGGACCGGAGCCGGCGGCAACCAGCACCAGATCGGAGTGTCCGTGATAGCAGCCGGCAAATTTTACGATTTTGCTGCGTTTGGTATAGGCACGGGCAACGCGGATGGTTGTCATTACAGCCTCGGTACCGGAGTTGACGAAGCGGACCTTATCCATCGAAGGGATAGCTTCCTTGAGCATCTTGGCCAGCTTGATCTCAAGCCGGGTCGGCGTTCCGTACAGAATACCGTTCTGTGCGGCTTCCGTGATTGCTTCAGTAATATGAGGGTGGGCATGGCCGGTAATGATTGGACCATATGCTGCAAGGTAATCAATGTATTCGTTGCCGTCCTCATCCCAGAAGCGGGAGCCGCTGGCACGCTTCATAAATACAGGGGCGCCGCCGCCGACGGCCTTGAAGGAGCGGGACGGGCTGTTAACCCCGCCGACGATATGCTGGAGGGCTTCCTGGTATAATTGTTCTGAGTTACTGCGGTTCATGAGAATCATCCTTTCATACTACTAGAGAATTTTAAATTTATCGGGGTCCCCGCAAAGTACCTGATTCAGCATCGATAAAAAGGCTCCACTTTGTGGGGGTGTCTTATGTACGTCATAGGAACGGGCGAACAACGTGAGATGCCGTTGTCCGCCCGTCCGTTGAGCGAGTGGTAATTTATTCTGCCGCTGCGGAAGGACTGCTCTCCGGGGAAGCTTCCGGTGTGGCCGTTGGCTCCGGTTCGGCCATTGCATCCTGCACGAACTGCTGCAGCTCCTCTTCACTCTTGAAGCCGATGACTGAAGCGCCGCCGCTGGTTCTTTCCTCGGTCAGCAGGTCCATAGGCGGTATCTGCTCGCTGCCGCCCATGGAGCTGTCATAACCGACGGTGCCCAGCTTCCACATATCATTCATGTCCAGGTTCGTGTCGATGAAAGGTGTAACCTGAGACAGGATGGATGGCAGCTTGATAATGGAGGTGGTGCTGATCACCTTATCGGCTACAGCCTTCAGGAAGCCGCGCTGGCGTTCTGTCCGGGTGAAGTCGGAGGTTGCGTCATGACGGAAGCGCACATATTGCAGCGCCATGCTGCCGTCGAGATGCTGGAAGCCTTTTTTAAGATCGATGTCATATTCAGGCCCGTCGGCAATAGTCTTGTAGACCATGTCCTTCTCAACCTCATAATCAACACCGCCGACCGCATCTACCAGCGCTATGAAGCCCTGGAAGTCTGTATATACATAATACTGAACCGGGATGCCCAGCAAGTCGCTTACGGTCTGCATTGCTACCTCGGGACCATGTGTGATTGCAGTGTTAATGCGCTCCTTGCCATAGCCGGGAATGTCCACGTACGTATCACGGAGAATGGAAAAGACAAAGAACTTCTTCTTAACCGGATCAAGAGAGGCAACCAGCATTGTATCGGAGCGCGGAACTTCGCCTTTCTTCACGCCGCGTGCATCGACACCCATGAGCAGGATGTTGACGGGCTCGGTACCTTCCCATTCAGGGACCTGTACAGCTTCGGCTGACGGTGTGGGAACTCCTGCAAAAGGTGAATCCTCTCCGGTCTTATGCAGATTGTCCAGCTGGTTGTAGATACTGGTGAAGTAATAAGTGGCGCCGCCGACAATCAGGAGAAGTATAATGGCCAGAGTCCAGATCAGTGCTTTCTTGTTTGATTTGCCGGTTTTTGCGTGCCGGTTCTTTCTTGGAGGCATTTCGTTCTTCCTTTCGCATTCACATTCTCTACATTATAATTTCTTTTAGGAATACAAGCAATTTCGGAATATTTCCCCAAAATATTTAGAACGATACGAAAGTAACAGATTAGGAGTGGTATACATATGACGAAACCAATCGAAATCGGGCAAAAAGTCCCGGACTTTACGCTTCCGGCATCCACGGGCGGAGAGATCAGCTTAAGCGATTACCGCGGGCGTAAAGTCCTGCTTTATTTTTATCCGAAAAATATGACGCCTGCCTGCACCCAGGAGGCCTGTGAATTCCGTGACGCCCATGATGAGATATCCGCCCGCGGAGCGGTCCTGCTGGGGATCAGTCCGGACAGCCTGGCATCCCATGGCAAGTTCACAGACAAGAACGGCCTGCCGTTTCCGCTATTGTCTGATGAAGAGCATCGGGTAAGCGAAATGTTTGGGGTGTGGCAGCTCAAAAAGCTGTACGGCAAAGAGTTTATGGGAATCGTACGCTCCACTTTTCTGATTGATGAAGAAGGAAAACTGGCGGCAGAGTGGCGTAAAGTCCGCGTAAAGGGCCATGTTGAAAAGACTTTGGAAGAGCTGGCGAAATAATTAAGTATGCTGGTAATGATTTGAAATTGTCTGTAACATTTCTAACAGCCTTTATAAGGCGCTCTCATGATATAGTTGCCTCATATTACTTCAAATTTGGAGCAAGGCAAGGGGATGGCATGATGATGCGTATAGGGCTGGATGTCGGATCTACTACGGCCAAATTAGTTGTTATGGAGCGTAATACCATTGTTTATCAGGATTATGTGAGACATTTCAGTGATATAAAAAAAGCCGCGCTTTCCCTTCTGTCCGATGTCCGGGACATGTTCCCGGACAGGAAGGCGGCACTCGCTGTAAGCGGTTCCTCGGGCATGTCCTTATCCAAGCTGGGCGGCATTCCCTTTGTCCAGGAGGTTATTGCCTGCACCAAAGCGATCAGCGAGCTGATCCCGCAGTGCGATACGGCAATTGAACTTGGCGGGGAAGATGCCAAGATTATTTATTTGAACGGCGGGATCGAACAGCGGATGAATACCGCCTGTGCAGGCGGTACAGGGGCATTCATCGACCAGATGGCTGCGCTGCTGCAGACTGACCCTGCCGGCCTGAACCTGCTCGCCGGGAAGCATGAGCGGATCTATCCGATTGCGTCCCGCTGCGGGGTGTTTGCCAAAAGCGATGTGCAGCCGCTGCTTAATGAAGGGGCGCGGCGTGAGGATATCGCCGCTTCGATCTTCCAAAGCATCGTGAACCAGACGATAAGCGGTCTGGCCTGCGGGCGTCCGATCCGCGGCCGGGTGGCTTTTTTGGGCGGTCCGCTTACCTTCCTTCCTGTACTGCGTGAGCTGTTTGCGAAGACGCTCGGCCTTAAGGAAGGAGAGGTGCTGTTTCCGGAGCGCTCCCAGTATTTCGTCGCGATCGGCTCGGCGCTTTCACAGGCAGAGCCGCTTGTGCTGCCGCTGAATGACTGGATTTCCCGGATTGCCGCAGTTGATTTCAAGGCGGACCGGGCCGAGGATGCCGATCTTCCGCCTTTGTTCGAGACGGATGCCGATCTGGCGGAGTTTAGGCAGCGCCACGGCAAGGCTGCAGTTAAACGGGCCGATCTGGCCGATTACAGCGGCCCTTGCTATCTGGGGATTGATGCCGGATCAACGACGACGAAGCTCGTCATTACCGGCGCTGACGATCAGATTCTGTACACCTCTTACGGAAGCAACAAAGGCAATCCGCTGCAGTCGGTCAGCGATGCCCTGCAGGAAATCTACCGGCTGCTCCCGGAGGCTAGTTATATTGCTGGTTCTTACGCCACCGGTTACGGCGAAGGCCTGATCAAGGCTGCACTGCGCACAGACGGCGGGGAAGTAGAGACGGTAGCGCATTACAAGGCAGCGTCCAAGTTTATGCCGGAGGTCGACTTTATTCTTGATATCGGCGGCCAGGATATGAAGTGCATCAAGATCCGCGGCGGCGCAATCGACAGCCTGATGCTGAATGAAGCCTGCTCGGCAGGCTGCGGCTCTTTCCTGGAGAGCTTTGCTTCCGCTCTGGAGCTGGGCATCGCCGAATTTGCCGAGGCTGCGCTGGAATCCAGCAAGCCGGTCAACCTTGGCTCACGCTGCACCGTATTCATGAATTCCAAGGTGAAGCAGGTACAGAAGGAAGGGGCTTCGCTGGCAGACCTTTCCGCCGGGCTGGCCTACTCTGTTATTAAGAATGCCCTGCAAAAGGTAATAAAAATCCGCAACGCCGAGGACCTGGGCCGTAATATTATCGTGCAGGGCGGCACCTTCTATAATGAAGCCGTGCTGCGGGCGTTCGAGCTGCTGACCGGCAGAACGGTGGTCCGGCCGGACATTGCCGGCGTGATGGGTGCTTACGGCTGCGCCCTGCTGGCCAAAGAACAGGCTGTTCCCGGAGAAGTGAGCACGCTGCTCGGTCCAGCCGAGCTGGACGCCTTCACCTACGAGGTTTCTCCGGGCCGCTGCAGACTCTGCGCCAACAACTGCGCGCTGACGATCAGCCGCTTCCCGGACAAGAGCTTCCATGTGACCGGCAACCGCTGCGAGCGCGGGGCCGGGGGCAAGAAAGCCAAGAATACACTGCCTAATCTGATGCAGTATAAATATGAGCGCTTCTTTGATTATGAAGGACTGCCTGAAGAACAGGCGGAGCGCGGAGTCGTCGGCATCCCGCGGACCATGAATATGTTCGAGAACTATCCGTTCTGGCATACCTTTTTTACCAAGCTGCGTTACCGCACGGTGCTTTCCCAAAAATCCAGCAAAAAGCTTTATGAAAGCGGGATGGATACCATCCCGTCCGAATCGATCTGCTATCCGGCCAAGATGGCTCACGGGCATGTACAGAGTCTGGTCGGCCAAGGCGTGGACTTTATCTTTTATCCGGCGGTTGTCTACGAGAAGAAAGAGGATGACGCGGCGACGAATCATTTCAACTGTCCGGTGGTTGCCTCCTATCCCGAGGTCATCCGTAACAATATGGACAGCCTGAAGGAAAAGGGGGTTCCGCTCGTCAGCCCCTTCCTGACCTTTGACGATATTTCTGCCCTGATCAAAGGACTGACGAAGACCTTTACCGGTATTCCGCGTGAAGAGATTGCAGCAGCCGTACAAGCGGGGCTGGCCGAAGCGGAGAACGCCAAAAGGGATGTGCGCACCAAAGGTGAGGAGACCCTGGTCTTCCTCAGCGAGACGGGCACCAAAGGCATTCTCCTGTGCGGGCATCCGTATCACGCTGATCCGGAGATTAACCATGGCATCGCCGATATGATCACCGGTATGGGGCTCGCTGTGCTGACTGAGGATTCGGTCTGCCATCTGGACCGCAGCGAAGGTGACGTGGCGGTGGTTAATCAATGGACCTATCATGCCCGGATGTACCGCGCCGCCCGGCTGGCCTCGGCCCGGACCGATCTTGAGCTGGTCCAGCTGACCTCCTTTGGCTGCGGTATCGATGCGATCACCTGCGATGCCGTGCAGGAGATTATGGAGCGGCACAACAAGGTGTATACGCTGATCAAGATTGATGAGATCAGCAACCTGGGGGCAGCCCGCATCCGGCTCCGTTCGCTGCTGGCGGCGATGCGCGAACGTGAGAAGAGCGAAGTACAGCCGCAGCTGCTGTACAAAACCCAGGCCAATATTACCTTCACCAAAGAAATGAAGGATACGTATACCATTTTGTCGCCGCAAATGTCACCCGTGCACTTCGAACTGTTTGAACGGGTCTTCCGCGATGCCGGATACCGGCTCAAGATCCTGGAGACTACCGGGCCGCAGCAGACAGAGGAAGGGCTCAGGTTTGTTAACAATGATGCCTGTTACCCGGCAATCGTGACCATCGGGCAGATCCTGTCAGCGCTTAAAGGCGGAGACTATGACCTGAACCGTACGGCGGTTATCATGTCACAGACAGGCGGCGGCTGCCGGGCAACGAATTATATCTCGCTGCTGCGCAAGGCGCTGAAGGACTCGGGGCTGGGCCATATTCCGGTCATCTCGCTGAATGCCTCGGGGATGGAGAACCAGCCGGGGTTCAAGATCAGCCTCAAGCTGGCTAACCGGCTGGTTGCTGCAGCCTGTTACGGCGATCTGATGATGCGGCTGCTGCACCGGTTCCGCCCGTATGAGCAGATTCCGGGCAGCGCCGAATCGCTTTACCGCAAAGGCATGGAACGCTGCAAGAGCAGCCTGTCGACCTTCTCCTTCCGGGACTACAAGCGGCTGGTCCGGGAGATCGTCGCTGAGTTCAGCCGCCTGCCGGTGCATGATTACGAGAAGCCGAAGGTGGGCATTGTCGGTGAGATTCTGATCAAGTTCCATCCGGACGCCAACAACCGGATCATTGATATGATTGAAGCGGAGGGCGGCGAAGCGGTAATGCCGGACTTTCTGGACTTTATTTTCTACTGCATCTACAATCCGATTTACAAGGCGGAGCAGTTCGGCAAAAGCAAAAAGCTGGGCTACATTAACCCGATGCTGATTTCTTATCTGGAGATTTACCGCAGACCGGTAAAAGTGGCGCTCGAGGAAGCGGGCCTGGCGAAAAGCCGCGAGAATATTTACGGGCTGGCCGAAAAGGCAAGCCGGCTTGTCTCAGTCGGCAACCAGATGGGTGAAGGCTGGTTCCTGACCGCAGAGATGATGGATCTGCTGGATAACGGGGTGAACAATATCGTCTGCATTCAGCCGTTTGCCTGCCTGCCGAATCATATTACCGGCCGCGGCACCATCAAGGGGCTGAAGGAGCTGTATCCGGGGGCTAATATTGCAGCGATTGATTATGATGCCGGCGTCAGCGTAGTGAACCAGGCCAACCGGATAAAGCTGATGATGTCCATAGCAAGCGAGCTGGTCAGCAGCAGAAAGACTAAGCAGACATCCAGCCGTGTGAGCAAGCCGGTTAAGCTGGAGACGTTTAGCGGAAGCGTTTAGCCTGCTTGCTTCGAGGAGCTGGGCTCTGCACAAACGTTTAGTTGGATTTGTGCTACTTATATTTATAATTTTTTAATGGTTCATTAATTTAGTTGGATAATCGCTGCTTAATTTGGGCAAAAAACCTCTATTAGAGTGAAAAGCATAGATTTAAGTAGCCTTTTTCCACCTAAGTGATCTCATTTGTACTTTTTTTAAAGAATTAGTTAGCTTTTTTCCACTTGGATTTATGAGCCGGGCTCATAGCAGAAGGTATAAGGGTATTGGGATGCCTGCAGATTAGGAAACCTAGAGGCAGGCGGATGACGGATTCAGGATACGTGTACAAAAAGCGGAGCAGGAAAGATTTCCTGCCTCGCTTTTTTTCTTACCGGCAGCTACCGGGAAACCGGCTGCTTCTGCAACTTCTGCTTTACCTGCATCGTCTTATTCAGATGCAGGAAGTTGTGTCTTGTGGCCGGCATCAGGATAAGACCGGCTGCGGTTTTGCCGCCCCAGTAATCAAGCAGCCACTGCTCGGAAGCTTTGACCGCTCCCTGATCACTAACCTGTCTGAGCCGCGATACAGTTACTTTAGCTTTTAGCTCTGCGGCGCTTAGCCCGGAAATAATGGAGCGGGTCCGCCCGGCAACAGCCAGCCTATAGACCCTTAATGCCTCGAAAGACAGAGCTGCACTAAGCTCAGCCATCTCTGCCTCATCCATCCCATTGCCCGAATGTATAAACCGCGTATGCAGTTTCTCCGCATGCCCTTCGCTGTGCAGCACTTGTTCCCGGCCCGAGACCAGAATATTCATCGTAATGTCTTCGATCCGCGCTGCGTGCCAGAGATGCCAGGCGATGGAGTTCCTGCTGCCTGATGTTTGTACCGGATAAGCGCGGAAAGTCTGCACTGTGAGGCCGCACACAATATTATCCTCATAAGTCGGTTGTCCGGAAGCCTCTGCTTCCGAGGCATACAGCCAGCGGTGCTGATCCAGAAACAAGGCTACAGCCTCAGAGTGCTGATCAGCCCGGGTGAGCATTTCCGTCAGTGCCTTGTGATTCACGTTCCACAATTTCCGCTGCTCAAGATTCAACCTCTCCACCATCTTTCCGCAAAGTTCCTTTCTTCTTGAATTATAAATAAAATCCAGAGCTGGTTTGTTTTTAGAAGTGTCTGCTCTGCGTCAGAAGCTCATACTAAGTAGAAAACCGCTCAGGAGTCAGAGTGAAGATAGCGGTGTATAAGAGAATAAGGTGTAAATGAAAGTAAGACGTTGTATTAACTTTCAGAAATTTTCAGCAAAGCATTGACGAAAAAATACGTAAATAGTAAAATAGTTCGTATACGAAGTATTAACGATGAACGAATAAGCGGGGTGATCATGTTGGAGGAAAAAGAGCAGCAGCTGGATGATATTCTGTCTTCATTCCGCTGCATCACCCATAATTACCAGCAGCTGCTGTGGAAGGATGCGGAAGAGCTCAACGTTACGTCCACGCAGCTGATGGTGCTGCGCAAGCTGGCTATGCATCCGGATATCGGCATTACTGAGCTGGCCGATCTGCTGCATTTGGGCAATAGCGCTGCAAGCGGAGTAGTGGACCGGATGGTTAAGGCGGGCCTGCTTACCCGGCAGCGCTCTGAAACTGACAGACGGATTGTACAGCTGACGGTGACGGAGAAGGGGCTGGACATCAGGGAGCGCAGCAAGCAGTCGATCAGAAAGCATCTGCAGCCTCTGGAGAACATTCCTGCTGAGGACGTCAAAGAACTGCTGCGGCTGCATGGTGAAATCATTAAAATATTAGTCCAAGGGAGAGAAAACAAATAACTATGAGTACAATAAATGCTAATGCTGCGGGCGGAGCCAAGGCGATCCGCAGAGGGCCGATTATCGCCGCGCTGCTGATCGGTGCATTTGTCGCGCTGCTGAATCAGACGCTGATGAACGTGGCCCTGCCCAAAATGATGGAGGATCTGAATATTGTGGCCAATACGGCGCAATGGCTGACAACCGGATTTATGCTGGTGAACGGGGTATTGATCCCGATCAGTGCCTATCTGGTGGAGAAGTTTACCACCCGCCAGCTGTTTATTACGTCAATGATCTTATTTTCTATAGGTACGCTGATTTGTGCGGTTGGCACAGGATTTGAAATGATTATGGTCGGCCGTGTCGTTCAGGCGGTCGGCGCCGGTATTTTGATGCCGCTGATGAACATCGTGTTCCTGCGCATCTTCCCGATTGAAGAGCGCGGTAAAGCGATGGGTCTGATGGCAGTCGCAATGATCTTTGCCCCGGCGGTTGGACCGACCCTGTCCGGCTGGGTTGTACAGAACTATTCGTGGCGTGTGCTGTTCTATATCGTACTGCCGCTAGCCATTTTCTCCACCCTGCTGGGGATGAAGGCGATGCAGAATGTCGGGCAGCTGACTTCTCCCAAGCTTGATAAAATAGGGATTGTCCTGTCGACGCTCGGTTTTGGCGGACTGCTGTACGGCTTCAGTGATGCCGGAACAGACGGCTGGAACAGTGCGACCGTTATTACCTGCCTGATCTTAGGGGCGCTTTCCCTGGTGCTGTTCGTATGGCGTGAGCTTACAACAGATACACCGCTGCTGGAGTTCCGGATTTTCCGTTACAACATGTACTCGCTGACTACTGTAATTAACATTATCGTTACAATGGCAATGTACGCCGGTATGATTCTGCTGCCGATTTACCTGCAGACAATCCGCGGCTTTACGCCGATGGAGTCCGGTCTGATGCTGCTGCCGGGTGCGATTCTGATGGGGATTATGTCTCCGATCACCGGTATTATTTTTGATAAAATCGGGGCAAGATGGCTGGCCGTTATCGGACTTCTGATTACAACAATTACAACCTGGGAATTCAGCCAGATTTCTGACACTACAACATATACTCATCTGATTCTGACCTATACTGCCCGGATGTTCGGGATGTCGATGCTGATGATGCCGATTGTAACGGCTGGACTTAATCAGCTGCCGCAGCGTCTCAGCTCGCACGGAACAGCAATGTCAAACACCCTGCGTACAGTAGGCGGAGCACTTGGGATGGCTCTCTTTGTCAGCCTGATGACCAACCGTACCAAGAGCAATATCACCGATGCTGTAACAAGCGGAGCTGTGTCGCAGACCGATAAGGCAGCGATGCTCAAGCTTACGCAGGAAGCGACGATCAACGGGATTACGCATGCATTTGCGGTTGCAACATGGGTAACAGCGGTGGCTCTGGTGCTGGCCTTGTTCATCAAGAAGACCTCGCCGCAGGCAGATTTCATCAAGACAGATGTAGCTGAATCTGCAGCATCCCATAGCGTTAAAACTCAACCTGTAAAGTAAATGTAAAAAAAGGGACAACTCCCGCTGCCGCTATGGCCGCCGGGGTTGTCTCTTTTTATGGTTTGTAGGGTTAATTTAGGTTGCCGGGCTGTGCAGGGGCGTTATAGACTGCGGCAATGCCGGCGGCGATTTCGCCCACCCTGCGGCGGATGTGCTCCGGCTCCAGCACTTCAGCATAAGTTCCAAAGCCGAGGAGAAAGCCATACAGCCAATTGTCTTCCGGGTAATATACAGTCACTGTATAGCCGCCATTTTCGTCTGGATGAAGCTGGCTGCAGTCAAAATAGTCCTCGGCAAGATGTCTGCCTGCAGCAGAGAACCGCAGCACAACAGGCGTTGTGCCTGACGGATCGCACCAGCCGCTGCCCCAGGGCAGCTCCTGTACAGGAATGTCCTGCCGGACATAGCGGCGCTCCTCTTTGGCCAGCGACTTCATACGCAGCAGCTTGAACAGCCTGAAATCGCCGCGCTCTGCACAGAAGCCGTACAAGTACCACGACTGGCCTTTTAAGACAAGCGTATAAGGTTCTACCGAGCGCCTGCTTGCTGCACCGCTGGCAGCCACATATTCGAAGGAGACGGCGGCGGATTCCTCCAGCGCTTCCTTGAGCAGCGCGAGCCGTTCCTCCAGCGGACCCTGCATTCCCCAAGGGGAGAAATCGACAACGAGCTGGGCGGTTTTGCTGCGGAAGGCGGCGGACTGGGAGGGCGGAATGACGCTGCTGATCTTTTCCATGAGCAGTGTATGTTCATTCCCGCCATATGAGGAGACGCTCTGCAGCGCAGTAAAAATATCAGCGAGCTCATGCTGGGTCAGCAGATTACGGTCAAGCCGGTAGCCCTCCATTAATCCGATACCCCCGCCTGCCCCCTGGTAGGTTACGACCGGTATTCCTGCACCGTTAATACTTTCAATATCCCGGTAAATGGTGCGTACGGAGACCTCGAACATATCAGCCAGCTCTTTGGCCTGGATCAGAGGGCGGTTCATCAGGAGAATCACAATGGAGAGCAGACGGTCTATTTTCACGGCGGGGCACCTTCTTTATTAAGATAAATTTCGCATAGCGGTCAACAATCATTCTATAATTTGGGCGGAGGAAAGAAAAGAAGGCATTGTCATAACTCTTTAATTCGACTAATATCTAATTAGATATTATATTAATTAGAATAGCGGGGTTATTGCGATGATTAGAGGGACTGCCGGTGCTGGCGTGCTGCAGCGCAAAGGATACTCCAGACTGTTTGCTGCCGGGCTGGTCAACGGAATCGGTGACCGCTTCAGCAGTGTGGCTATGCTGGCGCTCGTCCTGCAGCTGACAGGCTCGGGAATGGCTGTAGGGATTACTTTGGGAGTCAGGGTGCTCCCCTATTTGTTCATGGCGCCTCTGGGAGGGATGCTGGCAACCAGACTGCCGCGCAAAGCGATCATGATTGCCGTCGATTTGCTGCGTGTACAGGTCGCGCTGTCCTTTCTGCTGGTGGACGGGGAAGAACGGCTGTGGCTACTGTATGCCGGCAGTTTTATTATGGCTGCGGGGGAGGCGGTCTACAGTCCAGTGCGCAAGTCCGCGATCCCGCTGCTTGCTGATGCCTCAGCGCTGCTAAAAATAAACAGTCTGGAGCAGCTGATGAACGGTAGTGTGCTGATAATCGGCGCCTTCATCGGCGGTGTTGTGTCACTCTGGTTTGGCCCGGACATGGCTTTTGTAATGAATGCGTTGTCCTTTCTGACAGCAGCTGTGCTGCTGTGGGGGATTTCTTTTCCGCAGCCTGAGTCGGGGAACAGTTCAGAACGGAGGCGGCCTGAAAAAGGCGATGAGTCTGCTGCAAAAGAACAGTCTGAAGGAGGACGGCTGCAGACGCTCAAATATGTGGCCCGGGGCAGCCTGGTGCTGCAGATTGTAATTGCCTATGAACTTCTGGTGCCGGTGATAAACGGGTGGGACAATGTGCTGATCAGTGTGTATGCGGTGCAGGAATTTCATGCCGGAGATATCGGGGTGGGGGCTTTTTACGCGGCGCTTGGGATCGGGCTGAGCCTCAGCTTTTTTGCCGGAAGACTGCTGAAGAAACGGCTGCTTGCAGTTGCGCTCACCGGGCTGCTGCTGGAAGGAATACTGCTGATGGCCATCAGTAACAGCGGGAGCTTTGTGCAGGCGTTTTTCTTGTATATCCTGCTGTCTCTGGCGGGCGGTATCGGCAATGCCTGCCTGGATACGCTGGTTATGCGCGGGACGCCGGTCCGGCTGCAGCCGGTTATCTTCGGCATGCTGTCTGCGGTCAGCGGCACCCTGCTGGGTCTGTCCATGCTCACGGCAGGCTGGATGCTGGATTATGTGGAGCCGAGAACGCTCGGTTTTGCCGGGGGAGCCGGATTCGCGAGTATTGCGCTGTTGCTGGGCGGTTATGCTGCATTGCGCGGGAAGATGGGCAAAAGGGCCTCTGAATTAGGCTAATGCGGCGAATTGGCTGGAATGAGAGGAAAAAGGCCTCTGAATTTGGCTCATAGGGCGAATTGGCTGAAATGAGAGGCAAAAAGGCTTCTGAATTAGGCTGATGCGGTGAATTGGCTGAAATGAGAGGCAAAAATGCCTCTGAATTAGGCTCATGCGGTGAAATGGCGGGAATGAGAGGCAAAAATGCCCTTGAATTAGGCTCATACGGTGAAATGGCTGAAATCAGAGGCAAAAATGCCTCTGATTCTGGATAACTCTGCAAAAAGGGGAGGAGGGAGCATATTGTTAGTTGTGCGCAGAAAACAGTAGGGTGCAGGGTGAGGCCAGGACATAACATTTTAACAAGCGCAGAAGTCTGGTCTGTATTCTGCAGCCGCTGCGTTTAACGGGAGATGCCCAGCGCAGGGCTTTTTTTTGCTGAATAAATGGATCCGGTACTAGCGTTCTTTAGACGTTTCTCTCTGTTTGGTTTTCAGTTCAAGCTCAGGACTGCGCCGGAATACGCGTACAGCCAGAAAGCGCCGGTAGCGGATCAGAATAATCAGAGCGGCAAGTGCGGCAACACCCGAGACAATCCAGAGCGCGTACAGTTCAAACAGGTGGAAGATGCCCATCCACTGCGGTCCGAACACTTTTCCGATACCCAGAAACAGGATAACCCAGATCAGGGCGCCGCCATAGGCGTACAGAGCGAATTTCCGGAAAGGCAACGCGATAATACCGGCAAAATAGCCGGTAAAATGCCGGACGCCGGGAATAAAATATCCGATGGAAATCAGGAAGCTACCGTAACGCTCGAACCAGTGCTGCGTCTTTTCCAGCTTGGCCGGCGAGAACAGAAACCATTTGCCGTAGCGCTGGATAAAGGGAAGCCCTGCTTTTAGCCCGATAAAATAAGTGATGGTCATGCCTGCAGTTGTTCCTGCAAAAGCAACCGCAACCAGAGTCGGGAAATCCAGCCTTCCGGTGTAGGAGAGGAATCCGGCAAAGGCCATAGTGGTTTCCCCCGGAAAGGGCAGGGCCACAAATTCCAGCAAAAGCCCAAAGAACAGCACATTATAGCCATAGTCGGCGAACAGCTCCTGTATCCACTTCAGCATTTCCATAATAAAGTCACTCTCCAAAGGCAGCGCGCCTAATTCTATTTCCAAGCTTGTCTTCATACAATCTACCAAATGGTTGTCAAAGCCAATAGAATGCTGGAGGTAGAGAAGATGAAGGGTAGCAAAAGAACCCTGATCCGCCGGAATATGATCCGCGGGCTGGTTGCTATGGCTGTTGCATTATGTGTTTTGACAGGTTGGGGTGTAGAGTCCCTTCCTGAGCAGAAGGCTGCCCCTCTGCAGGCAGGTGGAACCATGCCTGTTCTCTCTAAGAATAATCTTCCGGCTGCCGTGACGCAAGATTTGAGCGCTCCGGCTGTGAAACAAGACGGCACTATGGTAGTTGCTGCAGTACAGCAGGTGAAGACAGTTGCGGTACAGAAAACCAAACAAAAGACAGAGCAAAAGACAGTGTACCTTACCTTCGATGATGGTCCCAGCAATATAACACCTGCTGTGCTGGAGATTTTGCGGAAGCAGAATGTAAAAGCAACTTTCTTCGTGCTGGGGCAGCAGGCAAAAAGCCATCCTGAGCTTATTAATGCCATCTGGGAACAGGGGCATGTCATCGGCAATCATACCTATAATCATAATTACCATGATTTATATAGCGGATTCACAGAATTCTGGAGCCAGATCAAACAGACAGAGGAGGTGGTTCGGGAAATTACAGGAATCCGCCCTCAACTGGTACGGGCTCCGGGCGGTACATACGGGCATTTTGACGCCACTTACTTCGAGCTGTTAAAAGAGGCAGGATACACCGTCATGGACTGGACTGTGGATAGCGGGGATTCCAAACGTAAGGGGGTGCCGGCTGCAGAAATCCTGCAGGAGTCGGTATCGCTGCAGGGTTCACGGATTATTCTCCTGCTTCATGACGGTGCGGGTCATGCAGAGAGTGCGAAGGCACTGCCGGAGATCATTGCCCGGTACAAGGCTGCAGGCTACAGCTTCGGTGTGCTGGATGCAGATCAGGAGCCGGTGCAGTTCAGAGTGTCAGCTGCTGCGGCAGCGGCAGGGCGGAGCAAGCCGTCTGCAGCCTGGATTGCCTCTAATATTATGCCGAATGCAGGGCTGTTTGGGCCGGGCAAGCCGCTGATTCTGGAGGTGGGCAAGCTGGAGGCGAAGCTGGACCCGGGGGAATTCCGGATCAGCAAAGGCCAATATATAGTTCCGCTAAGGGCGGTTATTGAGCGGTTAGGCGGCAGGGTCGGCTGGGATACGGCCAGCCGCAGCGGAAGGGTCTACTGGAACGGCCGTGAGGTGAGCGCAGATGCCCGGAATAAGCGGCTTACCCTGACCTCCGGTGACGGAACGCTTGTTACGAGGAGCTCGGATATACAGATGATCGGTTCTTCCCTGTGGCTTCCGCTTCGTGATCTGCTTGAGGAGGCGGGGCATCCTTTACTGGAGGTTAAGGTAACGGCAGAGGAGCGGAGGGTGAAAGCGTTTTAAGCATCTGAAAGGTAAAAATGATCGGTGGATGCAAAAGACTTCAGGGGTTTGGGCACCCTTTTTCGTGGGAAGAATAAACAATAGTAGGCTCTTATGCATTGCACTTAAATAGTGCTGCTGCATCCATAGGGCTATTCTATGACCACGAAGGAAGGGTGCCGATGTCCTCTTCATCACTAATGGAACCAACGCCTGAAAAGCGTAAGCTGCACGAACGTTCTTCTGATGTCCAAGGCCTGCTGTTCCGCCGGAGCCGCAGCATTGCAGCGGAGTGGCTCCGGATGCTGGCAGTTATCCTTGTTCTCGGAGTCTTATATTTCTGGCGGGGGGGTGCCTCGCTGCTGTTCCTGCTGATTGTCAGCGGCTTGCTGGCGGGCGGGGGACTGCTGCTGCAGGCTTTCGGGCCGCGGCGGTTCAGGATTACCCGCAGCATCACCCCGAGCCGTCCGGTAGCCGGGGACAGCCTGCTGATTGAAGTGCAGGTCAGTTTTGCGACCAGGCTTCCGCTTCCGTGGATGATCATTACGGATTATTGGGGCGGAAGCTGGCATCGGGAGCTGCTGTTTCCCGGCTTCCGGCGTTCCTTCCGGTATTCCTACAGGCTTCATGAGGTACCGCGCGGCATTCATCAGCTGTATGGCAGCCGGATCACCTGGGGAGATCCGGCTGGGCTTTTTACCGGCGAAAGCCGGGTTGAGGGGAAGGACAGCCTGAAGGTGCTGCCCAAACCGCTTTATACCGGTGCAGCTCTGCCGGAGAGCAGCCGCAGCATAGAAGATATGCTGTTGAAGCGGGGCCGTACCGGCGGGGAAGCGGCAGATATCCGTAATTATGTACCAGGTGATCCGCAGAACCGCATTCACTGGAAGAGCAGTGCCAGCAAAGGCACCCTGCAGAGCCGGATACCGGATAAGGAGGAAGGGCGGATGTCCTGCATTGTGCTGGCCAACTGTCCGGAGAATTATGAGATTCCCTCTGGCGCCTTGTTGCCGCGCAGCCAGCGGGATAAGGCAGATCCGCCCTTTGAGCGGGCTGTATCCGCAGCGATGGGACTGATGCTCTCTGCCGAGCGCAGCGGGGCGTACGTCCAGCTGTTCACCGGAGGCTGGCCGGAAGGGATGGCCAGGCATGAAGGGCTCGGCAAAATCCCCGGCAGAGTGCAGGATATGCTTACGGAAATTACGCCCTGCGGAACACGGAGTCTCAGCAGGCTGCTGGAGGATGCATCACAGCACTGGATTCCCGGGATGACGGTTGCCGTTATTACCGGCCGGCTGGAGGAAGAGGCTGCCCGTACGCTTGCCCGGTTTTTGATGCAGGGGATGAAGGTGGAACTTTACTATGTCTGGGATCAGCCCGCACCGCAAGCGGAAGGGGCTGCAGCTGACCGGCGGACTGAAGGTTACAAGCCGCCTGCGTCGGGGACCATCAGCGGCAGCCTGGCCCGGCTGGGAGCAAGGGTATACTGCCTGGATTATCCGGCTGCGCCAGAATGGAGGAAGGAGGGGAAGGGAGATGAAATTCCGGGGAGACCCACACTGGGGTAGTCTGCCGCAGGATTCTGCAGTCATCGCCGAACCCTCCTCTCCCGGCTTCTATGGAGAGGGTCAAGGCCTGCGGACAGTCCCGGCCTTTGCATACCGCCCGGCAGCGCAACTAACGGAGAACAGCCAGACCAGTAACGGAGGCAGCAGCCCCCTGTACTACCGTCTGCTGTTCTCTTTGGCTATTATGGGCATGTTCGTCAGCTGGCTGATGCCGCTGCATCAGTCGCTGCCGGCTGCGGATACGCTAGAACTGCTGGAGCTTCTGATGCTTGCTGCAGGCGCATTGCTCCTGTGGGGCAGCTTCCGGGTTCCGGCTGTTTTGCAGATCTGGATCCAGTTTGTCCTGATTGCCTTAACCTGGTACTCGGCCTGCAACAGAAACGAAGGCCCGGGATGGCTTGCGGCATACGCATCGGGAATTCCAGCGGATGCTGCGCAATTATTTACCGGTAGAGTGTCAGGGCTCAGCGAGGACAGCCGGCTGCTTATTCTGGTTCTGGGCTGGGGCCTGCTGGTTGCATCCGTACAGCAGCTGGCGCTGTACAGAGGGACTACCGCCCTGTTTACGGCAGTGACTGCTGTTTATCTGCTGGTGCTGGATATCATTTTTGGTATGAATACAACCGGTTACATGGTGGCATCGGCCGTACTGATTCTCTGGATGCGGGGGCTGGCGGGCCTGCAGCAGCTCAAGGAGCAGACAGATCAGAGAGGACTGCCGTATTACCGCTGGGCAGGCTTTACGCTGCTCGCCGCAATCCTGCTGGCGGCAGCGGCCTGGACAGGCACTGTGTTGTACAGTGCGCGTCCGGCTGCACCCGTTACGCTGCAGCCGGTCATGGAACAGCTGCAGTATTGGGCTGAAAGGGGGATTTCAAGCCGGACAGCAGGTGGAGAAGCTGCAGCCGGCACCGCGGGAACGACCGGGTATGGAACCGGGGAAGGGGAACTGGGAGCACCGCTGACTCCGGGGACTGCACCGGTTTTTACAGCAATTACCAGCCGCCCGGTATACTGGCGGGGAGAGAGTCTCGCCTATTATGACGGCCGCCGCTGGATCCGGGAGGGCATTTTGTACGAGCCCCTTAATCTGACGCATCTGCCTTCAGAGGAGATGTCTGCGGAGCTGGCTGCTGCAGATTCTTCCGGCAGCCGGATACTGTTGCAGCGGATCGAGCTTGCAGATCCGGCTTCCGGCGGACTGCCGCTGTTTAGTGCAGGAATGGCAGCTGATGTGGGGCCGGTGGAGCTGACGGATGGAAGCAGGCTTGGTTATGTGCTGACGAATCCGGAGAAAAACCGTTTCCGCCTGCCGGTAACCTCCGGTTCAGCCGCAATCCAGGCTTATGAAGTGGAATCGCTGCTGCCGGAGAATGATCCTGCAGTACTGCGCGAACGGAATGAACAAGATCCGGAGGCAATTTCCATTCAATATCTGCAGCTGCCCTCGAATCTTCCGGAACGGGTCACTGCACTCTCGGCAAAGCTTACAGGAGGAGCTGAAAACCGGTATGACGCTGTTACTGCAGTCCGGAACTACCTCAGCAGCAGCTATTCCTATACGCTGGATACCCGGATTCCGCCGGAAGGGGCGGATTTCGTAGATGATTTTCTGTTCACCGCGAAGCAGGGCTACTGCGTCCATTTTGCTTCGGCGATGACAGTGCTGCTGCGCAGCAGCGGCATCCCGGCCCGTTACGTGCAGGGCTATGGGCCCGGCACTCCCGAGCGCGGCGGCCATCTGCCGGCACGCTACCAGGTCACCCAGGCTGATGCCCATGCCTGGGTGGAGGTATATTTCCCCGGCGCAGGCTGGGTCGCCTTCGACCCTACGCCGGGGGCGGGTTTGGCCGCCGCAGGTCCGGCGGCAGCTCCTGCAGCGGCGCTGGTTCCCGCGCCGCAGAAAGCGTCCGCGCGCAGCGCCGCGGACGCACTGCCCGCCCTGCCACAGGCGGGCGGGACCCCGGCGCCGCCCGCTGCCGCGGCGGCGCTGGTGCTCGCCGCCGCCTGGCGCTGGCGGCGGAGCCTGGCCCTGCTGCCGGCGCTGCGCCGCGGCAGCAGGGGCCGGGAGCGGCAGCTGCGCGCAGCCGCGCTGGCCTGGCGGGGCTTGGCGGCCCGCTACGGTGCGCCGCCGCCGGGATTGACGGCCAGGGAGTACGCAGCCTCCCTGGCGATTGAGGACGTGCGGCTGCGAGCCGCGGTCCGGCAGTTCGTACGCCAGTGGGAGACCCTGGCGTACAGCGCAGCCGCACCCGCCGTCCCTGCATCACCCGCCGCGCCTGCGCGTCCGGTTTCTGCGCCGCGTGCTGCGCCTGCCGTCCCTGCATTACCCACAGCACCCGTTCATGCATTACCGATCACGCCGCCGCATTCGGGTTTAGCCTCACCCGCTGCGCCCGCAGCTCGCATCACGGCGGGTCAGCAGACTGCCGGATCATCTGAGCAATCCGCTGATTTTATAAGCCAGTGCCTTATTATAACCTTCCGGCTGGCATGATGACTCCACTGGAAAGAGGGCAAACTTGCTTTACTGTATTCTGTACAACTAAAACGCCTGTTTTTTTGTACTGAGAGCACTTTAGCTGTATTTCGTGCAATTAAAAGACTCAAAAGGGCTTGATTTAGCCTTTCCGGCCTACTTTAGTTGCACGGAGTACACTTATCTGAGTAAAGAGCAGCCTTATGCGTTGTTTAATTGTACAAACTGCAACTAAAGCTCTAAGCCTCGCCGTAACCGGAAAAACGGGTCTGGACGACTTTTCCAGACAGGGCCTCCGGTTCTTTCTATTCTGCTGAAGCTCTTTGCTGCTGCCGGACTTTACTGCCCAAAAGCGCGCAAAAAGCCTGCCCGCCTTTCCTTGACGGTAAGAATTAACCATGAGTATAATGAATCCAATAATCAAGGGAGGCACGTAATGAACAAGCCAAATGAAATTATCGTCGTTCTCGATTTTGGAGGACAATATAACCAACTTATCGCGCGCAGAATCCGGGACCTGGGGGTATACAGCGAGCTTCTGCCGTACAATACGCCAATTGAGAAGATTAAGGAGCTTTCACCTAAGGGGATTGTTTTCTCCGGCGGTCCAAGCAGTGTATATGCTGAAAATGCTCCGCATGTTGATCCGGCTGTCTATGAGCTGGGATTGCCGATTTTCGGGATCTGCTACGGCATGCAGCTGATGGCCCAGCAGCAGGGCGGCAAAGTTGAACGTGCAGCCAAGCGCGAATACGGCAAAGCGGACGTAGATTTCCAGCCGGGTTCGGTGCTTGCTGCAGGTCTTGACGGCAGCCAGACCGTATGGATGAGCCACGGTGACCATGTCGTTGAGCTTCCGGGCGGATTTAAGCTGGATGCCGGTACCGAGAGTGCTCCAATCGCGGCAATGAGCAATGACGAGAAGAAATTTTATGCCGTGCAGTTCCATCCGGAAGTGCGCCACTCAGTGAACGGCAATGAAATGATCTCGAATTTCCTGTATGAAGTTTGCGGCTGCGAAGGCAACTGGACAATGGAATCCTTTATAGAAGATGCCGTTAAGGATATCCAGGATAAAGTCGGCGACAAAAAAGTACTGTGCGCACTGAGCGGCGGCGTAGATTCCTCCGTTGTAGCGATGCTGATTCACCGGGCAATCGGCGATCAGCTTACCTGTATGTTCATTGACCACGGTCTGCTCCGTAAAGGTGAAGCTGAGAGCGTAATGGAGACGTTTGTCGGCAAATTTGATATTCATGTCGTAAAAATTGATGCGCGCGAGCGTTTCATGAGCAAGCTGGCCGGCGTATCCGATCCAGAGCAGAAGCGCAAGATCATCGGCAACGAATTCATCTATTGCTTCGACGAAGAATCGGCCAAGCTGGGCGACTTTGCCTTCCTGGCTCAAGGTACGCTGTATACAGATATTGTAGAGAGCGGAACCGCAACTGCACAGACCATCAAATCGCATCACAATGTCGGCGGTCTGCCGGAAGACATGAAGTTCAGCCTGATCGAACCGCTGAATACCCTGTTCAAGGACGAAGTCCGCAAGCTGGGTGAAGAGCTGGGCATGCCGCATGCAATTGTATGGCGCCAGCCATTCCCGGGTCCGGGTCTTGCTATCCGTGTACTGGGTGAAGTTACAGAAGAGAAGCTGCAGATCGTTCGTGATTCCGACTACATTCTGCGTGAAGAAATTGCCAAAGCCGGTCTGGATCGTGAAATCTGGCAGTATTTCACTGCACTTCCGAACATGAAGAGCGTAGGTGTAATGGGTGACGAGCGTACTTATTCCTACACCGTAGGTATCCGCGCCGTAACTTCCATCGACGGAATGACGGCTGACTGGGCACGTATCCCTTGGGATGTGCTGGAGAAAATCTCCGTCCGCATCGTCAACGAAGTAGATAACGTCAACCGGATCGTGTACGACATTACTTCTAAGCCGCCAGCGACTATCGAGTGGGAATAGGATAAAATAAATAAGTACTCTCTTTTATCTGCGTTGTTCAGCAGACAGAAGAGAGTATTTTTTGGTTAACTGTTTTTAGACTTCCTAAAAAGCTGATGACCACCGTACACCACATTCATAAAAACGCCTCATTTACGAACATTAACGAAAAGATTACAGACAATGTTCGTATTTACCATTGACAAGTTATGTGAGTTACACCTAAAATAAAAAAGCGTTGAGCAACAAAATTATTCGTATAATTCCGGGAATTGGCCTGGAAGTCTCTACAGGGTCACCGTAATGACCTGGCTACGATTAAAAAGAGCGATTCCATAAGAACCTTCGGCTGTGAGGCTGGAGGGAGATGAGGGACCTTCTCTTTTTTCGGGCCGGTGTCGATCAGATACCGGCTTTTCTGTGGGCTCATACACAACATACACCTTAGGGGGAGAATCAATTGAACCGCTTTTTCAAATTGAAAGAAAACGGCACTACCGTACGCACAGAGATCATGGCCGGTATTACTACCTTTATGGCAATGGCCTACATTCTGTCGGTTAACCCGGGTACGCTGACCGCCTTTGGCCGCATCGACATGGGCTGGTATTCCGTATTCCTGGCTACAGCGCTGGCAGCAGGTATTTTCACAATTGCCATGGGTTTGTTCATTAATTTCCCGGTTGCGCTGGCACCTGGTATGGGTCTTAATGCATATTTTGCTTCCGTAGTACTCGCTTCACAGACTACTGATCACCCGTTCACCTGGCAGATGGGTCTGACCGCCGTATTTATTTCCGGTCTGATCTTCATTCTCCTTACGGTTACCCGAGTCCGGCAGATATTGCTTACCGCGATTCCGGACAGTCTGAAGCATGCAATCACAGTCGGTATCGGTCTTTTCATCACGATCATCGGCCTCAAGAACAGCGGACTGATGACTATCGGCGTTGAAGCCGGCAGCGACATTCCTGCTAACAAATTTACAGACGTGCTGTCCTTCGAGACGGTCATTCATATGGGCAGCCTGGAAAACACGAATGTTCAGCTCGTTATTATCGGCCTTCTGCTGATCGCTATCCTGATGGTGCTTCAAGTGCGCGGGGCAATCCTGTTCGGTATTCTTGGTACAACGCTTGTGGCTATTCTGATGGGTGCCGTTGATTTCAGTTCGCTGAGCAGCCCGCAGACGCCTTGGGTTCCGGATTTCACACAGCTGAACTTTATGGAATTTGACTGGGACGGCATCATGCACACCGGTATTGTATCCGCAATTGCCACCTTTACTTTTGTAGAGCTGTTTGATACCTTTGGCACACTGGTAGGTACTGCTGAGCGTGCTGGCATTATGAAGAACAAAGAAGAAGGTAAGAAACGTGTCGGAAATGCAATGTTCGTAGATGCTATCGCTGTAACAGGCGGCGCTATGCTCGGTACTTCCACTACTACTGCTTATGTAGAGAGTGCTGCCGGCGTTGCTGAAGGCGGACGCACAGGTCTGACTGCCGTAACTACCGGTGTCTGCTTCCTGCTTGCATTGTTCCTGGCCCCGGTTGTTGCCCTGATTCCAGGCTCGGCTACTGCTGCTGCCCTGATCGTTGTGGGTGTGCTTATGGCCCAGTCGATCCGCGAAATTGATTTTCAGGATATGGTTTATGCTATTCCAGCCTTCCTGACCTTTGCGATTATGCCTTTCACGTACAACATTGCTAACGGGATTTCGTTCGGTATCGTTACTTATGTAATTCTGGCTTGTGTAGCCAACCTGGCCGGCAAAAAGAAATATGATATTCACTGGATGATGTGGGTGCTGGCGGTTCTGATTGTTATGCGTTATATATTCTTCGGCAGCGCAGGCTAAGAACAACTCCCTTTACCCTTTTAATAGTACAGGATGACGGCTCCTTCAGAGATGAGGGAGCTGTTTTTTGTATATTCCGGCTTTCCGGTTCTTTTTGGTCTATTCCTGAACAAAGGACCGTCCCGGTCTTTCCATCATCCGGTATTTAGATTATATTGTTGAAGAGGTGATGTAAGTTGTCAGGCATCCTAAACAGGATCGTTAACTCCTGCAAAAGCAATCCCTGGCCGCTGCTGCTGTTCGTGCTGGGGGCAATTGTACGAATAGTATACATAGGCTCGGTTCCGCCCGGCTTGAATCAGGATGAGGCTTCCATCGGCTATGATGCTTACGCCATTCTGCATTACGGGATCGACCGCAACGGTGTTCATCTGCCAGTCCATCTTATAGCCTGGGGCAGCGGGCAAAATGCATTATATGCGTACCTGTCCATTCCTTTTCTGCTGCTGTTCGGCCTGACTCCGCTGTCGGTAAGGGCGCTGAGCGTTTTTATGGGGCTGGCCGGAATGTTTTTCTTCTATTTGATAATGAAACGGTTGTTCCCTTCCAGAGCGGCAGGCATAGCTGCCATGTTCTTTATAGCCATTAACCCGTGGCATATTATGATGTCGAGGTGGGCGCTGGAGTCCAATCTGTTCCCGACACTGATTCTGATCGCGGTGTACTGTCTTTTACGTTCAGTCCAATCTGCGGATTCCCGCTGGACCTATGCCTTTACGGCAGTATTGGCTTTATCCTTGTATGCATATGGGACTGCCTATTTCTTTGTTCCTGTATTTGCTGCGGGAACGGCAATTCTTCTATTATATTGCAGGCTAATCAGAGTGCGCACGCTGCTGTGGAATGCCCTGCTATTTGTATTGCTGTCCCTGCCCATATTATTATTTATAGTAATTAATCATTACGAAGACCTGCAGGCCATCACTACGCCGCTATTATCTGTTCCGAAGCTCACTACGCCGCGGGTGGAGCAGATCTCCTCTGTTTTTGGCGGAGAGCTGCTCCAGACAGCCGCAAGTAATTTACGTGAATTCATATCCATCCTCTGGAGCGGGAGCGACGGTCTGCCATGGAACTCTATTTCCTGGTACGGCTATGCTTATCCGCTTGCGCTGCCGTTTGCGCTGACCGGGCTTCTTGTGATGATCCGGACAATGTGGAAGAACCGGCGTAAAGAAGCGGAACAGGGAGTTATTTTACTGTGGCTGCTGTCAGCCGTGCTGATGGCTTTTATCACTACGGTGAATATTAACCGGATCAATATTGTATTCTATCCGCTGGTTATGCTCGTGGCGGCCGGCTTCATCTGGCTCTATTCCAAAATAAAGCCGGCAGGTATTCTCGCCGCTGCTGCCTTTGCCGTAATGTTCGGCTCCTTTATCGGCGAATATTTCGGTGACTATCCGGCCAGAATCGGTCCGAGCTTTTATGAATCAGCGGGCGAAGCCATACATTATGCTTCCGGAAACACCACCGGAAACATCTATGTAACAGATGAAATCAATATGCCTTATATCTACGTGCTGTTCTATGAGAAGATTAGTCCGCATGACTTCCAGGATTCGGTTGTATACGTTAATCCCGGCGGTGCTTTTCAGCAGGTCGCAGCGTTTGGCAGATACAGATTCGGCAGACCGGATGTATTAGAAGCTAATTCAGCTTATGTTATCAGTAATCATTCCGGGCTGCCGGCAATAGCCGCAGGCAATTATTCCGTGCAGCAGTTTGCCAACTATACGGTTATTATCACCGGCGATTAGGCTACAGAAGCGGATTCCGTGCGTTCTGCAGGAAATGAACTGAACAACGGAGCTTTGAGGGTACTATCAGATTGTTTTGCCGGCTGTTGCCCTGAACGAGGGGATCAGGCGGAAGCTAGTATAACCGGCGGGAACGGCTGGATTAACATTGATGAGGTGAGGTTGGAACGATGATCAAACATCTACGCACGGCCGCAGTCTTTATGTTCATGCTGCTGATGTTCGTACTTCCGGTAACAAGTATTTATGCAGAGGGCAATCTGCTGCAGAATCCGGGCTTTGAAGACGGGGAGGATGGAGCACCGGCGGGCTGGACCAAGGATGCCTGGATTGCCGGAGACGGCTCAGGTATTCTGTCCGTTCAGTCCGAGGAGGTTCATTCCGGCAGCAAAGCTGCGGTTATCGAGAACCTTGAACCGAATCATCTGAAATGGATTCAGGCTATTACCGTAACGCCGGACAGCTATTATAAGATTTCAGGTTATGTCAAAATTGCCAGCGTAGCCGGTGAAGGCCTGGGCGCTAATGTGTTCCCGGTTGGGGTAGGCGGCGGTTATCCGGCAACAACAGATACCGGCGGAGACTGGCAGTACCTGGAGTTTATCGGCCAGACCGGGAATGAACAGACTGAGCTTACCGTTGGAGCAGCTCTTGGCGGTTACGCCAGCCTTATTCAAGGCAAGGCTTACTTCGATGACCTGTCTGTAGAGCAGCTGGAGGCTCTGCCCGAAGGGGCAAGCTTCATCTCGCTGGATGCCGCAGCAGCGGCTCCTGCCGGCAATGATACTGCTGAATCGGTACCCCATAAAGTATCGCCGGCCAAAATCCTGCTGATCTCGGCTGTATTCAGTGTCTTTTTTGCCCTTCTATATAATAGAGGATTACGCAGCAATAAATTGCTGGCCCAGCCGGATGCAATGTATACGAGATGGCTGTATATTGCATTCGCCGGCGCGTTTATCCTGCGCATCTGGATCGGGGTTACCGCGCAGGGCTATGAGAATGATATGAATACCTTTATAGCCTGGGGACAGCGTCTTGTTGATAAAGGACCAGGCGGATTCTATGAGGAGGGTTATTTCGCGGACTATCCGCCAGGCTATTTGTACATATTGTATCTGCTGAGCGCGGTCCGCAGCCTGTTCGGTCTTACGCACGGATCGGCAGGGGAAATGCTGCTCTTCAAAATGCCGGCAATCCTCTCAGATCTGGTGCTCGCCGGCCTCATTTACAAGATTGGACGCAAGAAGCTCGGCGGCGGAATGGCTATCGGCCTGATGCTGCTCTACCTGTTTAATCCGGCTGTGCTGATGGATTCAGCCGCCTGGGGCCAGGCAGATTCCTTCTTTATGATCTTCCTGCTGCTCAGCATTATGGGGGCTGCTAACAAAACCTTTGTCCGCTCAGCCATTTTCTTCGCCATTGCCGTGCTTGTTAAACCGCAGGCGCTGATCTTTACCCCTGTCCTGATGTTTGCCTTTTATCATCACCGGGCCTGGAAGCAGCTTGCCCTCGGAGCCTTATACGGGCTGGGGATCTTTGCCCTGCTGGCGGCCCCGTTCTTCTGGAACAACGGCGGCTTCATCGGGCTGATTGATCTGTACAAAGCCACCTTATCGTCTTACCCGTATTCCACGGTTAATGCGTTTAACCTGTACGCACTCACAGGCCCGATGTGGTCGGCTATGGATGTTACATGGCTGGGCATTACGTACCGCGTCTGGGGTTTTGTTTTCATCCTGGCTGCTGTAGCAGCCGCAACGTACTATTCATTCCGCAAAGACCGCAAGGACCTGTCTAAATCGTATTTTATCGCCATCGTGCTGATTGCTGTCGTATTTGTCCTGGGCACCAAGATGCATGAGCGTTATATTTATCCGGCTCTTATTCTCTGCTTATTCAGCTATATGGAGAGCAGGGACCGCCGTTTCCTGACGTTGTTCCTGGGCTTTACGCTGACGCAATATATCAATGTCGGCTATACACTGGCTCATCTCAATGCCGGCGGCAACCCGCCGACGGACGGCATTGTGCTGGTTACGTCGATTGCCAATCTCGGGTTGCTGGTCTATACGCTGTATACCGGGTATATGGTATATATCCGCAAACAGATCAAGATGCTGGCACCTCCGGATACAGATGCAGAGAAATATGCTGCGGATCTGGTGCTTGCCGAAGGCATCCGCCCGCTGGAGACCAAGGCCAAAGCCAGGTTCAGACTCCAGCGGAAGGACTGGATCTGGATGCTTGCCATTACGGCAGTCTACACAGTCATTGCACTGGTGAATCTCGGTTCAACCAAAGCGCCGGAAACCCTATGGGAGCCTGCAGCCAGCGGTGAAAGCTTCTATGTTGACCTTGGCCAGAGCAGGCAGCTGGAGAGCGTAAATATATTCGGCGGTGTAGGTACAGGCAAGTTCAAGCTCGAATTCAGCGAGACTCCTGATGTCTGGGGCAGCCCTCTGGATGTGAGCGAGGATGTCGGCAATGTCTTCATCTGGAAAAGCCAGCCGTTAAACGTAGCTGCAAGATATGTGAAGCTGACCGTTACCACGCCGGGCTTCACGTTGAATGAGATAGCCTTCTATGAACAGGGGGGAGGCAGAACGCCGCTTCCTGTAGCCGGTGTAACGCCGGATGCTGCAGCGGCAGCCAAAAGAGGCGGGCCGGCCAACCTGTTTGACGAGCAATCGCTCGTTCCCGAGTATTCGAATTTCATGAACAGTACCTATTTTGACGAGATTTATCACGCCCGTACTGCGTATGAGCATTTTCACGGGATTGTTGCCTATGAAAATACCCATCCCCCGCTCGGTAAAATCCTGATTGGAGCAGGAATGGAGCTGTTTGGCGTCAATCCGTTCGGCTGGCGGATTATCGGCACCCTGTTCGGGGTTGCAATGCTGCCGCTGATCTATATGATGGGTCTCCGGCTGTTCGGCCAGACCCGGTATGCTGCGCTTGCGGCGGGACTGTTCGCGCTGGATTTCATGCATTTTACCCAGACGCGCATCTCTACGATCGACGTGTACGGTGTATTCTTTATTATGCTGATGTTCTATTTCATGCAGCGTTATTTTACAATGAATTTTTACCGTGTTCCGCTGCGCAAGACCCTGGTGCCGCTGTTCTGGTCAGGACTCTTCTTCGGGATCGGAGTCGCTTCCAAATGGATCGTGCTCTATGGCGGGGCCGGACTGGCGGTAATGCTTGCATTGTCACTGTTTGACCGCTACAGGGAATACCGGGCAGCAGGACGTATGCTTGCTGAAGGCAAGCTGGGCGACCAGGAGATCAAGACAGCCTGCCGGACAGCCGACAGCTCCTTCTGGAAGAACACGATCATCACACTGGCCAGCTGTGTTGTTTTCTTTGTGATTATTCCTGTTATAGTGTACAGCCTGTCCTTTATTCCGGTGCTGTCTGTTACCGCAGAAGGTTATACTATTAAGGGACTTATTGATGCCCAAAAGAACATGTATAACTACCACAGCCAGCTTGTAGCTACGCATCCGTTCTCCTCCTCCTGGTGGGAATGGCCGTTTATGAAGCGTCCGGTCTGGTTCTTCAGCGGCGGGAATGGGCTGCCTGAGGGTCAGGTGAGCAGTATTGTTACTATGGGGAATCCGCTGATCTGGTGGACCGGAATTTTCGCAATGCTTGGCACAGTATGGCTTACCATCAGACGTAAAGAGAAGAGCTTGTACATGCTGTGGATCGCCTTTTTCTCACAATATGTGCCTTGGATGCTTGTTCCGCGCGAGACGTTCCTGTATCACTATTTTGCAATGGTGCCGTTTATGATCCTGGCGATTGTCTATATAATGAAGCTGCTGGACAGCAAGTTCCCCGGAGCTTCCAAAATCCGTTATGCTTATGTGGCCGCAGCGGCCGTACTCTTCATTATGTTCTATCCGGTTCTTTCGGGAATGCAGGTTAGTGCCGATTATGTAAATGTAGTGCTGCGCTGGTTCCCTTCCTGGGTGTTCTAGGGGCCGGCGGGCTAAGTAAACTAAGCACATGCTTCTGAAGCGAGTTTTATTGCGAAGCAGTTCAATGAAGTAAAGCTCCATAAAACTAAGCGTATGCTTTCGAGGCGAGTTTTGTACGAAGTAATACAAGGAAGCCCATGCTTACAAAACTTTTAGGAGGAAACAGGGTGAAAGCCAGATACAGTGTAGTTGTCCCGATGTACAATGAGGAGGAGGTCATTCAGCATACGTATGAGCGTCTGAAAAAGGTTATGGACGAATGCGGTGATTCCTACGAGCTGGTCTTCGTTAATGATGGCAGCCGTGACCGTACGGCTGAGATTATGCGCGGGATCAGCAGCCGTGACGAGCATGTTAAGCTGATTGACTTCTCGCGCAATTTCGGACATCAGATCGCAATTACCGCCGGGATGGACTATGCTGAAGGGCAGGCGGTGGTGGTTATCGATGCCGATCTTCAGGACCCGCCTGAGGTTATTCTGCAGATGATCGCAAAATGGAAGGAAGGCTATGAAGTAGTCTATGCCAAGCGGCTTAAGCGCCACGGGGAGACACTGTTCAAAAAGGTGACCGCCAAGCTCTTTTACCGTCTGCTGAGCAGTATGACAAGCGTTGAGATTCCTACTGATACCGGCGATTTCCGGCTGATTGACCGCAAGGTCTGTGATGTTCTGAGAGGGCTTAAGGAGAAGAACCGGTATGTCCGGGGACTTGTAAGCTGGGTAGGCTTCCGTCAGACGATGGTCGAGTATGTGCGGGAGGAGCGTTTTGCCGGTGAAACGAAATATCCGCTGAAGAAAATGGTCCGGTTTGCCTTGGACGGGATCACCTCCTTTTCACATAAGCCGCTCAAAATTGCATCCTACATTGGCTTTTTCCTGGCCTTTTCAAGCTTTTTATATCTGTTCTTCATCCTATTCCAAAAGCTGTTCACAACGTGGGCGGTTCCCGGGTGGACTTCCATTGTGGGCGTCAATCTGCTCTTCAATGGCATCGTGCTGATGCTGCTGGGGGTAATCGGTGAATATATCGGGCGGATCTACGATGAATCCAAGGACCGGCCGCTGTACATTGTACGGGAGACCAAAGGGTACGGGGATGAGGAGTATCCTGACAAGCGGGAAGGCAAGCGTTATGAGCGGTAAAAAGCTGAATGCGGGCTTTATCCAGTTCCTAAAATTCAACGCCGTAGGTTTGCTTAATACATTAATCGATTTTGCAGTATTTACACTACTGCACTCGCTGGGGATGATGAATGCTCCGGCGCAGGTTATTTCTTATAGTGCGGGGACAGCGAACAGTTTTTTTTGGAACAAGAAGGTGACCTTCAGTGACCGGGCGGCAGCTAAGGACGGTTCCGACCGGCTCCAGCTGGTGAGGTTTATCATCCTCAATCTGGCAGTGCTCGGCATTTCAGTACTGCTGATGCATTTTCTGACTGACAGCTTCGGGGTTCAGGTGCTTATAGCCAAGGTGCTGGTTACGTTTGTTACGGTGCTTATCAACTTTTTCGGAAGCCGGTTGTGGGTGTTCTAGGCAACCACCGGGATTGGGGCTGACCTGTTCAAAAATGTAAAGGGGGATGTTCATGCGCAAGTTTTCCTATCTAATTATATTGGCGGGCGTCCTTATTATGCTGTATCCGAAAGCGAATGAATGGTACAACGACAAGCAGCAGGCGAAACTGCTGGAGGAAGTAGAACAAGCCTACAGTGAGCTTACTCCGGCAGCTGAACCGGATCTGCAAAAGCCCTATGCTGAGGTGACCCAGCTGTTGGCCGAGGAGTCGGAACAGGAGGAAGAGGTCCAGCCAGCGGCTGAGCCGGCTGAAGAGATCGCAGTTGGCGGCAAAATCACCGGGATCATCACGATTGACCGGATCGATCTGAAGCTGCCTGTACTTGAAGGTGCGACAAAAGCGAATATGAAGCATGCTGCCGCCCATATGAAGGAGACAGCTCCGCTGGGTGAGGTGGGGAATGCAGCTATAGCAGCGCACAGATCCAGAACGGCCGGCCGGCTTTTTAACAGGCTGGATGAAGTGAAGATTGGAGATACAATCAAGATTAAGACAAGCGCAGAGGAGTATCAGTACGAAGTTTATGATATCTCTATTGTAGAACCGACGGACGTGTCGGTGCTGAACGGCAATGATAAGGACAAAATCCTCACTTTAATTACCTGCGATCCGCTTGTTAATCCGACTCACCGGCTGATTATTCATGCAAAGCTATCTTAGAATCAAAGAGAAAAAGGGATTCAGCGCGAAATATTAAAAAATTTATTGAAATATGCTGAAATTCTAGTAAATTAGGTCTTGTATCTAGGCGAATATATGGTAGTATATAACTATAAAAGCACGCACGATAACGGCAAACCTATCGAAAGGTAGGGACGCAAAGCTAAAGGGCCTTCCCGTAAGGATGGCAGCCAGCTACCGAATGAAGGGCTTTTTTTGTTGGCTATACGATCCAAAATCTAGCATTTTTGGTAGATTGAGAGAGATAAAGCTGCACACGATAACGGCAAACCTATCGAAAGGTAGGGACGCAAAGCTAGAGGGCCTTCCCGTAAGGATGGCAGCCAGCTACCGAAAGGAGTTTTATCCATGAAAAAATTTTACTTCATGCTGTTAACATTATTCGTAGTTGTCACTTCCGTTCAGACAAGCACTGCTTCAGCTGCTACTGCAGACTCAAGCTGGTTGAATACTTCCAAGCTCGATCAGGGCGTTGTTGCAGTATCCTATGATGTACCTGCTGACAAACGCATCAAAGTTATGATCACCAAGGGCGGTAACAGCTACACTTACAACCTGTATGCTTCCCAGTCGACAGAATCCTTCCCGCTGCAACAAGGCAACGGCACTTATAAAGTATCTGTTCTTGAGAACACAACCGGCAACAAATACAAAGTAGTAACTTCCGAAGATGTTGAGCTTAACCTTAGCAATGCTAACGCTGTATACTTGAGCTCCGTACAGAACGTTAAATGGACCTCTTCCGATAAAGCCGTACTGAAAGCTAAACAGCTTACACAAGGTCTGACTACAGACGAAGCTAAAGTAAAAGCGATTTATAACTACATCGTAGCAAATGTTAAATATGACAACACACTGGCTACAACAGTAACGCAGGACTATATTCCTAATAACGACAATACATTGCTCTCCAAAAAGGGCATTTGCTATGACTATGCTTCCCTGTTCGCCACTATGCTTCGCAGTGAAGGCATCCCTACTAAATTGGTAATGGGTAACACCAGCTATGTTTCGACATACCACGCCTGGAACGAAGTTCTGCTGAACGGCAAATGGGTAACAATCGATACTACTGTTGATGCAGGTCTGGCTAAGAACAATAAAGATGTTGGCCTTACTAAAGTAGCAAGCAAATATAGCGCTGCTAAATTCTACTAAGAACGAAGAAAATATAGTGGTAAGAAGACGGACTGCTTATTTATTTAAGCGGTTTGTCTTTTTTTTGATTAAGGGGTTGCTTTTTGTCGGTAATGTGGGGTATTATAAGTGAACGTTGTTACAGCGCGTCAAGGTTTAGCTGAAATTGACTGAAAAAGACATTTCAAAAAAAGCTTGCGTTTCTGAAACAAACGTGATATATTATAAGAGTTGCTGACGACGAGAGCGTAGGAGTCAACGACGAGCTTGATCTTTGAAAACTGAACAACGAGTGAGTATCGGAAATCACTTCGGTGAGATCCAAAGTAGAGAATGTAAATTCTCGTCAGATGTTTCAAAATGAGCAATCGCTCTTTTCGATAGTTTTCGGATGGTTATTTCCTCGGAGTAATTCGGGTGTGGTAACTACTCGGAAAAACCTTATTGGAGAGTTTGATCCTGGCTCAGGACGAACGCTGGCGGCGTGCCTAATACATGCAAGTCGAGCGGAGCTTATCCTTCGGGGTAAGCTTAGCGGCGGACGGGTGAGTAACACGTAGGCAACCTGCCCCTTAGTCTGGGATAACTACCGGAAACGGTAGCTAATACCGGATAATTTCTCTTTTCGCATGAGGAGAGAATGAAAGGCGGAGCAATCTGCTGGTAAGGGATGGGCCTGCGGCGCATTAGCTAGTTGGTGGGGTAACGGCTCACCAAGGCGACGATGCGTAGCCGACCTGAGAGGGTGAACGGCCACACTGGGACTGAGACACGGCCCAGACTCCTACGGGAGGCAGCAGTAGGGAATCTTCCGCAATGGGCGAAAGCCTGACGGAGCAACGCCGCGTGAGTGATGAAGGTTTTCGGATCGTAAAGCTCTGTTGCCAGGGAAGAACGTCCGGTAGAGTAACTGCTACCGGAGTGACGGTACCTGAGAAGAAAGCCCCGGCTAACTACGTGCCAGCAGCCGCGGTAATACGTAGGGGGCAAGCGTTGTCCGGAATTATTGGGCGTAAAGCGCGCGCAGGCGGCTATTTAAGTCTGGTGTTTAAACCTTGGGCTCAACCTGAGGTCGCACTGGAAACTGGGTGGCTTGA